>NZ_LEKE01000089.1:0-223521 GCF_001029585.1 Rhodococcus sp. ARP2 | reverse complement strand
CGGCCGCGCTCGGCATGATGGTGCTCAGTAAATCGTTCTCGGTACTCAAGAGTGCGGTGACACCACGCGTCCTACCACCGGAAATAGACCTGGTGCGCGTCAATTCGCGTCTAACGGTCTTCGGGTTGATCGGCGGAACGATCGGCGCCGGCGCCGTCGCGGGTGCGCTCGCGCTCGCTTTCGGTTCCACCGGAGCCTTGTGGTTCGCCGTCGCCGTCACCGTCTTCGGCGCATATCTGAGCATGCGAATCCCGTCGTGGGTCGAAGTCACCGAGGGTGAGGTTCCCGCGACCATCACCTACCACCCGGACGAGGCGCACCACGCCGGCAGCGCCCCACCACAGCCGAACGCGAAACCGGCCAAGGTCCGACAGCCTCTCGGACGCGCCGTGATCATCGGACTCTGGGGCAACGGCACCATTCGCGTGCTCACCGGCTTCCTGACGCTCTACATCGCGTTCGTCGCCAAATCACGCACCGATCACGAGCCGCTCCAGCAGGCCATGATGCTCGGCCTGGTCGGCGCAGCGGCCGGTCTGGGAAACTTCGCCGGAAATGCCACGGGTGCGCGCCTCAAGCTCGGCCGGCCCGCACTGATCGTGCTCCGGTGCACTGCGTCGGTCTGGATCATCGCGGTGATCGCAGCGCTGACGGACAACCTGATGACCGCTGCGCTGGCCACACTCGTAGCCTCCGCAGCCAGCGCACTCGCAAAGGTCTCACTCGACGCGTCACTCCAGCACGACCTGCCCGAGGAATCGATCGCGTCCGGATTCGGCAGATCCGAGACGGTTCTGCAGTTGAGCTGGGTACTCGGCGGCGCATTGGGGGTTCTGCTTCCGACCGAATACTGGATCGGGTTCACTGTTGTATCGGTGTTCCTGACGATCGGGCTTCTACAGACCTTCCTGAGCTACCGAGGAAGCAGCCTCCTGCCCGGCCTCGGCGGGAAGCGACCCGATCTGGCCGAACAAGAAGTGACCGAAGTGATTTACACCGGTAAATCCAACCGAGGACAAGGAAGTACTCCGCAGTGATGATGCGCTCGAGAACAAAGAAGATCGTGGCAGCGATCAGTGTCCTGATGGTGGTGGCACTAGTTGCTTACGTCTCCGTTCTTTTCGTGATCATCAAGAACATCAACGACGACCCCGAAAAGCTACCGGTCATCACTGCATACGCACACGGCAAGACGATCGAGACGAACCCTGCCGGGTTCTGCACCATCGATCTGTCCCAGTGCGCCCAGGTGGGCGACATCTATGCCCTCGACGTTCCCGCGGGCTACCCGCTGCAGCTGTCGTTGTCGACGGACGTCTCCGATGCGCAGTGGGCCCTGCTGGCGGTCTACGAGGATGCCGACGGCAACCAGACCGGCGAACCCCGAGTCTTCGAGCCCGGCGAGGCCCTGGCAGTGACGGTCGAATCTTCGAGCGATCCCGTCAAGCAACTCGTCGGCGTCGAAATCCACCTCGCCGTCGGTGAGGGAAGCGAACAAGGACTACTGATCTGGTCGATCAAGACCGCCTGATCCCCGGAAGAACGAAAATGCCCTGCACACCGATTGGTGTGCAGGGCATTTTGTTTCGAAGCCGTGTACGGCAGCTCGAATCGAGCGATCAGGTATCGAGCTCGCGAGCGACGGCTCGGACGACCTCGGAGATCCGCTGAGCGGTCTTGCGGTCCGGGTACTTGCCGTTGCGCAGATCCGGCTGGACCTTCGCCTCGAGCAACGTGATCATGTCCTCGACCATGCCGTGCAGCTGGTCAGGGGTGTGCTTACGCTCGACGGGCTCACGACGCGTCGCCGTAGCGCCCCGCAACGACGGCGCCGGCTCCAGCACCTTCAGGCTCAGCGCCTGCGGACCGCGGCGGCCCGCAGCCATGCCGAACTCGACGCGCTGGCCGGCCTTCAAGCCTTCGACGCCCTCGGGGAGAGCGGAAGCACGGACGTAGACGTCCTCGCCCTCTTCCTGCGACAGAAAGCCGAAACCCTTTTCGACGTCGTACCACTTCACCTTGCCGGTCGGCACCGCGTTCACCTGCTCATCACTCGACTGGGGCATCTGCCCCAATGTGCTCGGGAGGCTCTCGGAAGAGCCTCATGGCCTTGCTCGCATCGCTTCCGGTGGAAGAATGCAAAAGAACGCGCCCCACACTTGCTTCAGCGGGGCGCGCAGTCTGTTAACAGTCTACCTGTGACGAACCCGGGTCGGCACCCAGGTTTACAGGCACTATCCTCGTAGGTGTGGACCCTCAACCGAACCCGCGCACTTCCGGCACCGGAAACGGTCTGTTCCGTACGGCGATGGCACTGTTCATCGTCGGATTCCTGGCGATCGTGGCCATCTTCGCAGTCCACATCTTCAGCGACACCCCGCCCGGCCTGGCGTTGTACCTGGTGGCACTCGCGTGCCCGATCGGCTTCCTTCTGGCCATCGTCTACACGCTCAGATCCGGTCGACGCGTGCGCTGATCACTCCCGCCTCCAACCGAAAGGTCACTGACCATGAGAATCCTCCTGAACGTGATCTGGCTGGTGTTCGGCGGCTTCTGGCTGGCGTTGGGCTACTTCGCCGCAGGCATCATCTGCTGCATCCTCATCATCACGATTCCCTTCGGAATCGCGGCATTCCGCATCGGCATCTACGCACTGTGGCCGTTCGGTAAGACCGTCGTCGACAAGCCGACCGCTGGCGTCGGTTCGATGATCGGCAATGTCATCTGGGTGATCATCGCCGGTATCTGGTTGGCGATCGGACACATCGTCACCGCCGTCGCGATGGCGATCACGATCATCGGAATTCCGCTCGCGGTCGCGAACCTGAAGATGATTCCGATCTCGCTGATGCCGCTCGGCAAGGAGATCGTCGACGTGGACCGCGTCAATTACGCATAGCCGTGGACCGCGTCAATTACGCATAGCCGTGGACCGGGTGAATTACGCGTAAGCGGGCCCGGAGACAGAAGAACCCGACCACAGCAGGTGCTGTGGTCGGGTTCTCTCGTATCAGGTCGGATCAGCGGCCGAGGCTACCGAGTCCGGGGAGGTTACCGAGCGAACCGGTACCCGTTCCCGGGTTGCCCGGATCAACGGGGCCGACCGGACCCTCGGAGACCACGATGGTCACACTCGAAGCGCGCGAAAGCACGCTCTTCGCAGTGATCTCGACGGTGACGCTGCCGACGGCCGTGGGGGTTCCCGAGATGGTGCCGTCCTGTGCGAGGGACAGTCCGCCGGGCAGAGTGCCGTTGGTGAGCGCAAAGGCTGCCCGGGTATCAGCGGCAGTGAGCTTCTGCGAATACGCCTTACCGACCTGAGCGGCAGGCAGTTCGACGGTCGCGGGTAGCGGGTACGCAGCAACGACGGTCACCTTGCCCCCGTTGGTCGTCGACGCGATGGCGCCGGTCGAGGTGTCGAGCGCGAGGTTTTTGACCTTCTCCAGTGCCGGAACCTTGGTATCGGTCAGAGCGGTGGTGGCGCGGGTCGTCAGATCGACCGACCACAGGTGTCCGTTCATGACGTCCGCGACATATGCAATGCCTGCAGCAGCGTCGACGACCACGCCGTTGGGAATCGCGGTCGGAGACAGCGTGGTCTTCGACAGAACCGCGCCGGCCGGGGTGATCGCCCACAGGTTGGTTGCCCGGGTGTCGGTCATGTAGATGTTGCCGGTCTTCGTGTCGACATCGACGTCGACCGGGTAGAGGTTGTCGGCACGCACGATCGACTTGAGTGCTCCGCCCTTGCGTACGTCCGCCTGCCACAGCGTGCGGCCGTAATTCTCGTCGAAGAAGTTGGTGTCCGCGATGTAGAGGAAGCCGCGGACACTGTCGAAGGCGAGCTTGGTCGGCGTTGCCGACTTGTCGACCAGAATGCTCGACACGGCGTCGGCGGCGTTGGGGTCGACGACTCGGATGTTGCCGGACTTGTAGTCCGAGAAGTACGCGCGGTGTGTTGTGGGGTCGACGACGACATCGTTGATCTGCGGCCGCGAGCCGTCGGGGTTCTTCTCGCTCAGCGTGACC
Source organism: Rhodococcus sp. ARP2 (assembly GCF_001029585.1). Lineage (NCBI taxonomy): Bacteria > Bacillati > Actinomycetota > Actinomycetes > Mycobacteriales > Nocardiaceae > Rhodococcus > Rhodococcus sp. ARP2. The sequence goes on along the minus strand of NZ_LEKE01000089.1, from coordinate 219,492 downwards.
GTCTTTTCGACCTTGCCGGTCTTCGTGTCGACAATCGAGATCGCGCCGCCGTAGGAGGAGGACACGTATGCGCGTCCGAGGTCCGAGTCCACGGCAAGTGCCGACGGGTAACCGACGACACCGTCGATGGTGCCGACGGACTTGCCGGTCTTCGTGTCGACGACGGACAACGAGCTGGTCGGTCCGCCGTACTGCGTGATGTATCCGCGGTGGGTTGCCGAGTCGACGACGATGTCACCGGGCTGGGTTGCGGAATAGCTTCCGACAACACCGTGTGTCGGATCCTCGGGTGAGGCGTGTGCAGCGGGAGCAGTGACGGCCAGGCCGACAGCAGCAGCGGCGACGGCGAGTGACGCGGTGACCGCACGCCGACGGTATTGCAGTTTCATGAGGGGTGCCCTACTTCTTTGGAAGACTCTGCGAACCCTGCCCATTCGGGGCAAGTCAGGCAAACCTAACCTAAGTTTCAATCTCGATGTTGAGATGCAGGACACATCTTCGACCTGGATCGGCACACCTCTCACTCGGCCGGAATTCCATTTCCACATAACGTGTGACCTTGCTCACATTACGGATGGATAACGGAACGGACACAACCGGACATTCACTCAGGCACCCCCACCTACCTGGGAAGAGTCTCCTGCGCTTTGTGTGACGCGTTGTACGTCCTTCGCCACGCCGCGTTATCAAATGGTGACACGAGAGACTCGAGCCGTTACCGTCGTTTTCGGCCGGGAAACTCGGCCACCTCCGGCCCGCCGCGCCAAGCCTTGTCCCGCGGGTACCGGACTTCCGACAGAGCATTCCAGGGACGAGGACGGGGGACCCAAAGTCCTCTGTGAGAACAGAAAAGTTCTCCAGTGGACACCGGTTCGATCGCAAGACCGAATCTTGGGGTGAAGCCAGACCCTTTCCAGCCAGGAAAGGCGAGGCCGGGCGACCTCTCAGCCCGAACCCGACAGCTGACCTCGCAGGCGCGTGTGGAGAGGATTTCGACCATCATGAGCGGACGCCATCGCAAGCCCACCACCACCGGTCGCACTGTCGCCAAGGTCGCCGTCACCGGCGCCATCATGGGCGTAGCAGGAATTGCAGCCACCGGAACCGCAAGCGCTGCCCCCGACTCCGACTGGGATCGTCTCGCCCAGTGTGAGGCCGGCGGAAACTGGGCCATCAACACCGGCAACGGTTACCAGGGCGGACTGCAGTTCTCCCCCAGCACGTGGAACGCACACGGCGGCGGACAGTACGCAGCCACCGCAAACCAGGCCACCCGCGAGCAGCAGATCGTTGTTGCCGAGCGTGTTCTCGCAAACCAGGGTTGGGGCGCATGGCCGTCCTGCTCCTCCAGCCTCGGACTGAGCAGCGGCGCCACCGAGCGTTCCGCTCCGGCCACCACGGCTCCTCAGGCAGCTCCGGCTCCGGCACAGCAGGTCGCTCAGACCGTTGCACACCCGGTCGCTGACGCCATCGATCAGGCAATCGCGTTCGCCAAGGCCAACGGCATCCCGGTCGACCCGCAGATCCTCGCAGTCGCCGACACCGCGAAGACGTTCCTCAAGTAACACCGGTAAGACTGTCCGCTCGGACGCTCGAACATCAAGAAGGCCCGCACCGAATCGGTGCGGGCCTTCTTCGTGTCGAGTTGTTATCGGTTGATGACGGTGTGCGGGTGTACGTAAGGAAGTGACTCCACCGGAACCGGAAAGGTGGTGTCCTCGCCGAAGGGTGAAAGTCCACCTGCGCGGGTCGATGACAATTCGGTCACTGCGTGATCTCCGTCTGCAGTTTCCGGCCATCCTGGATCTACATAGTGTTGCTTCGAATTGTTGGCCACGAAGTCATTTTGACAGGACGCCGTTACGCCGTACAGACCAGGTCTCTAATCTGATACCTGATGACCGAAACACGTGGCACCCCGGCGGGCAGTTCCGCAGCCGAAAGTCTGACCGATTGGCTCTCGGCGCGCAGTGACGCCGAGTTGACGGAGTTGCTGCGTCTGCGCCCCGATCTGGCCGTACCGCCGCCGAGCACGATGGTGGTTCTCAGTGGTCGGGCGCAGCAACGCGCGTCGGTCAGCCGAGCGGCGGACGAACTCGACACCCTGGATTTCGGTCTTCTCGAATTGTTGGCACTGGCCGGCGCCGAGGAAACTCCGATGACGCGGGCGGAGCTCAACAGTGCAATCGCCGAACGCGCCCTGACCGGCAAGGGCAAGGTCACCAAGAAGGCCGTCGACAAGTCACTGTCGAAGATGCGTGAGTCCGCCCTCGTCTGGGGTGTCGATCCCATCAGCGTCGTCCCGGCAGTCATCGGGATGATTCCGTGGCGTGTGGGGCGAGCCCTCGAACCTGCCGAGGCGATGACCGAGACCGAGATCTCGGCAGCCCTCGACGCTCTGGACACCCGCGAGCGGGATCTCCTCGAGACTCTCGCCAACTCCAGCCCGATCGGTCGCACCCGCGACGCCGCCCCCGGAACGCCGCCTGAGCGCCCGGTTCAGCGACTGCTGGCGGCCGGTCTGCTGCGGTGGCTCGACGAGCAGACCGTCGAGCTTCCGGCGACGGTTCGTCAGGTCATCCGCGGCGAGCCGGTATTCGATCCGACGACGCTGACCGCACCCGTCATCGGGGGCGACAAACTCAAACCCGCGGACGTGAACGCCGCAGCGGCCGGCGAGGCACTCGAGTTGGTACGCCAATGCGAGAGCGTGATCGCTGTTCTGGGCGCAGCACCGGCCCCAGCACTGCGAGCCGGTGGACTCGGTGTTCGAGAACTACGACGCGTGGCCAAGACGGCCGATCTCGACGAAGCGCGAGTGAGCCTGCTCGTCGAATTGCTCTCGGCAGCCGGACTCATCGCCAGTGGAACGCCCGACCCGGCGCCGGTCTCGGACAACGCGGACGAATACTGGACGCCCACACTCGCCGTCGACGGCTGGCTCAACGCGTCCACAGCGCGTCGGTGGGAGGTGCTGGCGTCCGCCTGGGTCGACGTACCGCGAGTTCCGTGGATGATCGGGCTGAGGGATTCCACCGACAAGCCCATCGCGGCGCTGTCCGAGGAAGGCCGGGCCCCGGCGGCTCCGCGCGATCGCCAGGCCATTCTGGGACTACTCTCCGAACTCGACAGTGGCCAGACTGCATCGGCCGTCGAGGTAAGTCGACTACTGGCGTGGCGACGCCCGCGATGGAGCGGGCGCCTACGGACGTTCGCAATCGAGCGGACTCTGGACGAGGCCGCCGCGCTCGGGCTGGTGGCCCGCGGCGCGTTGTCGTCACCTGGACGAGCTTTGCTGCACGGCGGGGACGCCGAAGCCGAAATGCAGTCCGCCCTACCCGAGCCCATCGACTACATCCTGGTCCAGGCAGATCTGACTCTGGTTGCGCCCGGCCCGCTCGTACCGGACCTGCTCGAGCAGGTGAGCCTGGTCGCGGACATCGAGTCGGCAGGATCGGCGTCCATGTACCGCATCAGCGAGGACAGCGTGCGGCGTGCGCTCGACGCCGGTCTGACGGCCACCGAACTGCATGCGATGTTCGCCTCGAAATCGAAGACGCCTGTTCCCCAATCACTTTCGTATCTGATCGACGATGTCGCCCGTCGACACGGGCGACTGCGTGCCGGAGTGGCAGCGTCGTTCATTCGGTGTGAGGACGCGTCACTGCTGGCGGAGGTCCTCGCTTCGGCGGTGGCGGAGCCCCTGGCATTGCGCGCCTTGGCTCCCACAGTCGCGATTTCGCAGGCCCCACTGCGCGAGGTCCTGGCCGAGCTGCGCGCAGCCGGATTCGCGCCGGCAGGTGAGGACTCCTCGGGCACGTTGGTCGATCTCCGCCCACGCGGGGCGCGTGTACCGAACCGTCGCAGCCGACCGCAGTCGCGAATGCCCGCAAGCCCGTCGGCGGATCAATTGGCGTCGTTGGTACGCACGATGCGAGCAGGTGACCGCGCTTCCGCCCCGGGCCGTGGTGGTGTCCGGACGGACGGTTCGAGGGAGAACAATGCCGCCACCATCGCATTACTGGCCACAGCGGCCCGGGACAATTCGAGCGTCAACATCGGCTATGTCGACGCTCAGGGGGTAGCGACTCATCGCATCGTCGACCCCGTCAGCGTGGGCGGCGGACAGCTGGACGCCTTCGACCCGGCAAGTGGTGCCGTACGCCGTTTCACGTTGCACCGCATTACTTCCGTCAGCCCCGTCGACTCCGGAAAAAAGTAGCAGAAAAGAAGCAACTGGCTTTTTTCTGTAAATGAAGTATGGTCGAGGTCAGTTTGTGATTGCCACTTCGAAAAATGAGGAGCGACAATGGCTGACAAGGCGCCGGGAAAGAACATGAAGAAACCCGCTCAGTCGATCAAGGAACGCCGCGCGGAAAAGCGGGCGAAAACTACGGAGTCTTCCGAGTTCATTCGTAAGCGGAAGCGGAGCTGACAGCACAGTCCAGAGGAAGACGAGCTGACTGCGAAGCTGACCAATGCCTGCCTCCACCGACACCCTCGTGCACCTGCACGAAACATTCAACCTGTTCAAGTCACGTAGTCGAGGAACTGATGCACGCTCGCGCGGCTACGCAGCGGGCATGACCCTGGCTTCACTGTGTGTCCTCGACGAACACGCTCGGCAATCCGGAATACTTCTTTCGGATTTACCGCAGAAAGAGAATCAACCATCGTGAAAAGAACAATCCACACCCTGGACCGTATTCAAACGAGACTCGAATCGGAGCTTGATTCCACTCCGGGTGATTCCGAAAAGAATATCGGCTATAGATCCGGAATTTCCGAAGCTATTACTCATGTAATGGAAATGCGGAAGTCAGTGGTCGCGCAGAAATAGGAGGCGTATCAATTAGGCGCTCATCCCAATAACTGCCGCACTCCACCCACCAGAAAGACGACCTGGTCCTCGTAGAAGTCGGCAAGTCGCTCCGGCGTGAGCGGCTTGCTGCTTCCGCTCCAATCGTCCGCCCGGCTCAACGCCTGGAGGAAGCCCATCAAGGCAACCGCCCAGCGAGTCTCGAGCCTTTCGGGATCGGTAGCAGGAAAGGTACGACGGACCTGGTCGAGAAGATGATCACGAAGGTGCATCTCGGTCGCCTCGAGGGCTGGATGGCCCGGTCGTGACATCTGCGGCTGCGAAATCTGCGTGACGATTCTGATCCATCGCATTCCCCGCGTGCGATGGCGAAGAAGCAGTGTCTTGTATGGCGCCGTGACGGCCCGCACCAACGCTTCGACCGTCGGCGGCTCCTTGTCGGCGGCTAGGGCGTCCACGTTCGCGCTGATCTGATCTCGCACCGACGTTCCCATGTCCAACAGCACCGCGGCGACCAGATCCTCCTTGGTGCCGAAATGGTAGTGGACGGACGACGGTCCGAGACCGGCCGCCGCGTTGACCGCGCGCAGCGAAACTGCATCCAATCCCTCTGTCGCGAAAAGCCGTTCAGCAGTTTTGAGCAAACGCAGACGTGTCACGTCGCCTTGACGGTTCTGCCGGGAGTCGGTCATACGAACGAGCTTCGCACGGGCTCGCCGAACTTCTCCGAAGCGCTGACCGCGGAGTCAGAGTGATTCACGGTGTGCTCGCACCCTGTTGTCGCGATCGACCCAGCCGTGGGCGCGCGCGTAGTCCACCATCGCGGAGAACTTCTGCTTCCACTGCGCGTTTCCGACCTGGGTCGCGACGGCTTGTTCCAGGTGAGCAATGTCGAGCCAGACATGATCGTCCTCGAGTTCCCCCCACGGTTCCAATGCCCGACTCAGAGTCTCGGATTGATCGTCGCCGCCTACGACGACCGAGAGACTGGTGAAGTCGTCGACCCCGTTCAGTTCGACGGTCGAGGAGGTGGGGGTGATTGTGACGTCCAGTCGCATGACCTCTTCAACGCTCCTTCTCAAAATGCCTGGTTCAGTTGATCGACTTGAAACAACCTTAGACGACATGACTGCGCCAGATAGCGTTGAGCTACAAGTGATTACAAACCTCCCACTGTGCGGGAGGCTCAACTTATTGGATCAGTTGATCCATGTTAGACATCTCCATCAGAGAGAGTGATCCAAATCACTCCCCTGTCGACAGGAGATGTCATCGTGTGGTCCGCATCGTCCATCCGCTTCGGAGCCTTCCTCGCCCCGTACCATCCGCTCGACGCCGATCCCGCCCTGCAACTCAGACGCGATATCGACCTCATGACACACCTGGACCACCTCGGATTCGAAGAAGCGTGGATGGGTGAGCATCATTCGACCGGCGCCGAGATCGTGCCTGCCCCGGACATGTTCATCGCGGCCGCCGCAGAGCGAACCGAGCGCATCCAGTTCGGCACAGGCGTGACGTCCCTGCCCTATCACCACCCGCTGATCACGGCCGACCGCATCACTCAGCTCGATCTGCAGACCCGCGGACGGCTCATCTTCGGCACCGGCCCGGGCAAGATCCCCCTCGATGCACACATGATGGGCATCAACCCGTCGGACCAGCGTCGTCGCCAGGGCGAAGCGCTCGAGGCCATTCTCGCGTTGCTCCGCGGCGAGGTCGTCAACATGGAAACCGACTGGTTCACGTTGCGTGACGCACGCGCACAGCTGCCCACATACCGTGCGGACGGCATCGAGACCGTGACAGCGTCGACGATTTCCCCCAACGGTTCGGTGCTCGCCGGCAAGAACGGGCTCTCCCTGCTCTCACTCGCGGCGAGTTCACCCAGCGGATTCGACGCACTGGACCGCAACTGGGATGTGTACGAGAAGGTCTCGGCCGAGCACGGCCACCACGCCGACCGGGCGACGTGGCGTGTGGTCAATCCGATGTTCATCGCCGAGACCCGAGCCGAGGCCGAGCGCGCCGTGAGCCGACGGATCGGATCGATGGCCTCCTACGTGAATCGACAGACCGGCCAGAACCCGGCCTGGGCAGATACACCTGCCGGAATCATCGACCAGTGGCGCAACGACACGCTCGGCGAGTTCGGTCAGGCGATCATCGGTACGCCCGAAGATGCGATTGCTCAGATCGAGCGTCTGATCGAGAAGACAGGAGGGTTCGGCACGTTCCTGATCCTTCACGTGGACATGGCGAGCTGGGAGGACACCAAACGCAGCTACGAATTGTTCGCCTCCGAGGTGGTCCCGCACTTCCGGAAGCGGAATGTCGGACGTCAGGCGAGCATGCAGTTCGCCGAGGACAACCGCGAATACCTGATCGGCGGGCTGGTCGGAGCGATCACCAAAGCCCATACCGACTACTACGGCCAACCGGCCGAGACGGGAGCCGTGCGCGCATGAGGGCCGTCCGATTTCAACAGGGAGAATTCGCCGTCGCCGAGATGGCCGACGCGCCGCCGTTGGCACCCCATCAGATCCGCATCGACGTCGTCGCCTGCGGAATCTGCGGCAGCGACCTGAGCATGTCGAAGGACCCGTGCCGATTCGTCGAGGTCGCACACAACGGTGGCTACCCGCTCGCCACCTTCGATCCAGACGCACCCGTGGTGCTGGGCCACGAATACGCGGGTATCGTCGCCGAGACCGGTTCGGCAGTAGACGATTTCATGATCGGTGATCGGGTGGCCGGCATCGGCTTGGCCACCGACACGGCTACCGGGATCCCGACGATCATCGGTTACTCGAACGAATACCACGGTGCGTTCGGCGATCACATCGTTGTCGACGCATTCTGGGTCCGCAAGGTTCCCGACCATCTGTCACTCGAGCACGCCACACTGGCCGAACCTCTACACGTCGGCGAGATGCATCTCCAGCAGTCCGGCCTCACCTCGGCCGATTCAGCGCTCGTCGTCGGTTGCGGGACGATCGGACTGGGTGCCATCGTCGCGGCGAAAGCGAGAGGGGCACAGATCGTCATCGCGTCCGAACCCTCCCCCAAACGCCGCGAGCTCGCCAAGAAGATGGGCGCGGACATCGTCGTCGACCCCTTCACACAGGATCCGATCGAACTGTGGAATCAGATGGTCGCCGAAGGCAACCCGCTCGTGGGCCAGGCCGCGAACGGCATCCTGATCGCCTACGAATGCAGCGGCCGGGCGGGGGTCATCGGCGAACTGATGCGCACCCTGCCGTTCAACTCGCGGATTCAGGTCCTGGCTGCGCCGTTCGGCGACGAGACCATCGTTCCCGTCATCGGGCAGTTCCGAAGGATCTCGATCAACTTCGGTCATGGCCCCTACGAGAACGCGTACGACATCACCCTTGCTCGGTTGGCCGCCGGCGAGATCGACGCCGAAGCGATCATTACCGGCCGTGTCGGGCTCGACGGAGTTTCGGACGCTTTTGCGGCTCTTCGCGCACCCGACGAGCACGTGAAGATCCTCGTCCTGCCCGCTGCAGGTCGTCCGGAATAGCGGTTGGTCCTGCTCTGTTGACGTAGGGGTGCCCGAACTCGGGCACCTCTACTTCTGGCTGTGCGAGCGTCGCCTGTTGGCGTATGCGCTCCGATACCAGGACAATGGCAGGGTTGGCGTCAGCCGACAACGCGGTGCAACGCTCTGTGGCTGCTGCGTTTGTTTCACTAGGAGGCTTCCGTGACCGACGGACCGTTGATCGTCCAATCCGACAAGACGCTGCTGTTGGAGGTCGACCACGAGCGCGCCGGCGATGCCAGGCAGGCAATCGCCCCCTTCGCGGAACTCGAACGCGCCCCCGAGCACGTCCACACGTATCGCATCACTCCCCTGGCCTTGTGGAATGCCCGCGCCGCCGGTCACGACGCCGAGCAGGTTGTCGACGCTCTGGTTTCGTTCTCACGATTCGCTGTTCCGCAACCGCTGCTGGTCGACATCGTCGACACGATGGCCAGGTACGGACGCTTGCAGCTGGTCAAGAGCCCGGTGCACGGCCTCATCCTGGTCAGCCTCGACCGGGCAGTCCTCACCGAGGTGATGCGACACAAGAAGATCTCACCGATGCTCGGTGAGAAGGTCGACGACGACACGGTGATCGTCCACCCGAGCGAACGCGGCCGCCTCAAGCAGATGTTGCTCAAGGTGGGCTGGCCGGCCGAGGACCTCGCCGGCTATGTGGACGGCGAAGCGCACCCGATCGATCTCGCTTTCGAAGAGGGCCACTGGGAACTGCGCGACTACCAGCAGATGGCAGCGGATTCGTTCTGGGCCGGCGGCTCGGGCGTCGTCGTGCTGCCATGTGGCGCCGGCAAGACGATGGTGGGCGCAGCAGCCATGGCAAAGGCCAAAGCCACCACACTCATCCTCGTCACCAATACCGTCGCCGGTCGTCAGTGGAAGCGTGAGCTCATCGCCCGCACGTCGTTGACCGAGGAAGAAATCGGCGAATACTCCGGCGAGCGCAAGGAGATTCGGCCGGTCACGATCGCGACCTACCAGGTGATCACGCGTCGTACGAAGGGCGAGTACAAGCATCTCGAACTCTTCGACTCCCGCGACTGGGGACTGGTGATCTACGACGAGGTCCACTTGCTGCCCGCGCCCGTCTTCCGGATGACGGCAGACCTGCAGTCGCGCCGCCGTCTCGGCCTGACCGCAACGCTGGTTCGTGAGGACGGCCGCGAAGGCGACGTCTTCTCGCTCATCGGGCCCAAGCGCTACGACGCTCCGTGGAAGGACATCGAAGCGCAGGGCTGGATCGCGCCGGCAGACTGCGTCGAGGTGCGAGTGACGATGACGGACGCCGAGCGCATGTCCTATGCCGTCGCCGAACCGGAGGAGCGCTACAAACTGTGCTCCACGGCGCACACCAAAATTGCTGTCGTGAAGTCCATTCTGGCGAAGCACCCCGATTCCCCGACCTTGGTGATCGGTGCGTATCTCGATCAGCTCGACGAACTCGGCGAAGCCCTGAACGCGCCGGTGATCAAGGGATCCACCAAGAACAAGGAACGTGAGATCCTGTTCGATCAGTTCCGTAACGGTGAGATCCAGACGCTGGTGGTGAGTAAGGTCGCGAACTTCTCGATCGACCTTCCGGAGGCGTCTGTCGCCGTGCAGGTTTCGGGAACCTTCGGATCGAGACAGGAAGAAGCTCAGCGGCTCGGACGACTGTTGCGACCCAAGCACGACGGCGGTCAGGCCCACTTCTATTCGGTGGTTTCCCGCGACACTCTCGATGCGGAATACGCGGCACATCGTCAGCGATTCCTCGCCGAACAGGGCTACGCCTACCGGATCACCGACGCCGATGACCTGCTCGGACCTGCAATCGGCTGAGCATTTCTGCAACACGTTGCAGAATCAAATGGACATACGTCCAGTTACCTGTAGAGTGTCCCCTGTCACAGTCGTGTCCATCGGCCGGGGGTCACCAGCACCATGCGCTCAGTTCCACGTCTACGGGGTCGGCTCGCCGGAACCATCTCGCTGCTGACTGCCGCCGTCGTCGTCGCCACGACAGGCGTCAGCGCCGCGGCACCGAGTCCTGCTCCTACCGCGCAGAACTCGGTGTACGCACTTGCGAACGGTTGCTTCGCGCTGCGCACCGAGTCTGGTGATTTCGTCCGTCGTGACGGGTCGGCGTACCTCACCGACGTAACGAAAGCCGCAGACGCCGAACCGTTCCGGCTACATGCGGCCCAGTTGGGTCGTTTCATGCTGTACGGCCCGGACGGGTCGATGCTCTCGCACGACGGCGCGGACTCGGTACTCGCCACTTCCGAAGCAACTCCCTCCACCGACTGGACCGTGATGTCCACCGGTGAATCGTTCGTTCTGACCGCGACCTCGAACGGCCGTCAACTGATCTCGCGAGATTTGATGCTCACGATGTCCGATCCCGGTGACGTTCCCGAATCTGCGTTCACGCTGATCCCGCGCGACGGCTGCGCCGACTTCCCCGAAGCGGAGGTGGGCGCAAACGGCGTTCCAGCAGAAATCGGACCGAACGGTGAAGTCACCGGATTCATCGACACACACGTGCACATGAACGCTTCCGAGTTCATGGGCGGAAACCTGCACTGCGGCCGACCTTTCGACCCTCAGGGCGTCACCGCAGCGCTCGTCGACTGCCCGGACCATCAACCCGACGGGATACCTGCGCTCCTCGAAAACGTTCTGTCGTACGGCAATCCCTTCGAAACTCACGACACCACCGGCTGGCCGAGTTTCGCCGACTGGCCGTCGCACGATTCACTGACACACGAGCAGACGTACTACAAGTGGGTCGAGCGTGCCTGGCGTGGTGGTCTGCGAATCTTCACCAATCTCTTTGTCGCCAACCGTGTGCTGTGCGAGCTGTATCCGAGTAAGCGAAATCCCTGTGACGAGATGGAGACCGTCCGGATCCAGGCGCAGCAGACACGCGAACTCCAGGACTACATCGACGCCCAGTACGGCGGTCCCGGCCGGGGTTGGTTCCGCATCGTGAGCTCCCCTGAACAGGCCAGGCAGGTGGCCGCCGATGGAAAGCTGGCCGTCACCCTCGGGGTGGAGGTGTCCGAACCCTTCGGTTGCTCTGTGCGCAACGGTATTCCGCAGTGCACCGAGGACGACATCGACCGCGGCCTGGACGAGTTGTACGACCTCGGTGTTCGGCAGATGATCGTCACGCACAAGTTCGACAACGCCCTTGGCGGTGCCCGTTTCGACGGCGGCGTCACCGGAGTGGCCGTCAATATCGGCAACTACCTGGGCACCGGGGAGTTCTGGCAGTCGGAACCATGCACCGGCGTTGCCGAGGACAATGTGCTGCCCACCAAGGTCGACGGCGCACAGAATCTTCTCGCGGTACTCCCACCCGGAGTGATGCTTCCGGTGTACCCCTCTGGTCCGCAATGCAATTCGCACGGCCTGACCGACCTCGGCGCATACACGATCCGAGGTTTGATGGACCGAGGGATGATCGTGGACATCGATCACATGAGCGTCAAGACCGCCGAAGAAGCCCTCGACATTCTCGAAGCAGCGAACTATTCCGGTGTTGTTTCCAGTCACAGCTGGAGCGACCCGAGCCTCTACAAGCGGATCTACGCGCTCGGCGGATTTGTCGCCCTGTACGCCGGGCAACTGGACGCATCGGACGACAAGCCCGAGGAGCGTGGGTTCATCGACCAGTGGCGCGACGCACGGGCAATGCGAAGCGAGAACTACTACTTCGGTTTCGGCTACGGCGCAGACACCAACGGCTTCGGGCCGCAGGCCGCACCGCGCGGTGACGCCGCCGAAAATCCGCTCCAATATCCGTACACCGCCTTCGACGGCACCGTCATGGACCAGCAGCGCGCCGGCACCAGGGTTTTCGACGTGAACACCGACGGTGTTGCCCAGTACGGGATGATTCCCGACTGGATCGCGGACATGCGTATTGCTGCGGGCGCCGACGGTGACACGATCATCGAGGACATGAGCCGTGGCGCCGAGGCTTACCTGCAGATGTGGGAGCGCGCGCGAAACTAGCTACGCTGGTGGACGGCTCCCGGGAGATCGGGGGCCGGTCCTAGATCGTCCGGCACCACCCGAAGGATTTTTTCGTGGCTGACTTCCAGTTCACCGTCGACAAGGCCCACGCCAAGTCGGTCAACGACACACTGGCCGACGTACGCCGCCTGCAGATTTCTGCGGTGATTTTCGCGATCGTCCTCGCCGCGGTCGGAGCCTGGCTGATCAGCATGGGTGAGGTGTGGTCCATCATCATCGGCGCGGTCCTCGCCATCGGTGCGGCCAGTTCACTGTGGGTCGCCTTGTGGGCACCTCGCAAGGTGGGAAGCGTCGAATCTCTGTATGCGGACAACCCACTGGTTCCCGCGATCGTCACCGAGGTTCACCCTCGAGCGGCGACCCTGACGGCACTGATCGACATCGCGAAGCCGGCGGCCGGAGCACCGAAGTACGCGCTCGTCAGCCGCAATGTTCGACTCAATCCGAAGTGGCGAGTCGGCGACCGCATTCCGTCGGTGGCACTGCGTTCGGATCGTTCCACCCGCAGCAAGGCTGACACGTGGCAGATGGTCAGCCCCATGCCGATCGAGTGGGGAACCAAGGACTCGGCAGTGCTGGCACGCGCGATCGCAGCTGTCAGTGCGAGCGAGTGGAACTTCCTGCAGAGCCGGATCCCCGACTCCGAAGAAGTTCGCACCCACCCCGATCGCCGGGTTCTGATCAACCCGGCCGATCTTCCTGACTCCCTGCGCTAGCCCTAACGGTTACGCAAGCGCGGGCAGCACTTCCTTCTCGAACATCTCGATTCCCGACGTGTCGTACGCGGCCTCGGGGAAGTAGAAGATTCCGTACTCGAGTCCCTGCGCCTTGAGCGCCGACAGGTTCTCGATGATCTGCTCGGGTGTACCGACGGCAGGCATTCCGCGGAACGCATCGAGCGACGCATCGGCGGCAGCTTCGCCGACCAACGGCGTCAGTCTGTCCTTCAGTGTCTCCAACCGCTGAGCCACCTCGGATTCCGTCGCGCCGATGGCCACGTTGTAGTTGGCCGAACGGACGATGGCGTCGAAATCGGTACCGACGGTGTCGCAGTGCTTCTTCAGGATCTCGGACTTGTGCGCGAAGCCGGCCGGGGTGCCGTCGAAGTTTGTGTACTGCGCGTACTTGGCCGCGATCTTGAGTGTGACCTTCTCGCCGCCACCGGCAACCCAGATGGGAATTCCGCCCTCTTGCAACGGAAGTGGACGGCACAGCGCTCCGTCGACCTGGTAGTACTTGCCGTCGAGCGTCGAGCTGCCGGTCGACCACGCCTGCTGCATGATCTGGATTCCTTCGTCGAGGCGGCCCAGACGCTCACCGGCAGAGGGGAAACCGTAGCCGTACGCGCGCCACTCCTGCTCGTACCAACCGCCGCCGATGCCCATCTCGACGCGTCCACCCGTGATCAGGTCGGTGGTCGCGGCGACCTTGGCGAGGTACGCCGGGTTTCGGTAACTCATGGCGGTACACATCTGGCCCAGTCGGATACGCGAGGTCGACGCACCGAGTGCGGCCATCAACGTCCACGCCTCGTGAGTCGCTTCTTCCGTCGGTTGGGGAACGGTGTGAAAGTGGTCGTAGACCCACACCGACTCCCACGGCCCTGCCTCCGCGCGCAGCGTGAAGTCTCGCATCACCTCCCACTGCTTCGCGGGGTCGATGCCGACCAGGTCCAGACGCCAGCCTTGAGGTACGAACAGTCCGAATCGCATGTAGCGAGCCTACCTACAGTTTCCCGACGCGCGACCGGGGTGACACCCGCGGAGAATAGACCGGAATGAAGCGGAACATCATCGCCGCGCCGGCGAACGAAGTCGCGCCCAGTGCGGCAAATGCCCACCCGAGCGGGAACACCGCGGCGAGAAGACCGATCGCGAGCGGCCCACCGAACATGCCCGTGTCGTGCGTCAATCGCCATGCAGCGAGGAACTCGGCGCGCTCTTCGGGCGGGGCGATATCAGCGCCGAGAGTCATGATCACGCCGTTGCCCAGTCCGTTGCCGATCCCCATCACGACAGCGACCACGGTCAATCCCACTGCACCCGTCGAAAACGGCAACATCAGGTACGACACACCGATCACCGTCAGCGAAGGCACCGCGACCAACCTACGGCCGTATCGGTCCATGATGTGTCCGGCCGGATACGAGCACAGCAGGTCCACGGCCGCACCGATACCGAAGATCACACTCACCTGGGCTGCATCCAACCCGAGGTGCAATGCCCACAATGGAAGAACGGCCTCACGCGAAGCGCGGGCGGCGCCCATCAGAAGGGAGCCTGTCCCGAGCGTCGACAGAGCGGCACGATGACGGCGAAGGATCTCCGGGAGGGTGACGTGCCCGTGATCGCTGTTGCCCGCCTGCACCTTTCGTGGCGGGTCGGGAACGCGGGCCATCAGCGCCCCGGCGAGCACGACGCCCACCAACTGGACGAGGAATCCTCCGCGCGCTCCCACCAGGAGAATCACGCCGGCACCGATGAGCGGTCCCAGGAAGAAACCCAACCGCCACATCGCGGCGAACGACGACATTGCTCGGGCCCGAAGACCGAGTGGCACGGTCTCGGCGAGGTAGCTCTGCCGCGCAAGGCCCCACACCGCATTCGCCAGTCCGGTCAACAGTGCGCCGATACCGAGCATCCACGGAGTCTGTGCAAGCAGACAGATCACCACTCCTGTTGCACCCAAAGAACTTCCGCCGATGATCGACCTGCGCTCACCGAAACGCGACACTATCCGGCCGGCAGGGAGGTCACCGAGTACGGCACCCAAGCCACCGAGCGCAACGATCAGGCCGGCGACGGCGACCGATGCACCCAGGTCGCGCGCGGTGACGGCCATGATGGGGGCAGCCGCACCCTGACCGATCCCGAAGATGGCCGCCGGCACGAAAACCGTTGTGACCAGTGGCTTGAGTCCGGCAATCGCCGGCTGTTCCTTGGGCAGTGTTTCCGTCACGCGCTCACTTCTGCCGCGTCAGCGGCCCGCGAGAACCGGTTCGCCGGACGATCGAGGCCGTAGTGGCCCCGCAGGGTCGATTCGGTGTACTCGGTTCGGAAGAGCCCACGCGCCTGCAGAATCGGCACGACCCGGTCGACGAACACCTCGAGCCCTCCGGGCAGATAGGGCGGCATGATGTTGAAGCCGTCCGCTGCGCCCTTGTCGAACCATTCGGTCAACTCGTCCGCGACCTGCTCCGGCGTCCCGGCAAAAGTCCGATGCCCACGGCCACCGCCGAGTTTGCCGATCAATTCACGGACGGTGAGGTTTTCGCTCTCTGCAAGATCTTTGACGAGCTGGTATCGACTCTTGTTCCCTTGGATGCGATCGATGTCCGGCAACGGTGGCAGCGGGGCATCCAGAGAATGCTCGGTGAGATCGACACCCACCATGTTCGAGAGCTGGCGCAGCGAATACTCCGGAGAGATCAGGTCCGTGAATGACTGCTCCAGAGCCTTCGCTTCTTCTTCCGTATCCGCGATGAAGGGCACGATGCCCGGCAGCACCTTGATCTCGTCGGGACTACGCCCGTACTTGATCAGCCGCGCTTTGAGATCGTTGTAGAAATCCTGCCCCTGCTCGAGGGTTCGTTGAGCGGTGAACACGGCTTCGGCATACCTCGCCGCGAAATCCTTACCGCTCTCGGAGGAACCGGCCTGTACAAGCAGCGGACGTCCCTGTGGAGACCTCGGCGAATTGAGCGGGCCAGCCACCGTGAATCGTTGACCGTCATGGTCGATGCGATGGACACGATCAGGATCGGCGAAGATTCCGGTCTCTTCGTCCAGGACAACTGCCCCCTCTTCCCAGCTGTCCCAGAGTCCGAGCGTCACGTCGAGAAACTCCTCGGCGCGCTCGTAACGACCGCTGTGCGTCGGTACCGCATCGAGGCCGAAGTTCGCGGCCTCGTCGGCGCCGGCCGACGTCACGATGTTCCACCCGCCTCGTCCGCCACTGATGTGATCGAGGGAAGCGAACTTCCTTGCAAGAGTGTACGGATCGCTGTAACTGGTCGACGCGGTTGCAATCAACCCCACCTTCTCGGTGGCCGCAGCGATCGCCGACAGCAAGGTGACGGGTTCGAAGATCGCCTGAGTGTTGTATTTGACCCGCGGGCCGACTGCTAGACCGTCGGCGAAGAACACCGAGTCCAACCTTCCACGCTCGGCGATTCTCCCCAGTTCCTGGAAGTGCTTGACGTCCAGAAGGTTGGCCGCATTTGTGCGTGGGTGGCGCCACGCCGCCTCATGATGGCCGACGCCCATCAGGAAGGCGTTCAGATGAAATTGTCGTTCGGACATGAGTTCGCAGAATCTTTCCGTGAAAGTGTGGTCAGGTGGTGACGCGCCAGCGCGAGAGCCGACGTTCGATCAGGACCAGAATCGCGTTGATTGTCAGACCCAACAACGAGATCGCGACGATGCCCGCATACATGTTCGGGATCTGGAAGTTGAGTTGGGAAGCGGTGATCAGATACCCGAGACCGGCTTTGGCCCCGACCATTTCGGCGGCGATCAGCACGAGAATCGACGACGCGGCGGCCATGCGGATACCCGTGAAGATCGTGGGAACCGCGGCGGGCAGAACCACCTTCTGGAACAGCCGAATCGAGGAGAACCCCAGCGAGGCAGCGGACTTGATCAGCAGGGGGTCCACTGTCCGCACACCGGAGATCGTGTTGAGCAGAATCGGGAAGGTGCAGGCGTAGATCACCAGGGCGATCTTCGATTCCTCACCGATTCCGAGAATCAGCACGAAGACGGGAAGCAGAGCCAAGGCTGCTGTGTTGCGGAACAATTCGAGAATCGGGTTGAGGAAGTCGGAGACCGGGCGGTACCAGGCGATCGCGATTCCCAACGGAATCGCGATCGCGATGGCCACGAAGAATCCGGTCAGCGCACGCGTCAGACTGGCCGAAACATGCTCTTGCAATTGTCCGTTCTCGGCGAGAGTGAAGAATGCGGACACAACTTCGGTGAAGGGCGGGAGGAAGACCTTGTCCACCAGCCCGAGCCGAGGTGCCGCTTCCCAGATACCGAGGAAGATCGCGATCGCAATCGACGGCTTGGCAATCCGCCAGGCGGTGGAACCAATGTAGCGCGCCGCCTTGCCGCCGGCCTGGCTCCGCTGCGCAATGTCAGGTGTTTTGTCGGCCAACGGTTTCGGGGTGGCGACCACCTCCGGCGTCGCCAATGCGCTAGACATGTGCAACCTCCTTGGCAGGATCGAGTTCGCCGGCCCGAGCGCGCTCGACTTCACCGTGCAGCAGCGTCCAGATCCGGTGCCTGAACACTCGGAACTCCTCACCTGATCGCACGTCGTCGCCGGACCGGTCGATGTCGATGTCGACGATCGTCTTGACGCGCCCCGGGCGCGAAGTCAGTACTGCGACACGTTGCCCGAGGTAGATGGCCTCGTCGATTCCGTGGGTGATGAACAGGATGGTCTTGCCGGTGGCCTTCCAGATGCGCAGAAGCTCGTCCTGCAGCGACTCTCGCGTCTGTGCGTCCAGCGCAGCAAATGGTTCGTCCATCAGCAACACTTCGGGATCGAAGGCCAAGCTGCGGGCGATCGCGACTCGCTGCTTCATTCCACCGGACAACTCGTGCGGATAGCGATCCGCGAAACCTTGCAGACCGACCAGTTCGAGGTAATGCTCGGCGAGTTCGCGTCGCTCGCTCTTCTTCACGCCCTTCGCCTCGAGTCCGAACTCGATATTGTGACGTGCAGTTCGCCATGGAAGTAACGCGTATTGCTGGAAGACGATTCCCCGATCCAAGCCTGGGCCCGTGATCTGCTTGCCGTCCAGAAGGATTCGACCGGAAGTGGGTGAACTGAGTCCTCCGAGGAGGTCCAGCAGAGTCGACTTGCCGCAACCACTCGGCCCGACGAGGACCAGGAACTCCCCCGGCGCCACGTCGATGTTGATGTCCTCGACCGCGGTGAAAACTTCGTCGGTCCCACGAATGTCGAACTGTTTGGTGACGTGCTCGAGCCGTAGTTTCGGTTCTGTGCTCATTTTGCTGCCTCCAGTGCCTGTCCGTCAGCGCCGCTGTCGGGTGAATACGTTCCGTTGGCGTACGGGTTGAATTCGTTGGTGTAGATGTCCGACGGCTTCAACTTTCCTTCTTCGAGTTCACCGTTACGGGTGAGCCAGTCGATCCACGTGCTGATCTCGGTATCGGTGATCGTTCCGCCGGGACCGGCAACTCCTGGGCTCTTCCAGTAGCTGATGAGCTTGGTGTCCTCGTTGCGTCCGCGGCTGTTGATGATCGACGTCAGCTTCGCGATCACTTCTTCTCGTGGGTGCGTCTGGGTCCAGCGAATGGCCCGCGCTGTTCCCTGTACGAAATCGGCGACCGCCTCCTTGTTCTGCGCGATGTAGTCGTCACGGAACACCAACGTGCCGTAGGTGAACGAGCCGAACAGCGATTCGTCGGTGAACAGCTCGCGAAGACCACCGCGTTCGAGCGCTGAGTCACGGAAGACCGAGCCGAGGGTGGCGACATCGATCTGTCCCTGCCGCAGCGCCTGTTCCGTGTTGACCGGCGGAACGACGATCAATTCAACCTGCTTGATCTCGTCAGGCGTAAGTCCCTGCCGCGCAAGCCATTCACGGACGACGAACTCGTGGTGCGCACCGAGGGTGTTCATCCCGACCTTCTTGCCGATCAAGTCCTTCGCCGACTTGATCGGACTGTCGTCGAGTACGTAGTACCCGTTGAAGCTCTCCTTGTCGGAGCCGTAGTACCCGATGACCGAGGTGATCGGCGAACCCGCGGAAGCCAACTTCACCACCGCACCGTTGAACGCTCCGCCGAACTCGGTTTGACCGGTCGCTGCGTTCTGAATGCTCTGAGGGCCGCTGGTCGTATCGCCGATCCAGTTGAGCTCCACGTCGTTGAAGTAGCCGAGGTCAGCGGCCAGTTCGGGGTAGATGACCTGTCCGGTGCTGCCCTCGTACCGCAGGACGGTCTTGCCGTCGGCGGTCTTGACGACTTCGTCGGAGGAGCCCGAGCAGGCAACGGCAAGGCTGGACAGAGTGACAAAGGCGACGGCCGCGGCTACCGAGCGCGCGAAACGAGGGCGAATCATGAAGTTGCTTCCTGTAGAAGATGATTGGTTCAGTTCTCGGCTACACCTGTCCGGAGCGCCGTGTGCGGCACTCGGCACAGGCAGGTGTGGGGAATGTCAGTTCAACGACAACAGTTGAGCGACATGAGCGGGAAAGACCGAAACACGTGAGACTCCAATGAATGTGAAGACAGAATCGAGCCGTTAGCAGTGCCGAAACCATACGTCGGCACCCACTACCTGGGTCAACGGTTACATTCATGCCGGATTTAATGTGTGAGGTCCGTATCATGAGGGCATGCTTTCGCCGACGACTGCGCAGGACTTCGAGCAACACCGTGGCCACCTGACGTCGGTGGCCTACCGTCTCACCGGAAGTTTCAGCGACGCTCAGGATGCGGTGCAGGAGGCATGGATACGCTTGCAAGTCGCACAATCGAGACAAGGAAGCGACCTCGAGATCCGGGAGCTGCGCGGATGGCTCACCACTGTTGTCGGTCGGATCTGCCTCGATCATCTCAAATCGGCCGCAGTCAGAAGAGAAAGCTATGTCGGACAGTGGCTTCCGGAGCCGATCGTCACGCCCGTCGACGCCACCGCGGGCACACCCTCAGCGACACCCGATCCGCTGGAGTACGTCGTGACGCAGGAACAGAATCGTTTTGCGGCCCTCGTCGTCCTGGACACCCTTACTCCCGCTCAGCGCGTTGCCTTCGTCCTGCATGACGGCTTCGACGTGCCCTTCGCCGAGGTTGCACGCATCCTCGACATCGAAGTAGCCACTGCCCGTCAGTTGGCCTCGCGGGCCCGTAAAGCCGCAGCGTCGGCGCCGGTCCCGGTCAGTAGCGAGGAGCATGCTGCCGCCGTCGAGCGATTGGTGACGGCTATCGCGAGTGGAGATCTGAACGCCGTGATCGATGCACTCGATCCCGATGCCGTCCTGATCGGTGACGCAGGCGGAACGACCCGCACGGCTGTCAACATTGTGCGCGGCAGCGATCGTGTGGCGCGGTTCTACCTGGGATTGGCCCGCAAGTACGGACCGGCAGCGGTGTTCTCGATGTCACCGGTTCTCGTCAACGGACGGCTCGGCGGTGTATTCGCCGGCTCACCAGGGGATGACCAGTACCCGCAGTTCGCCGCTCGCGTTGCCGGCTTCACTGTCCGCGACGGAGTTGTGTGCGCAGCCTACGATATTGCGAATCCAGCCAAGTTCAGCGCTGTGCCGATGCTCGATCACACCGAACCCGAACGCAAGTAACGAGACTCCCATTCCTCGAGGTGTGATCTGGACACCTGCGTTCCGAACCACAGTCGGTGCAGTACATCCGATCCCAGATGATGCAATTCGGTGTGCGTCCTCCACTGCTGCGACGCCCACTCGGGTTCGTTGTGGGCGGCGTCGATCCCGGCCATCGCGCTACCTCGCAGTTCGAAGTCCAGGTCCCGTCGAAGCTCCGAAAGCTCCGACCAATTCGCCTGTGGTGCATAGTGCCTCGCGCGGATTTCGGTCAGCAGCTTGAACAGGACGCTACTCGCCCGTTCGTCGACCCAGATCAGAGTGCGTCGATGCGCACCGCGCCCCACCGTCCACAGGACCACCAACGCCACGACGACGCCGATTGCCGTCTCGAGCATGCGGCTGAGGATCAGATGTTGGACGGTCCCGTGCGCACCACCGGCCGCGCCGAGGAGAATCGCGAGGGCGGTGATGAAGATGACGGCTATCCCGTAATTCCGCACCAGGAACAGCTCGATCCCGGCCATCAGGACTGCAAGTACCGCCACCAACCACAGACCGGTCGGACTCCAGGCGTAGATGGCACCCAACAGAATCAACCCGAGGACGGTTCCGCCGATGCGGTGAATTCCGCGATAGGTGCCCAGTATTCGATCCGGTCCTTGATGAAGGACCATCGCCGCGGCGATCACCGCCCAGTCCGGGCGATCGATGCCGAGCAGGACGGTGAGGGTTCCCGCGGCCATGCAGGCAATGGACAGCCGAAGTGCCGTGACCGACGCTCGGCTGGACGGATTGCAGGCGCGGAGGAACCGATATCGGATCGTCGGATCGGGCAGAGGCGGGTGAGCCCCGACCTCGTCGACGTCGAACGCGGGGTCCGCCATGAGCTCCGGATCGTGGTCGTCGGAGATCGCTCTGGCCATCGAGATCTGCGCTCGTTCGAGTTCACGGGTCAACGGGTGGTCTTTCCCGACGATTGCGCCGCGGTAAAGGCACTGCCACGCGTCGTGCAGCCGAAGTGCTGCAGCGTGGCGTTTGTCTCGTGTGAGTTCGGGTGGGGCGTACGCCGCCTGAGCGTCCGTGTACTCCGCAACGGCCGATACGGCTGCCTGTACAGCGCTGCGTTCGACAGCTCTCGGTGCCCACACGATTCCCGTCATCGAGACGACCACCGCGCTGATCCCACCGATTGCCGTCCACATCGCGACCTCGACCGGCGGCTGGCCGGGAGTGGCGATCACGGAGCTGATCTCGGTGGTGAGCAACAGAAAGAACGCGCCCGGTGGACCCAATCGAAGCGCGTCGACGGTGAAGGCGCAGGTCGACACCACGACGGCCATGATCAGCACGACAAAGACGAGCAGCACCGTCGGCGCTCCCTCGGCGATGGCTCGGTGGACGGGCTCACCCACTGATGCCCCGATGAAGGACAGGATCGTCAGCGCCGTCGCGGCGATACCGACTGCCTTCCACCTGCTCCGGTACGGACGACCCTCACCGTAGATCGATGCAAATGCACCGAGGCCGACCAGGAGCGAAGCAGACCCGAATCCGAGCAGTGTGGCGATGGCCGCCGGAATCGCCAGGGCGAGGGCGACGCGAACCGCTCCGGGGTACCTGTTTCCCACCGGCGGCAATCCGAACAGGACGCTGCGCGCCGGCCGCGGAGCCGGGAGGTTGGACTCGTGACCCGCTGATGTTTCTTCGGGGTCCACTGCCCATCCTTCGCGCCGGCCTGTTCGTGTCTGTGTCCTCCCATTCTTGCGGGCGGCCGACGTGGAATTCGAGGCGGGTCCGGAGGTCGATTCGACCACCCTGTTATTGACACTCTGTCAACAGTGTGGATGATAGGTGGAGTCGGATCCGCTCGCGGGTCGCACTTCATCGATCGGGAGAATCACGATGACGCAAGGATCTACCGCAACCCGAACCACCGAACGCCGGTCCCCGTGGATGGACGACGAATTGGAGGCCGTGGCCGACCTGGCAAGGAACTTCTTCGCCAAACACGTCACACCGCATCAGAAACGCTTCGCGTCCCAGGGTTTTCCCGACAAATCCGCATATCGGGAACTCGGGACGCTCGGGCTCGCCGGCATGTCGATCCCCACCGAGTACGGCGGCGGAGGAGGAACGTTTGCGCACGACGCCGTGCTGTTCCACGAGCAGGTCATGGCGGGCGATCATTCACTCCAACTCGGCGTGCACTCGGGAATCGTGCCGCACTACCTCAATGCCTACGCCGATCACGAGCACAAACTGCGCTGGCTACCGAAGCTGGTGAGTGGCGAGTGGGTGGGCGCAATCGCCATGACCGAGCCCGGCACCGGATCCGACTTGCAGAACATCACCACCCGCGCCGTCCGCGACGGTGACGACTACCTGATCAGCGGCGCAAAGACATTCATCTCGAACGGTCGCAATTGTGATCTGGTGATCATTGCCGCCAAGACCGATCCCGGTCTCGGAGCGCGTGGAGTGTCGCTCATCGTGGCCGAGGTCGATGACAACACACCGGGTTTCGAGCGCGGGCGAATACTCGAGAAGGTCGGACAGAAGGGCCAGGACACCACCGAGCTGTTCTTCGACCGCTTGCGGGTGCCTGCAACAAACCTGCTCGGGGACCGCGAAGGCACAGGGTTTGCCCAGCTGATGCAGCAGCTACTGCCCGAACGATTGATCTGTGGGGTTGCAGCCACTGCGGCAATGGAGCGTGCCGTCGCCCTCACCGTCGAGTACACCAAATCCCGAAACATGTTCGGACAAATGCTCTTCGATCTGCAGAACACCCGCTTCGAACTTGCCGAGTGTGCGTCCATCGCTCGTATCTCACGAACGTTCATCGACGACTGCATCGTCAAATATCTTGCCGGGCAACTCGATGCGACTACCGCCGCGATGGCCAAGTACTGGCTCACCGATCAGCAGTGCGCCGTGATCGACCGCTGCGTGCAACTACACGGCGGGTACGGCTACATACTCGAATATCCCATCGCTCAGATGTACGCCGACGCTCGTATTCAGCGAATCTACGCCGGATCGAACGAAGTCATGAAGGACCTCGTGGCGAGATCACTCTGAGCAATCAGGAATCCGCCTCGCACGCCGGCAGAACGTCACGCACGATGGCGAGCAAACTGCGTACCAGCAGAAGGTGCACCTGTTCGCGGTCGAGCGCTCCCGTCACCAACCACTGCTTACTGGCGGCCTTCGCCAATCCTCCGTACGCCACGATCATCGAATGAACAGCAGCCTCGCTGCCTTCACTCGGTCGAATCTCGAGCGCATCCATCATCCGTCGCGCAGCAACGTCGTCAGCGTCCTGCAGGATCCGGTCCATCTCGGGATCACGGCGGAGGTCGTCGGACATGACTGTCGAGATCCACATGTCTCGATGACGCCAGGCGACGTCGAGCCACCGATCGATCACGGCGCCGATCCGCTTCTCCTGGCTCGCCGATCGCGGAATGCGGTCCACCGCCACTTCGGGAATGAAGACGAATCGCCGCACGACGTCGAGGTACAACTCCCGCTTGGAGCCGAAGTAATGATTGAGCAGCGGACGACCGACCCCGGCCGCCTTGGCCAACTCGGTCATCGAGACGTCGGCAAAAGACTTCTCCTCGAAAACCTTTGCCGCGCTGACAATGATCTGCTCACGTCGGTCTTCGGGACCGAGACGCTTTCCGCCTGTGGCCGACGCGGACGTCATTCTTTTCTCGCGGGCGTGCTGTTGACCGTCGCCTGCGCTTCGACCATGAGCGAAATGTGTTCCACCAAACGCTTTCGAGAGATCTTGGAGGACGGGGTGTGCGCCTGATAGATGAACGCGAGGGCACCGAACAGCCCCACCGAATTGAGTTCGGAGTTCGCGGAGTCGGTTGCCTCGCCGCCGTACATCAGCTCGAGCGACGCGGAGATCGGATTGGTGAACTCCGCCATCAATTCTCGCCCTCGATCCCACAGCGCAGGTTCCGCCTGGGATTCGACGAACATGATGCGTCCACGGCGCGGATCCTTGAATACGTAGGTGGTGAAGGCCTTCACCACGTGACGGATCAGCGCCGACGGTTCGGAAGGTGCCGCCTCGAGAGCGTCCAGAATAGTGTCACGCGCCCCGAGAACGACCTCGTCGAGCACGGCGACCAGCAGTTCGTCACGATTGGCGAAGCTCTCGTAGAAGTACCGTTCGGTCAGCGCAGCCTCGCGGCAGGTCGCACGCATGGTCGCGGCGGCCGCACCCTCGGTGCCCATGATCTGCAGCCCGGCTTCGATCAGCTGTGCCCGGCGCGCGGCGCGGCGATCTTCTGGTTCCTGCCCACGCCACCTGCGCGGGCCGGTGCGCCGAGCCTCGGTATCCGTCATCTCCCCATGTTCTCACTGACCGGCAGTGCTCTCGACCTCAGGTTATCGCGGCGACCTCGGCAAGCGAACTGACATCGCACGATGTCAATCAATTCAATTCTGACATCAATCGCTGTTGACATCACTTGATGTCAGACTTACTCTTCGTTCAGTTGTTCACGCACCAATCAGGAGGCGTCACACATGGTCGACATCGACCCAACCTCGGGGCCATCGGCCGGTGACGAGGAAACTCGAACTCGCCGAACACGAGTCGTCGTCATCGGAGCCGGTTTCGGCGGCATCGGAACGGCTGTCCGCTTGAAGCAGTCCGGGATCGACGACTTCGTCGTTCTGGAACGTGCCGCGGAGCCCGGGGGGACCTGGCAGGTCAATACCTACCCCGGTGCACAGTGCGACATCCCGTCGATTCTGTACTCGTTCTCGTTTGCGCCCAATCCGAACTGGACGCGGCTGTATCCGCTACAGCCCGAGATCTACGACTATCTCCGGGATTGCGTCCATCGCTTCGGACTGGCCGGTCATTTCCACTGCAACCAGGACGTGACAGAAGCTTCGTGGGACGAGCAAGCCCAGATCTGGCGAGTACACACTGCGGAAACCGTCTGGGAGGCACAGTTCCTGGTCGCGGCCACCGGCCCGTTCAGTGCCCCCGCCACACCCGACCTTCCCGGGCTCGAATCGTTTCGTGGTCAGATGTTCCACACCGCGGACTGGAACCACGACCACGACCTTCGCGGTGAGCGGATAGCCGTGGTCGGCACCGGCGCCTCTGCGGTGCAGATCATCCCCAGACTGCAACCGCTCGCGGACACGTTGACCGTGTTCCAACGGACACCGACGTGGATCCTGCCGCATCCGGATCAGCCGATGACCGGCTGGCCAAGCGCTCTCTTCGAGCGGGTGCCGCTCACCCAACGACTGGCACGCAAGGGACTCGACCTGCTTCAAGAAGCCCTGGTACCCGGATTCGTGTACAAGCCGTCACTTCTCAAAGGGCTGGCCGCACTCGGCCGAGCACACCTTCGCCGGCAGGTGCGGGACCCGGAGCTTCGCGCAAAGCTGCTCCCCCACTACGCATTCGGATGCAAGCGTCCGACGTTCTCGAACACCTACTATCCCGCGCTGGCGTCACCCAATGTGGAGGTGGTGACGGACGGAATCGTCGAGGTGCAGGAGCGCGGAGTTCTCACCGCGGACGGAACCTTCCGGGAAGTCGACACCATAGTCATGGGAACCGGCTTTCGGATGGGAGACAACCCGTCTTTCGACATCATCCGAGGCCAGGACGGCCGCAGCCTCGCACAGACGTGGAACGGCAGTGCCGAGGCCTTCCTCGGCACCACTATCAGCGGTTTTCCGAACTTCTTCATGATCCTCGGCCCCAATTCCGTGGTCTACACCTCGCAGGTCGTCACGATCGAAGCCCAGGTCGAGTACATCGTGAGCTGCATTCTTCAAATGGACGAGCGCGGCATCGGCAGCATCGACGTCCGCGCAGACGTGCAACGCGAGTTCGTACGCGCAACAGACCGCCGACTCGCCACCAGCGTGTGGAACGCCGGGGGGTGCAGTAGTTACTACCTCGTCGACGGCGGCCGCAACTACACCTTCTATCCCGGATTCAACCGATCATTCCGCGCCAGGACCAAACGAGCCGACCTCGCTCACTACGCGCAGGTACAACCCGTCTCGTCCGCAGCACTCACCACTGCTCGAGAAACCGTGAGGAGCCGATAATGCTCGGCATCAACGCCTTTCGAGGCACACCCGTCGTCGCACCGTCCGGCGCTCGCCGCTACACCGACGAAGCACATGCGATCGCCGCCCGTGACGTCGATTTCGACTGGGACGGCGTACCACTGCATTACGTGCCGAACGAACCGATGGTCACCCACGTCATCAACTTCATGCATCTCGTGTTACCCGAGGGAGAGCGGGCCATGTCCGCAACGCTCGCCGAAGCACTCCCGCTCATCGAGGACACCCGCCTGCACGAAGAGGTGGTGGGATTCGTCGGCCAGGAAGCAACACACGCGTCGTCGCACAAAGGTGCACGCGAGCATCTTGCGGACCTCGGCATGGACATGAAACCGATGTCACGCCGGATGGACTGGCTCGTGGACAAGATATTGGGCGACAAAGGATTGACCGGAAAAGCCAAGCACGCCTGGCTCTGTGAACGTCTCGGCTTGTTTGCCGCCATGGAGCACTACACGGCAGTGGTCGGGGAATGGCTGCTCACCGATCCCGCCCTCGAAGATGCCGGCATGCACCCGATGATGCTCGACATGGTCAAGTGGCACGGCGCCGAGGAAGTCGAACACCGCAACGTAGCCTTCGACGCCTACATGTACGTGGACGGCAGCTACGCCAGACGCGTTCGCACGGCGCTGCTGGCCAGCTTCACGTTGTTCGTGCTGTTCATCGCCTCGATGAACTACCTGTTCCGACAGGACCCGTCCACGACGAAAGGCCGACTGTGGCCTCTCCAACTGATAAGCGCCACCCGTCGTGGCCTGGTACCCAACATGAAATTCCTGATCACCGAGATTCCTCCGTATCTGCGGCCGAGCTTCCATCCTTCCCAGATCGGGGACATGGACATCGCCATGCGTTACCTCGCTCGCTCGCCTGCTGCCAATCGTTCTTCCGAAGCGAGCGCAGGATGAACAAGACGACTGCCGACAGTTCCCACGACGCACCCGACTTCACACCGACCCGGTCGTTGAGGTTTGCCGCGCAAGCCACCGGCGCATACCGCCGAATCTTTGCAGCAAGTCCAGCAGCGCACATACTTTCGCGCCCCAGCCCGGTCCGCTACAGCGGGTTCGACATGACTCTGGACGTGAAGTCCGTCCGGTCAGAGTGCGACGACGTCCTGAGTGTCACCTTGACCCCGAGGGAAGGAATCACCCTTCCGTCGTGGATTCCCGGCGCCCACCTCGACATCTTTCTCCCCTCGGGAAGGCAACGACAGTATTCGCTGTGCGGCGACCCCGACGACTTGTCCTCGTATCGGATCGCCGTCCGGAGGATCGACGAGGGTGGGGGCGGCTCGCGCGAGATACACGAGTCGCTGAAACCCGGCATGGTTGTGGACGTTCGAGGGCCACGCAATGCATTTCCGTTTGTCGCTGCTCCGTCGTACCTCTTCGTTGCGGGCGGAATCGGGATCACTCCGCTCCTTCCCATGGTGCAACGTTGTCACCGCCGCGGAATCCCGTGGCGTTTGGATTATCTCGGACGAACTCGGACGGCCATGCCATTTCTCGACGAGATCGAGGAATACTCCAGCGGCCGGGTAACCATCCGACCGGACGACGAGTTGGGCCCGACGGATATCGAAACACTGGTCGCTGCTGCGGATCCCGGTGCCGCGGTGTACACGTGCGGACCGGCGCCGCTGATGAACATGGTGCGCGCGGCGACCTTCGCCGGCAATCCGACCGGATCGGTGCACAGCGAGAGGTTCTCCCCACTCCCGGTAGTCGACGGCAAGGAGTTCACGGTGCATCTGGCGCGCACCGGTCTCACCGTCGATGTGGGCGAGTCCGAAAGTGCTTTGGCTGCGATACGACGTGCACTTCCCGGAGTCGCTTATTCCTGCCAACAGGGCTTCTGCGGTACGTGCAAGGTTCGGGTGCTCTCAGGGAGCGTCGATCATCGAGACACCTTGCTCACCGAATCCGAACGTACAGATTCGATGTTGACCTGTCGATCACGTTCCACCGGTGCATCTTTGGTGGTGGACCTGTGAGGGGAGAATTCTCTCTTGCGGCCGCCGACGCAGACTTCGTCCGATCCGCGCCGCTGGTGATCACTCACCGGATCGAATCCGAAGCGACGTGCGAAAGCTTATGGCAGACGTTGACCTCGGACGGAGCGCTCACGTCGTGGGCGCGCGGGATCACCGGCGCCGACTGGACCTCGGCCAGACCATTCGGCATCGGGACTACGCGAACCGTGCGCGCCGGCGCTTTTGCTGCACTGAACGAGAGATTCTTCCGCTGGGACGAGGGGCACCGGATGACGTTCTACGTGGAGTCGGCGTCACTGCCGGGGTTCAAACGCTTCGCCGAAGATCTGGTGCTGGAACCGACTTCGACTGGCAGCCGCCTCACCTGGACGTTCGCTGTACAAGCGCAGCCGTGGTTCGCCCCGATTCTGGCTCTGTCCCGACCGATCCTCGAACGCGTCACTCGCAGCTGGGCCGACGGCGCCGTCCACCACACACTTCAAGGAACTCCACAATGACGGCGACCGAGATCGACACGACCACACAGGCGTCCGACGACACGGTGACACAGGCAGTGCGCGACGCCCGAACTGCTTCCGAGTGGTGGGCAGAACTGACATTCGAGCAACGCGCTCGTCGACTGGATCGGTGGCGTGGAATCATCGCTCGTCGAGCATCCGAACTCGCCGACGTCGTGCACCGGGACATGGGCAAGCCGCACCCTGACGCGATGCTCGAAATCGCCATGGCACTCGAACATCTCGCGTGGGCGTCGAAGAATGCCCGAAAGGTATTGGGCAGGCGCAGCGTCCGCTCCAGTTTGTTGACGATCAATCAGGCCGCCTCGGTGGAGTATCGACCTCTCGGGGTGATCGGTGTGATCGGTCCGTGGAACTATCCGGTCTTCACCCCACTCGGTTCGCTCTCGTTCTCGCTGGCTGCAGGCAACGCCGTGGTCTACAAGCCGAGTGAGTTCGCGCCGGCAGTCGGGCAATGGTTGGTCCGAGCGTTTGCCGAGGTCGTCCCTGAACATCCTGTGCTGCAAGTTGTCACAGGCGACGGTTCGGTCGGCGCGGCACTGTGCCTGGCCGGTGTCGACAAGATCGGGTTCACCGGATCGACCGCGACGGGCAAGAAAGTCATGGCAGCGTGCGCCGAGACCCTCACACCGGTGTTGATGGAATGTGGCGGTAAGGACGCGCTCATCCTTGATGCCGACGGAAATGTTGGTGCCGCCGCGGATGCTGCGGTGTGGGGCGCATTGTCCAACTCCGGTCAAACCTGTCTGGGCGTCGAGCGTGTATACGTGCACGAACAGGTCTACGACGAGTTTATCGACAAGACAATCACTTTGGCTGCCCGAGTTCATGCGGGTCCGGGGGCCGAAGACAAGATCGGTCCGATCACCATGCCCGCGCAAGTGGCTGTAATCCGGCGCCACATCGACGACGCGGTGTCTCGAGGTGGACGTGTCGTTCTCGGAGGGCTCGGCTCGATCTCCGGCCAGTATGTGCAACCGACCATCATGGTCGACGTCCCCGAAGACAGCCTCGCCGTCACGGAGGAAACTTTCGGCCCGACGATGACGATCACCAAGGTCGCCTCGATGGACGAGGCGGTGGAGTTGGTCAATGCGTCGCCATATGCATTGGGAGCAAGCGTGTTCGGCAAGGATGGAGTGGCTGTTGCCGATCGGCTCCGATCCGGAGGAGCGTCGGTGAACTCTTACGTGATGTATGCCGCGGTTCCCAACCTGCCACTGGGTGGGGTCGGAGCATCTGGTTTCGGACGCGTTCACGGCCCAGATGGTCTGAAGGAGTTCACCTATGCCCGGTCGATGACCAGGCAACGATTCCGTTCGCCCCTACCACTGACGACGTTTCGACGGACCGCCCGAATCGACTGGCTGGTCAAGGTTCTCATCCGCGCTCTACACGGAAGGCACTGAAGCAATGACGGGACGCATGTCCGCAATTGCGGGAACAGTCCGCGATCTGGGCATTCCACTGCCCGGACGCCGAATCGACTACGACGTCGCCGGAAAGGTCGTGCTGATCACCGGCGGAGGCGACGGTATCGGTTCCGCGCTGGCGCGCACTCTCCACCGGCGTGGGGCCACCGTGGCGCTGGTCGACGTCAACGAAAGTTCATTGGCAACGGCCGAGCGCTCATTCGAGTCACAGCGAGTCGTGACGGTGACGGCCGATGTCCGAGATCGGGACGGCATGACCGCAGCCGTGCAAACGATCATCGAGCAGCTGGGCAGAATCGACGTCGTGGTGGCCAACGCCGGAATCACCCCTCCCCCGGCAACATTGCGCCAGATCGATCCCGACGCCTTCGATCGTGTGCTCGACGTCAATCTCACCGGCGTCTTCAACACCGTGCATCCGACCATCGACGAGGTGATCCGCAACAGTGGGCACATCGTCGTCGTGTCATCGGCGGCGTCGTTCGCCCCCGGTTTGGGCGGCGCTTCGTACATGATCAGCAAGGCTGGGGTCGAAGCGCTCGGCCGGGCGCTGCGTCTCGAGATTGCCGGCTACGGCGCCACTGCCGGCATCGCGTACTTCGGGATGGTGGATACACAACTTGCACGCGCCACACTCGACGACGACGAGATCGGGCGCAAACTCGACGCTCGACTACCCGGTCCCCTCCGTCATCGAATCTCCCCGGACCGTGCCGCCACGGTGATCGCAGACGCGATCGCGCGCCGCGCCGCGCGGACCCTTGCCCCCGCTGCCTGGGAACCCTGGGCGTGGGGACGCGGATTCATCAATGTCCTGGCCGACGGCTATCTGGCCAGGGACAAACAGGCACACGACCTGATCCGCGAACTCGAAGACAGAACCACCGCTGCGGCCCCGACGAATGCATCAGCCCTGACAAAGGCATCCAGGAGAACATCATGACCACGTTGTGTGCAGCCTTCCAGCGAGTGTCGGCGGTAGCGCCCGACGCGGTGGCCCTGCGAGACATCGGCGATGCGCGAACACTGACGTGGCGCGAGTACGCCGAACAGGTCCGCGAGGTTGCCGCGGGATTGGCCGGAATCGGCGTGGGACACGGCGATACGGTTGCCCTGATGATGAGTAACCGCATCGAGTTCTATCCGATCGACGTCGGTGCCCAACATCTCGGCGCGACGTCCTTCTCCATCTACAACACGTCGGCACCCGAAGCCATCCGTTACATCCTCGCCAATTCCGGTGCACGGGTTCTCGTCTGCGAAGACCGGTACGTGGATACGGTCCGCCGCTCGGGCGCCACACTCGAGACGATCGTCGTCGTCGACGCGCAATCGCATGTCCACCAGCCCTGCACCGTGACCCTGGGGCAGATGAAGAATTCTGCCGCATCGGATTTCGATTTCGAGGGCACCTGGCGTGCGGTGAAACCGAACGACGTCGCCACGTTGATCTACACCTCCGGCACGACCGGCAACCCCAAGGGCGTCGAGACGACTCATGCATGCCTGTTGTTCGAAACCAACGCCGTAAGCGCTGTACTCCCCGTCGAATTCGGTGACCGCATCACCTCGTACATGCCGTCGGCGCACATCGCCGATCGGCTCACCTGCCTGTACATGCAAATGGTGTTCGGCACCCAGATCACTGTCGTACCGGATCCGAGCCAGGTAGCGGCCGCGCTTCCGGACTGTCGCCCCACGATCTGGGGCAGCGTCCCCCGTGTGTGGGAAAAGCTGAAAGTTGCAGTCGAATCGGCTGTCGCCAACGAACCGGACGACGCGCGGCGAGCGGCGTTGCAGTGGGCACTCGACGTCGGTCGCACTCGTCTCGCACACTTGCGAGCCGGTGAAACAGTCCCCGTCGAACTGGAAGCGGACTACGCCCGAGCCGATACGATGGTCCTGTCCGCTCTGCGTGCGAAACTCGGCTTTGCCGAACTGAAGTGGGCCATCTCTGGCGCCGCACCGATTCCGCCGGACACGTTGGCATTCTTTGCGGCCCTGGGAGTTCCGATCTCGGAGATCTGGGGAATGTCCGAGCTGACATGCATCGCGAGCACCGCGCCGGCCGAGCCGACCAAGCTCGGAACGGTCGGAAAGTTACTCCCAGGCATGGAAATGCGCATCGAGGCGGACGGCGAGCTACTGGTTCGAGGCCCGTTGGTCATGAAGGGGTACCGCGGCGAACCGGCAAAAACGGCCGAAGCGATCAGTGCAGACGGGTGGCTCTCGACCGGAGATGTCGTCACCGCCGACGCGGACGGCTACCTCACGGTGATCGATCGCAAGAAGGAGTTGATCATCAACGCGTCGGGAAAGAACATGTCACCGGCCGCCATCGAGACGGCAGTGAAGACGTCGTCGTCGTTGATCGGTGAGGTCGTGACGATCGGAGACGGCCGAAAGTTCAACACAGCGTTGATCACACTCAGCGCCGACGCCGCGGTCGGAGCGGCACGCTCACTGGGACTTGCGGCCGAGGCCGCGGTACTCGCCAAGGACGCTCGGATCGTCGACATCGTTGCAACTGCTGTCTCCGAGGGAAACTCGCGTCTGTCGAGGGCCGAGCAGATCAAGCGGTTTCACGTACTCACCATGTTCTGGGAGCCAGGCGGCGACGAGCTGACACCGACGATGAAGCTCAGGCGCAAGCCGATAGCCGAGAAGTACGCATCCGAAATTGCAGCCCTCTATGCGGATTCGGTCGTAGAGGACGTCTACGAGCCTGCGCCCTGCGCATAGATCAGCGTCTCGGTGGCCTTGACCACAAACGTAGCGGCCGATCCCGGAACCAGATCGAGTTCGGCCGCTGCGCTCGCCGTGATGTCGGCAGACAAGCCCGGCTGGCCGGCTTCGTCCTCCGCTCGCACTCGGACGACATCGCCTCGGTTTTCGATCTCCGCGATCGTGACCGCAAACGCATTTCGTGGGCTGCCGTGCGGCGGATCCAGGTAGACCGACACTGCTCGCGGCTCGAAGACCGCCACGGCGGCACTGCCGGCCGGTAGGTCGGTCTCCGTCTGGCCCGCGATATCCACCCCGACCGGACTTCTGAGCACTCCGTCTCCGGCCATCGTGCCGCTGCGCAAGTTGATCCCGGCGATCCGTGCTGCAAATGCACTACGCGGGCGGGTCAGAACTGTTCGTACGTCACCACGTTCGACGACCCGGCCACCGTCGATGACGACAACCGTGTCGGCCAGCGCAAGTGCGTCCAGAGCGTCGTGCGTGACGAGTACGGCAGTGCGATCGCCGGTCCTGAGCACTCGGCGCAGTAACGACCGCAGCGCGGGGGCGGAGACGACATCGAGCGCGGACATCGGTTCGTCGAGCAGAAGCAGTTCGGGTTCAGCAGCCAATGCCCTCGCCACTGCAACCCGTTGCGCTTGGCCGCCGGAGAGCTGTGAAGGCCTGCGGTCAGCCAAATCGCCGGCGTCGACTGCCTCCAGCCAATGGCGCGCGGACTCGGCGGAATCGCGACGCGACCGCCCTGCACTGCGCGGCGCGAACGCCACGTTCGCAGCCGCACTGAGATGGGGAAAGAGAAGTGCCTCTTGCGCGAGTAGGGCAGTGCCGCGCCGATGGGGTGCCAACACGACTCCCCTACGGGTATCGGTGAGAACGCGGGAATTGAGTTCGATCAATCCGCGCCGCGGATGATGCAGTCCGGCAACCGCCGCCAGTACCGTCGACTTGCCGGCGCCGTTCGGCCCGAGGATGGCGGTCACCTCGCCCGCCGCGACGTCGAACGTCGCAACGACGTCGCGCTCCGGAATCTCGATGTCGACGTGGAGGCCACTCACAACGAACCCGCCGATCCGCGTCCGCGCACCGCAACCACGATGACCACCGCGACTACGACCAACACCAGCGAAAGCGCTACCGCTGCATCCGGATCGGTCTCGCGCTGGAGATAGATTTCCAGCGGCAGGGTACGCGTCACCCCTTGCAGACTCCCCGCGAAGGTCAGCGTCGCACCGAATTCCCCCAGTGCGCGAGCGAAAGCCAGAACTGCCCCTGACACCAGACCGGGAAGCACCAGCGGCAGAGTCACCCGGCGAAGCACGGTGGTCGGGCGGGCTCCGAGCGTCGAGGCAACGGCCTCGTATCTTGTACCCGCAGTGCGTAGTGCACCTTCGAGGCTGACGACGAGGAACGGTAGCGCAACAAACGTCTGCGCCAGGACCACCGCGGTTGTCGAGAATGCTATCTGGATGCCGAGCACTTCCAACTGCTCACCGATCAACCCTTTGCGCCCGAACGTGTACAGCAACGCGATACCGCCCACCACGGGCGGCAGAACCAGCGGGAGCAGAATCAAGGATCGAAGAACGGACAGTCCCCGAAAATGACTGCGCGCCAACACCGCGGCCATCGGTACCCCGAACAGGATGCACAGCAGCGTGCTCATTGCCGCTGTCTTCAAACTCAGTTTCAACGCGGCAACCGACGATTCGGAAGTCACGAGTTCCCAGAACTGCGACCACGGCACGGTGGCCAGCATCGCCGCCAAGGGCGCGATGACAAACGCTCCGCCGATCAGCGCCGGAAGGTAAATCCATACCGGCAACCCGAGCGGAGCCCGGGCTGCCGGTCTTAGGTGTGTCACGGGGCAGCGAATCCCGCGTCACTCAGAACTGCCAGGCCCTTGGGCCCCTTCACGAGATCGACGAATTTGGTTGCCGTTTCCGAATTCTTCGAATCTTTCAGCACCGCAATCTGGTACAGGTTGACCACCGTGGTGGCTTCCGGGAACGCGACCGTCTGCACCTTGTCACCCGCGGACTTCGCGTCGGTGACGTAAACGATGCCGGCATCGGCCTGCCCGGACGTCACCTTGTTGAGAACGTCCGTCACCGACGATTCCTCACTGACGGGCGAGAGGGTCTCACCTGTGGCCGTCTCGACCTTCTTCGTAGCCGCGCCGCACGGGACCTGCGGAGCGCAGATCACCAGTTGTGTCCCCTCCTTTGCCAGATCTGCGAAGGACGCGATGCCCTTCGGATTGCCAGGCGGTACAACGATCGTCAAGGTATTGCTCGCGAAATCCGAGGGCGACCCCGCGACGACAC
Organism: Rhodococcus sp. ARP2; assembly: GCF_001029585.1. Taxonomy (NCBI): domain Bacteria; kingdom Bacillati; phylum Actinomycetota; class Actinomycetes; order Mycobacteriales; family Nocardiaceae; genus Rhodococcus; species Rhodococcus sp. ARP2. The sequence continues at coordinate 183,623 of NZ_LEKE01000089.1, read as the reverse complement.
CGGCATCGGTGGCCTTGGTCATGTTGGCGGCGTCAGCCGAGGCGAACACGTCAGCCGGTGCGCCCTGGGTGATCTGGGCGACGAGATCCGAGGACCCGGCAAAGCTGAATGTGACCGATGAACCGGGGTTCTCGGACTCGAACTCCTTGCCGAGTTCGGTGAAGCTGTTCTTGAGTGACGCCGCCGCGAAGACGGTGATGCTTCCCGTGGCACTGTCACTGGAAGTGGTCGTGGTCGGAGCGGCCGACGACGTCTCCGACGACGAATTGTCGGAGGAACTACAACCGGTCACCAGGGCAAGCGAAAAGGCACCTGCTGCAACAAGTCCGACTACACGCTTCACGAATTTCCTCCAGTATGTTCAGAACTACGGCGTTTCCACGATGACCGTGGTGGCCTTCACGATTGCGACTCCGATACTCCCGACCTCGAGTCCGAGCTCCCGAACCGCGTCGGTACTCATCAACGAGACGACAGTGAAGGGCCCACACTGCATTTCGACCTGGGCCATCACCTTGTCGGTGACGACCTTGGTGACGAGGCCGGCGAACCGGTTGCGGGCCGAACTCGCACCCGTGAGCGGATCGGCCGGTGCGGGTCCGGCGTTGGACCGGGCGAAGCCCGCCAACTCGGCACCGTCGATGACCTTGCGGCCGGAGTCGTCCGTCGTCGCGGTGAGAAGCCCACCGTCGACCCACCGTCGAACGGTGTCGTCACTGACACCGAGCAGACCGGCAGCTTCGCGGATTCGAATGTTGGGCACCAGGTGATCGTAGGTCGCAAGTGCGGACCTAACAAGCCGAAATACTCCGCAGATGCGTGAACTAGTCAATCATGATCACGTATCTGCGGAGCATTGTCGATAGTTGCCGTAGACGAGTCAGCGCATCATTCTTCGGCCCAGGGCACGCGGCAGGAGTCGGTGCTGAACCCTTGCTCGGTGATCCCCAACGCCGAATACATCCGGGCGCGCATGTTTTCGAGCCCGATCTGATAGGTCAGTTCCACGACGCCCGCTCGCCCGAACCTGCGCTCGAGATCCGCGACCTGCTCGTCCGTCACCCCGTTCTCCCCGTGCGGGTCACCGGTCATGGCATCGGCGTAGGCGATCGCGGCCCGCTCGTCCTCGCTGTACTTCGGTGAATCCCGGTAATTCGCGATCCCTTTCAGCTTGTCGATGTCCAAACCGTCCAGGCGCGAGAGCATCGTCCCGAAGTCGACACACCACGAGCAGCCGACAGTCCAGGCGACGCGATAGACGGCCAGTTCACGAATGCTCGACGGCAGCACCTTCGACGCCTTCTGCACCGCCATCTCGTGACGGGCAGCCGCGACGAACAATTTCCGATGGTTGGCCAGGACGGCAAAGGGCTCGGGGACTTCGTCGTACTGCCTGGCGGCGAATTTGTATGCCACTTTGATCAACGGACTGGCTTCTGACGGTGTCACTGCGGGAATGCGAGTCATGGCAAGCCTCCGTATGTTCTGGGGCACCGGATTCGATGCTCTCTACAGAGTTGGACGATGGCGGCGATTCAAACGTGACAAGCACCGCGTCCGAGCGGATGTGAGGATGCGGTGTCAGCCGACTAAGCTGCAAAGATGCCTTCGACGCCCCGCAACCGCACCGTCTCGCGTCTGCAGCCGTTCGCATCCACGATCTTCGCCGAGATGACAGCGTTGGCCACACTTCACGACGCGGTCAACCTCGGTCAAGGCTTTCCGGATACCGACGGTCCCGCGGCCATGCTCGAAGTAGCGCGTCGAGCCATCGCCGAAGGCGTCAATCAATACCCGCCCGGTCCGGGCATGCCCGTCTTGCGCCAAGCCATCGCGGAGGATCGGCGCATCCGCTACGGACTCGACAGCGATCCCGACTCCGAAGTTCTGGTCACCGTCGGCGCCACCGAGGCGATCAGTGCTGCAATTCTCGGACTGGTCGAACCCGGCGAAGAAGTAGTGCTGATCGAGCCGTACTACGACTCCTACGCTGCATCCGTCGCATTGGCAGGCGCTGTGCGTCGGACTGTTCCGCTGGTCGCCGCCGGAGACGGATTCGCGGTCGATCTCGATGCATTGCGCGGCGCGATCACCGCCAAGACGAAGATGATGATCGTCAACAGTCCTCACAACCCCACCGGCACCGTATTCACCGATCACGAACTTCGAGCGATCGCCGAACTCGCGTGCGAACGCGACCTGATCGTGTTGAGTGACGAGGTCTACGAGCACTTGGTCTTCGACGGCCTCACCCACACACCGATGGCGTCGCTCCCGGGCATGCGTGAGCGCACCGTCACTGTGTCCAGTGCCGCAAAGACTTTCAATGTCACCGGCTGGAAGACCGGCTGGGCGATCGGCCCCCGAGAACTCATCGACGGAGTCCGTGCCGCCAAGCAGTTCATGTCATTTGTTGCCGGTGCACCATTCCAACCGGCCGTTGCCTACGCGCTGACCAACGAACAGCCGTGGGTCGTCGAACTTCGACAGAGCTTGCAAGGCAAACGGGACGTACTCGGAAAAGCTCTGACCGAGGCCGGTTTCACGGTGCATTCCGGCGGCGGCACGTACTTCCTCCTTGCCGACATCAGACCGTTGGGTGAAACCGACGCGGGAGATTTCTGTCGCGCCCTACCCGAGCGTATCGGCGTCGCGGCCGTACCGGTCGACGTGTTCGCGGACAACCGCGACGATTGGAAGCACCTGGTGCGCTTCGCCTTCTGCAAGCAGGACCACATTCTTTCCGAAGCTGCACGCCGTCTCCACCTGCTCCAAGGAGCAGCGCACCCATGACAGCGCGGACCATCCCGACCGCATTCGTCCACCGCTACCTCGCGTTCTCGCCGGACAACGACGTCGATTTGTCTGGTGCACTGCGAGCTGCTGGGATCGACCTGGAGACATTGTCGGACGCTCGCGCGCGGCTGACCCCAACTCAGGTCACCACCTTCATTCAAACCACCTGGCAGATCACCGACGACGAATTGTTCGGCCTCGGATCCGCCCCGGTCCCCCGTGGCACTTTCCGATTGATCTGCCTGACGTTGATCCATTGCCCCGACCTCGGATCAGCGTTCGCTCGAATGTCCGACGTGATCCGTGCGCTACCGGCTCTGGCCCCACTGGCGATCGAAAAGGGCGAGGAAAGCACGCGGGTGAGCTTCGCAGTCCGAGCTCGCGAAGGCGTCGCCGAACCTGATGTCGCAGAACGTGTCACAACCGATTTTGTCCTGATCTTGCTGCACCGATTTTCCGCGTGGTTGATCGGAAAGCGCGTCCGACTTCGGGCAGTCGAATTTCCGTACTCGGCACCGGATGCGCGGTTGGCGCAGGACTACGACTACATCTTCGGAGCGCCGGTCACCTTCGGCGCGCAGCGAGCGGCACTGGAGTTCGACAACTCGGCCATGCGCGCACCGATCATCCAAACCGAGGAGACGTTGGAGGAGTACCTCCGAGAATCTCCGATTCAGCTCATGTCCGAACGCGATTACGACAGCACTGCGTCGGCGCAGGTGCGACGGGTCCTGGAACTTGGGGTGAAGGGGCGAACCTCCACGGCCGAGGAGATCGCCGAGATGCTCTCGATCAGCGTTCCCCATCTGCGTCGACTGCTGCGGCGTGACGGAACATCACTGAATCAACTACGCGAGGAAGTGCTCCGCGACGTAGCCATCGCTGGTTTGCGGCGCGGAGAATCCGTCGAAGTACTCTCGGCGCGATTGGGGTTCTCCGAGCCCAGCGCCTTCCGTCGGGCCTTCAAACGATGGACCGGCGACACTCCGAGTTCGTACCGCTAGCTGACGCAGAACTCGTTTCCTTCGGGATCGGTCATCGTGATCCACACGCTCGGCCCCTGCGCTCCCCGGTGCAGGATCGTCGCCCCCACCGTCTCGAGGTGCGCTGCGACATCCTCGCGCTTGTCGCCCACTCGTATGTCGAAATGGAGCCGGTTCTTCACCGTCTTCGATTCCGGAACCAGTTGGAACAGAACGCGGGGACGTTCGGGATGCTCCGGATCGCTGATGGCTGCACCTTCGCGCCAGACGAGAACTCCCTCGAAGGTCGTGGTGTCAGATTCCTTGGCGTGACCAGCAGCGACGAGGCCCCTGATGAAGTCTTCGTCGCTGGGCTCCGCTGCCCACCCGAGTGCTGCGGCCCACCACTTCGCCTGTTCGTGCGGATGTGCCGAATCTACTGTGACTTGAAATTCGTATCCCATGTTCCGACGTTAACGCCGACCACCGACACCTAGTGAAGGTTCAGCCGAGCCCGGGCATCAGTCGACACTCTTGATGGTCTTCATGGTGATCAGCGATGTCACCCGCGAGACAGCCGGAAGCCCGCTGAGCTTGGTGACCATGAAGTTCTCGTACGTCGCGAGATCTTTCACCGCGACCCGAATGAAGTAGTCGGGAATTCCGAACAACCGCCGACATTCGATCACTTCGTCGAAGGCGGCGACCTGGGATTCGAAGTCCTCGATGGTCGCCTGGTCGTTGACTCCGATCTCGGCGGTGACGATCACTTGAAATCCTCGGCCAAGCGCTTCCTGACTGACGATCGCGCGGTACCCGGTGATGATTCCGTCGGCTTCGAGCTTTTTCACGCGGCGCAGGCAAGGGGACGGTGTCAGACCCACCAGATCCGCCAATTCCGTGTTCGTCAGACTCGAGTCCTGACGGAGGTGAAACAAAATTGCGTCATCCATGGCATCCATCGCACTATTATTGCGCACTGTTCAATATGTAGGCTTTCTGAGCAATCGATCACCTCGATCTTTGTTATAGATTTGCGTCGTGATCGAACCAGCATCGTCGACGGCCGCGCCTGCCGTCGAACTCTCGCCGCGAACCCCGGCGTGGCGGCATGCCTTCCAACTGTCGCTGCCGGTCGGATTCGGCCTGCTCCCACTCGGGATAGCCCTGGGCGTTCTTGTGGTCCAACAGGGCCTCAACCCTTGGTGGGCAGTCGCTTTCACCTCGCTGATCTACGCCGGATCGCTGGAGTTTCTCGCCGTCGGAATGGTCGCGGCCATGACACCACTGCCGTACGTCGCTCTGACCGCACTGCTGGTCAACTTTCGACATGTGTTCTACGCCTTGAGTTTTCCGCTGGAAAAGATTCGCAACCCCTTCGCCCGCTTCTACAGCATGTTCGCGCTGACCGACGAGGCCTATGCGATGTCGGTAACTGCCGATCCCAAGGCACTCACCGGACGCGTCATCGTCTACTCCCAGCTGTACCTCCACGGCTACTGGATCGGTGGCGCGATCCTGGGCGCGACGGCAGGACAGTGGATTCCAGATTCGATAGTCGGTCTCGACTTCGCTCTGACCGCACTGTTCGTCGTCCTCTCGATCGAGGCAATTCGCGCACAAAACGGATTCGCGGTGCCGGTCGCTGCGGTCACCTGCGCTCTGGTCGCCCGGCTCGCAGCCCCGGATCACATGCTGCCAATTGCAATGGGCGCCTTCGTGCTCTTCCTGATCGGCCGCTTTGTCTACGACTCACGAAAGGCGAAGATCGATGCCTGACACCTCGTACATCTTTGCGGCGGTCGCAGTCATGGCCGTGGTCACCTTCGCGCTGCGCGCAATCCCCTTCGCCGCGCTCATGCCGCTGCGCTCCTCCGCCCTGGTCGGCTACCTCGGCATCTACATGCCGGCCGGCGTCATGCTGATCCTCGTGATGTATTCACTCAAAGGGGTGTCGATCACCGCCCCGTCTCACGGCCTCCCCGAACTGATTGCAGTGTGTGCCACAATCGCCGCGCACCTGTGGCGAAAGAATGCCGTCCTGAGCATCGTTGTCGGAACGACGATCTACGTCGCGCTGGTCAATACCGTGTTTGCCTGAGCGTTTCCCATCCGGGAGCAAAGCAGTTTTACTACCGGATGGGTGATTTGTAACCTCCAGGCGCTTATCTGAACAGTTGAACACTTATACGATTTCAGTAGGGTGGCCGCCGGCCGCGACTGAAAGATCGGTGAGGTTCGATGTCCACGACAATGACCACGACGGGCACCCGAATCGCCGGCGCTTGGCACAGTCTGGATCGAGGCCAGCGTCGAAGCATCATCGGAATGACCGTCACCGTCGTAGCACTCAACGTCGTCGGGTGGGCAGTTCTGCTCGGTCTGGTTGTCCCCGGCCACTACACGATCGAAGGCAGTGTCTTCGGCATCGGACTCGGTGTCACGGCGTACACGCTCGGCATGCGCCATGCTTTCGACGCCGATCACATCGCCGCCATCGACAACACCACTCGGAAGTTGGTGGCGGACGGCAAGAAACCGATGTCCGTCGGTTTCTGGTTTTCACTCGGACACTCCACCATCGTCTTTGTTCTCGTCGCACTTCTGGCGTTGGGTGTGCGGCAACTTGCCACCAGCCTTTCCGACGACAACTCCGATCTGGAAAAGTGGACCGGCTTGTTCGGCACCACCATTTCCGGAACGTTCCTGATCTTGATCGGCCTCCTGAATCTTTTCTCTCTCATCGGGATTCATCGGGTGTACACGAAGTACAAGGCCGGAACCTTCGACGAGGAGCAACTCGAGAAGGAACTCGACAGCCGCGGCGCCCTCAACAAGATCCTGGGCCCGGTGATGAAGATGGTTCGCAAGCCCTGGCATATGTACCCGGTCGGCCTACTGTTCGGACTGGGATTCGACACCGTCACCGAAGTGGGACTGTTGGTGATCGCCGGCGGCGCGGCAGCGACAGGGCTCCCGTGGTATTCGATCCTCGTTCTACCGATACTCTTCTGCGCCGGGATGTCTCTGTTCGACTCGATCGACGGATCGTTCATGAACTTCGCTTACGGTTGGGCATTTGCCCAGCCGGTACGAAAGATCTACTACAACATGGTGATCACCGGACTCTCGGTGGCAGTGGCACTGCTGATCGGGACCCAGGAAATCATCTCGATCTTCACCGACAAACTCGACATCCACGACGGGATTCTCGGCGCCATCGGGAACTTGGATCTCGGCGCGATGGGCTTCATCATCGTCGGACTCTTCGTCGTCACATGGATGATCGCCCTCCTCGTGTGGCGGTACGGCCGCATCGAAGAACGGTGGCAAGCGCAGTCCGGTGCAGCAGTAGCACGACGAGCGACAGCAGACGAAGCGATGTGAGTTCGACTCGGCCTACGCAGAATCATGGGCCACCCGAAAGCGAATAGCTGATGTACGTCTCGCCCCATTTCAGGTACGCGCTCGACGTCGCCTGGCCGCGGATCTGGTCGTTCTGCCACTGGTAGACAGCGCGCCACGGAAATACGGAACTCACTTGTTCCAAGGTGTACTGCTCACGGTGGCCTTGCGCGTATCGCTGTTCGAGGTCTTCACGAGTGCGCGGCGGGAAATTACTGATCAGATAGGTCCGGCCGAGAGACTCGATGCGTCCTGGCGGCGCAAAGACATCAGCGCTGCGATAAGTGAAGGCCGCATACAGGTAGGCCGCCACCACAATCGTTGCCAGCGCTACCGCGCCGATCTTGAATGCACGTCGAAGCAGGGTCGGCATGGCTCACAGTACAACGACTGCGTCCCGATCTGATGCGGGTCGGCGGCAGCTGCACCTCCCGATTTCCTCGAGCCCAGACCACCTTCCGACTAGTACGGTGAGATCACCGGCAACCGATCTACGGCAACGATGGCGGACTCGCTCGACAACCCAGCGCCCTCTGCCACAGGTGAGGGCACATCGCGGCCAATCATTGCGGGCACCACGCACCAGTGCGGTCCATACGAGGGTCCCCCATGGGAAATCAGTTTCCGTCGCACAGCCTCCACGACCGAAGCCTTCCGCCCCTGCGTCTGGTCGCTATGAGCCAACCCGCTGCGAAAGCTCGACGAGCCGGTTCGAGAATCCCCATTCGTTGTCGTACCAGGCGAAAACCTTCACTTGTTCGCCGACGACCTGTGTGAGGGGCGCATCGAAGATTGCCGAGTGGGGATTGCCGACTATGTCGGCAGAGACAAGTGGCGCCTCCGAATAGGCAAGGTAAGACGAGAGTTCGGGAGTCTGCGATGCGACGCGAAACGCTTCGTTGATCTCCACGACAGTCGCCGGTCGTGAGAGATGGGCAGTGAGGTCGGTGATAGAACCGACTGGCACGGGGACGCGCAGCGAGAGTCCGGTCAATTTTCCGTCCAGCTCTGGGATGATCCGCCCGATGGTGGCGGCGGCGCCGGAGGAAGTCGGGATCGTAGACAATGCCGCGGCGCGGGCGCGCCGGAGATCGCTGTGAGGAGCATCGTGGAGGCGCTGGTCGCTGGTGTAGGCGTGGATCGTCGTCATCAGTCCGGACTCGATGCCGAACGCCTCGTGCAGCACCTTAACCATCGGTGCGAGGCAGTTGGTCGTGCAGGATCCGTTCGAGAATACGTCCTCCGACATGTCGAGGACGTCGTCGTTTACTCCGAGTACAACTGCAGGGACATCACTGTCGGCGGGAGCCGAAATGATCACCTTTCGCGCTCCCGCTGTCAGGTGTTGGCGAGCGTTGACCGAGTCCGTGAATCGGCCGGTCGACTCTATGACGACATCGACGCGTTCGGCTCTCCAGGGGATGAGGGACGGCTCGCGCTCAGAGGTGACGCGAATGCGCTTTCCTGCAACGAGAATCGCGTCCCCGTCGACCTCGACGCCGTCCAGATGACCGGACACCGAGTCCCACTCCAGGAGCGAAGCGAGGGTTGCGGCGTCGGCGATGTCGTTGATCGCGACGATCTCGACATCCGCATCGCTGCGTAGCGCAGCCCGCAGGTAGCTGCGACCGATACGGCCGAAGCCGTTGATTCCGATACGAACGGACATTGATTTCTCTTTCTCGAGTTGGTCAGTGATCGGTGCTGAGAGCGGACTGGGCGGCGTCGAGCAGGGAAATGGCTCCACGAACCGCCGCGTCCATCGGGCCCTGTTCACCCTGCGCGCGGGCAAGTACATAGCCGCCCTGCAGGACGGCTGCCAGCGTTCGCGCGAGATCCGCCGGGACGATGCTCGTCGGAAGTTCTCCTGCAGCAATCGCGGCAGTGATCGCCCGCTCCCAATGGTTCAGCATGGTGTCGAAGGCATTCGCAACGACTGCGATCAGTTCTGCATCCGTGACCACTTCCGGGTCCTGGGTCATCCGACCCACCCGGCACCCCCGAGTACCCGGCCGCGGCAACGAAAGGTAGCGCTTCATCTGTTCGAGGGGCGAGCCTTCTCCACCCAACGGAGATGACTCGCCCGTCATTTCTCGGGTAACTGCAGACAGCGCCTCTACCGCGAGTTCGTGCTTTCCACTGAAATGGTGATACATGCTGCCCTGGCCAACCCCGGCACGTGTCATCACGTCGCGTGGGCTCGTCGCTGCATAGCCGCGCTCCCACAACAGCTCTGCCATCGCACCCGTCAGCTGGTCCTTTGAGTTCACCAATCGACTGTAACAACTAGTATGTACAACCTCAACGTAGGTTCGACCAACAGGCCGGCCGGGCGATTGTGCGGTGATCGACCAGAGCATCGTTGCCGTTCTGGACGTGGCATCTGCAAGACTCCTGAAATGAAGCACGTCGGGCGCGAGGCAGCGGCACTGCTCAACGGGGCCGGGATCGAACTCAGCGAGGGCCTGACCGACGCAGAGTTCGATTCCGTCCACGAACGCTTTGGATTTCACTTCAACCCAGACCACCGCAGCCTTCTTGCCACTGCGTTACCACTTGGCGACCGTTGGCCGAACTGGCGTAGCGCCGACGACCTCGAGTTGGGTACTTGGCTAGATACAGTCACCGAAGGTTTCATTTGGGATGCACTGCATCAACAACCACCGTTCTGGCCGGCATCGTGGGGCAGAATGCCCGCCTCACCCGAGGACGTCACCACAATCGTGCGTCAACAGATCGGAGCGTGGCCGCGCCTTGTCCCGATCTTCGGACACCGCTTCACGCCCGCCGCACCCTCCCCCTCGGGATCGCCGGTGATCTCCGTGTGGCAGACCGATATCGTCTACTACGGGGCAAACCTCCTCGAATATCTCGCCAATGAGTTCCCCCTCGGACAGGGCCGAAAGACACTCTCTCCCATTAGCGTCCGCGTACCGTTCTGGTCCCGATTCATCGAGGCGGCCAACCGCGCGGAATCGATCTGACCGGCCAAAGGTCCTGTTCTGCCTGCCAATAGTTTCGCAGACGAATTTCGCGGGTATTGATCACTTGCGGCGGCGATTTCCAGAGCGAGGGGTCAGCCGCGCAAGGTCTGCCCCCGGCTGTCACTCGCCGGGTGGCGGGCCGCCAAAACCAGCGGGCCGCCGAAAACAATCTGTGCCAGGCGATGATTTCGATGCAAACGACACGACTCGACACCATCCTGATTCTGATCGTCGGGACGGCAATCGGACTGAGCGTCTGGCTGGCCACGCAGGAACCATTCGCGTCGATCGGACTCGGAATCGCAACGGTGGTGATCTGCTGGATCTCTTGCTCGATGATCCACGGCTTCCCACACCGATCGACGAAGGACATGCGTCCGCGCGAGAAACAGGATCGCGAGTCACCGAAACGGCGCTGACGCCGCGTAGGGATGAGGCCGACCGTGGAGGCCCGGACACAGCGAAGTGAGTGGTTCACCTGTCGCAGGTGAACCACTCACTTCGGTCAGAGGATCACACCTCGTCAGGTCGCCAGGTCGCGACGGCCCAGATCACGGCGACGTCGAGGGCGATGATCACGATCGACCACAGCGGGTAGTACGGCATCCACAGGAAATTCGCCACGATCGAGAGCGCCGCGATCACGAAGGCCATGCCGCGGGCCCACGTCATGCCGACGAACAATCCCAGCGACACCGCGATGCCGATGATTCCGAGCACGATGTGGATCCAACCCCATGTCGTGACATCGAATTCGAAGGTGTAGTTGACTCCGACGATCAGCAGGTCGTTGTCTGCGAGAGCCGCGATGCCCTGGAGCAACGCGACGATTCCCGCGACGAAGAGCAGGCAGGCTGCCGCCACCGTGGTCCCGATGGCAAAGCCCTGTCGGACAGGATGGTTCGCATGAGATTGGTGCGGAGCAGTCATGACGTCCCCTTCTTCGGCGAAATAGCGTGAGAACAGTATTCAAAGGTTCACGCCGACGGACATCACCCAGCAAGGATGAACAGCCGTCCAGCACTCCAATCAAAATTCATGGGAACATATGTTCGATTTCGGTGTACGGTGGAGCCTATGACCGCCACGATGCAACCGTCTCTGTTCGACAACGGTGACCTCGGCGTTTCTTTGGCCGATCTCGACGGCACGGTGCAGCGACGTATTCTCACCGCCGGCGCATGGGTCGACCATCGCCCGGCCTGGCTGACCGGATCGGAGGCCGTGTTCGACAATCTGGAGGCTACGGTGCCGTGGCGTTCCGAACGGCGTCAGATGTACGACCGCGTTGTCGACGTCCCTCGTCTGGTGTGTTTCTACGCAGAGAATCAACCACTGCCGGACGCGCTTCTCACCGAAGCCAAAGACGCGCTGAGCAGTCACTACTTCGACGAACTCGGTGAACCATTCGCCACGTCGGGTCTGTGTTTCTATCGCGACGGTTCCGACAGCGTTGCCTGGCACGGGGACGACACGGGACGAAGTCGCACCGAGGACACGATGGTGGCCATCCTGTCTCTCGGTGCGGCTCGCCCGCTCCTATTGCGCCCTCGTGGGGGCGGCGAATCCATCCGCTTCAATCTCGGACACGGAGATCTACTCGTCATGGGCGGATCCTGCCAACGCACGTGGGAACACTGTGTCCCGAAGAGTGCGCGGGCCCTCGGGCCGAGAATCAGCGTTCAATTCCGCACTCGCGGAGTTAGATAGCGTCGCGGAGTTCGTCTCGCAGCGCCTTCCGATTGAGCTTGCCGACGGCCGTCTTCGGTATGGATTCTGCGAAAACAACCCGACGCGGTTTCTTGTACGACGCCAGTCGTTCGCCGACGTGCGCGACCAATGATGCTTGCAGTGCGTCGTTTTCGACGGTCCCGTCCTCGAGTACCACCACAGCCGTGACCGCCTCCACCCACTTGGCGTCGGCGGTACCCACCACGGCGACCTCACGGACAGACGGATGCGTCAGGAGTGCATCCTCGACTTCACGGGGGTAGACGTTGTATCCGCCGCTGATGATCATGTCCGAAGCTCGGTCCTTCAAGAACAAGAATCCTTCGGCGTCGAACTGACCGATGTCACGGGTGTGAACCCAGCCGTCTTCGGTGAAGGTGTCCGCATTCAGTTCCGGTGCATTGAAGTATCCGGCGATCGCCGATGGCGAGCGGATCACGATTTCACCCGGTTCTCCCTGGGGCACTTCGTTTCCCTCGCCGTCGAGCAGCCTGATCTCGACGTCGATGGCCGGCTGACCACAGGACAGCAGGCGATCTTCCGTGTGATCTTCGGGCCGTAAGACTGCAATACACAGCGGTGCCTCGGTCTGCCCGTAGTACTGGAGAAAACGGTGTTGCCCCCACGCCTGCATTGCACGTTCGATGGTGGCCAGCGGCATCGGCGACGCACCGTAGATCACGGATTTCAGACTCGAGATGTCTGCGCTCGCAAAATCAGGGCGTTCGAGGAGCATCTGAATCATCGTCGGCACCAGATTGATTGCCGTAGCCCGATGCTCGGTTATCGAGTCCAAGAAGGTCGACGGGTCGAATCCGGGAAGGATGACGGTCTTGCCGCCACGCAGCCAGAACGGAAGCACGAAGACACCGCTGGCATGAATCAGTGATGCCGCGTGCAGCATCGTATCGTCCTGAGTCGCCGGAAGCAGATTGAGCAGAACATTGCGGCAGATGCCGGCGTAGCTGCGCTGAGTGTGCTGCGCGGCCTTCAATGTTCCCGTGGTCCCGGAGGTGAACAGCGTCAGGATCACATCGTCGGGAGCTAACTCGACGTCCGGTGTGTCCGAAGGCATGCTCTGTGCTTGGTCGAGCAGCGAACGCTGCCGCGCCGAACCTGTTTCCAGCCCGATGAACGTACGTTCGGGGAACCTGGCGGACAGTTCAGCGGCGCGGTCGGCGAGGTCACTACCGAAGACGACGTGCGAGGTGTCGGTGTCCTCGAGCATTCTCGCGTGCTCGTCGAGCGAGAGACGCGAGTTGAGCGGAACCCTGTTGATGCCGGCTTTGACACAGGCAAAATCGACGGGGACGCTGGCAAGAGAGTTGTTGACCAGCAATGCAACCCGTGCACCACGCCCGATACCGAGGGCGATGAATGTGTGCGCCAATCGGCTGCTGAGTTCGTCCACTTCCGTGAACGTCATCGATCGATCGCCGAAAACGACGGCTGTTCGCGATCCGTGCTGTCGCGCACCACGGGCGATCAGGTCTCTGGTTATGGGCATCATGGTTCAGTTTCCTCGTTCGAATTCGGGTTGTTCTCGAACCGGCCGTGCCGGCCGGCGCCCGCGGCGAACGCAGCAGCGCCGCGCACACCTTCAGCGATGACAATGGGATTTCCCGCGACGCCCTCGGCCCGCAGTGCTTCGGCAAGTGGTAGATCAAAAGATCGGTAGGCCGACGCGCGATCCGCGAGCATGCAGAGTTGAGGGAAAGCGGACAACTGGTGCGCAAGCTCCTTGGCTGCCTGGAGTGACTGCCCCACTGGAACAACACGATTGGCCAGCCCGAAGGCCAGCGCCTCCGGAGCGTCGACCGGGCGACCGGTCAAGATCATGTCGAGCGCTCGCCCCTGCCCGACGATTCGCGGCAGTCGCACGGTCCCGCCATCGATGAGAGGAACTCCCCAGCGCCGGCAGAAGACTCCGAACACGGAATTCTCCTCGCAGATCCTCAGGTCCGCGAGCAATGAAAGCTCGAGCCCTCCTGCAACCGCGTATCCGCTGACGGCGGCGATCAATGGCTTGGACAACACCAACCGACTCGGCCCCATCGGGCCGGTGCCGCCGCCTTCCGGATGCAACTCGTGCACGCGGGCGGGGTCGGAGACTGCGGTCAAATCCGCACCGGCACAAAATGTGCCGCCCGCGCCCCACAGAATCGCCACCTTCTGACTCTCGTCCGATTCGAACTCCAGGAAGGCATCACGCAACTGCGCCGCCATCGGCCCGTCCACCGCATTCTTGCGATCAGGGCGATTCATCACGATGACGGTGACGCCACCGTCACGCTCCACATAGACATCGCCACCTGGTCGATCGGAGTCGGTCACGATATTTCCTCACTGCTCGCGGATAAGGTTTCCCGGTACCCACCATGCCACTTGTAACAGAATTTGTCAGGAGTTGTTCAAAAGTTGTTACAAACTGATCGAGGAATGTCCGCAACCCGAGTTGTGCTGGACCTCGCAACGGCGAGTCCGGACACCGAGTTCAGCACTGCAGTGCTGACCCGGGCCGGCGAGATCGTCGGTGTCAGCGCATCGAGCGTTCGCGTGGCAACGGGCCGCCTGTGCCGCGAGAACAAACTGCGTCGCACCGCTCGTGGAACGTACGTCCTCAACCCGGACGGCATCCCCACCTACAGCGAGGTCGAGGGGTGGCGAACTCGTACCGATCGCATACGCCCCTGGGACGGCATGTGGATAGCCGTCGAGCACTCAGCGCTCAAACGAAGCGACCGCACCGCCGCACGAAGACACGATCAGGCGCTGCGCCTGGCGGGCTACGAGGAGTGGAAGCCCACACTCGCCGTCCGCCCGAACAATCTGCTCGGCGGCACGGACAGCGCCCGCCGCACTCTCCGCCGACTCGGCGCCGCCCCCGAATCGGCTGTCATGGAAATCGCTCACCTTGCCCCCGAGGATGATTCGACAATCCGCACACTCTGGAACTCGGAAGCACTGTTGGTCGACATCGCCGAGGCCCGTGAAGCACTCACACAGGCGCAAACACGCCTGGCGACAATCAGTCGCGAGGAGGCTGCCCGTGAATCACTTGCCTTGGGCAGCGCGGTGATCGCGGTCATCGTGCGCAATCCGCTCCTTCCGGAAGAACTCGAACCGACGCAGCCACTACGTGAACTGATCTCGCACATGCTCGAGTACCAGGACGCATCTCGCGAACTGTGGCAGTCACTGCTCCAGTTCTGATCGACTTCTTCCAGAAGGTAATTCAGTACGTTGCGCGGCCACCGCTGGCGTCGTACACAGCACCCGTCGAGTAACTCACCGCCGACGACGACAGCCAGGAGATCAATTCGGCGATCTCGTCGGCCCGCCCCATCCGTGCCATCGGCGTCAAAGACTGCGAACGAGCGAGGATGGCCGGATCGGTGCCGGCATTCATAGGACTTTCCACGGCCGCGGGAGCAATCGCGTTGACCAGCACACCGGTGGTGGCGACCTCTTTGCCGAGCGACTTCGTCAGCGCGACGACTGCCGCTTTGGACGCGGAATATGCACTCTGATTCGGGTTTCCGTCCTTGGCAGCAATACTCGCGAGATTGACGACCCGCCCCCACCCGGACGCAACCATCCCCGGCACGAACGCCCGGCACATCAGGAATGTCCCTTCGACGTTGATGCGGAACGTACGCCGCCAAGCCGCGAGGTCGACGTCGACGAGTGGCGCTGATGGTCCTACGATTCCCGCACTGTTGATCAAGATGTCGACTCTGCCGAGTCTGGTTCGAAGCGCATCGACTGCTGTCGGATCACTCACGTCGAGTTGTTCGTCCGCACCCTCGGCAAGATCTGCCGTTACCACCCGAACTCCCCTCTCCGTCAACATCTTTGCACTGGCGGCGCCGATTCCGCTCGCACCGCCGGTAACGAGCGCGGTGACACCCTCTGGATAGCCCTGCATCATCTTCACTCCCGAGTTTCTGTGCGCTACGCACTCAATTTATGTTGCAAACAGGCATAATTGCCGTCACACTGTGTAGAAATTCTGAATATATGGCGTTTGCTGTCGACGTCAAATACCTGGAGGCCTTGCCGATGGAAACCCGCTGGTTGCACGCGTTTGTCGCGGTTGCGGAAGAACTTCACTTCGGGCGGGCCGCATCACGGCTCCAGATGGCTCAGTCGCCGCTCAGCCAGATGATCCGAAAGCTCGAAAAGGACATCGGCGTCAAGTTGTTCGAACGAAGCACTCGCAGCGTCGCACTCACGTCCGGCGGACATGCCTTTCTCCCCCACGCCTATCGCGTCATCGAGAACATGGAGACGGCACGACACGCTACGCGTGCGTCGTCGGGAGGCGTATACGGACGAGTCACGATCGGGTTCACCGGAGTGCTCAACTATCAAGCACTTCCGCCGCTCACCCGCGCGTTGCGTCAGCGCTATCCGGAAGTCGAACTGACACTCCTCGGCCGAATCATGACGCGCGACGCGATCATTCAACTCGAGAGCGGCGCCCTCGACCTCGCCTTCGTCGGACTACCGGTGGAATCCGCATCACTGTCTACCCGGCTGATCCGACGGGAGGCGTTCGGCGCCGTACTTCCGATCGACCATCCCCTTGCCGAGAGGGACGCGATCGATCTCCGCGAATTGGCCGACGACGGATTCGTGACCACCCCGCTCTCGGCCGGCTCGGCCCTCCAGGAAACCGCGATGCGCGCCTGCATGAACGCAGACTTCAGGCCTCGCGTCGTCCAGGAAATCACCGATCCGTACATGATCCTGATGCTCGTTGCCGCCGGCGTCGGTGTAGCGCTGATGACGTCCGGCATGGCTGCTATCACCCCACCTGGCAGTGTGTTCGTCCCACTCACCGGCGAGCCGACGTTCATGAATCACGGAATTGCCTGGTCACCCCGGCATATGACCGATGCACTCGCCGTCGCACTGGAGACGTCCGAGGAGATTCTGCCGACGCCGGAGATTGAGACCAAAAACGTCATTATCTGAGACTCATTTAGTGTTGGACGCGCCATAGTCCTTCGTGGCACTGTCGTCTCAGCCGCCGAAAGGTGAGGGACGTCACCGATGCGTGGTGCATCACCAAACGTGCCGCCACGGTCGGCCCATCGGGACGAAAGGACTTCACATGGCACCACCGATCAACTCCACCGGGTCCACGCACTCCACTGCGGAGCACCCGAATTCGAATGCGCGCCGCGCCGCCGTTTCGGGCTTCCTCGGCAGCACCCTCGAGTACTACGACTTCTTCATCTACGGCTCCGCAGCCGCGCTCGTGTTCCCCAAGATCTTCTTTCCTGGCGGCGGCTCGACGGCAACGCTGCTCTCGATCAGCACCCTGGGCGTGGCCTACGTCGCCCGCCCACTCGGCGCAGTGCTGTGGGGACACCTCGGCGATCGGTACGGACGCAAGAACGCGCTTCTCGCCTGCCTGCTCCTCATGGGTGTTGCGACGGTCATCGTCGGTTGCCTGCCGACCTACGACCAGATCGGCATCGCCGCGCCGATCATTCTCGTCTTGCTTCGCCTTCTTCAAGGGCTCTCTGCCGGCGGTGAATCACCCGGCTCTTCGGCACTGACGCTCGAACACGCGCCGGATCACCGTCGTTCGTTCTTCACCTCGTTCACCATGAGCGGGATCATGTTCGGCATCGTCGTCTCCAGCCTGGTATTCATCCCAGTGGCGAGCCTGCCCGACGAAGACCTCTATTCGTGGGGTTGGCGAGTTCCCTTCTGGCTCAGCATCATCGTGACCGTCGTTGCGCTGTGGCTACGTCGCGCCCTGGATGAGCCCGAGGTATTCGAAGAACTCAAGGAACAGGACGAGACGGCCGGAATTCCCGTCGTCGAGATGTTCCGCTCGCACTGGCGCACCGTGATCCGTATCAGCATGAGCTCGACCTTCGCGATGATCAACACCATCGTCAACGTCTTCGCCCTGGCGTACGCCGTCGAATCCGGCTTCGAACGCTCCACGATGCTGTGGGCCATCGCGACCGCCAATTTTGTTGCCGTACTGACTCAGCCGCTGTTCGGCATTCTCTCGGATCGCCACGGGCGTAAGCCCATCTTCGTCGTCGGCGCCATCGGAGCCGGCTTGATGATCTTCGTGTTCTTCCATTCGATCGGAACCCAAAGCGTCCCCATGGTCTTCGCTTCGGGAATCGTCATGATCGGAATCTTCTACGCGATGCCCAACGGCACATACCCGGCATACTTCCCGGAGCAGTTCCCCGCGAAGGTCCGATACACCGGAATGGCCGTCAGCCTCATGCTCGGACTCCTTGTCGCCGGCTTCACACCGGCTATCGCCCAGGCGATTTCGGCCGGAGACAAGAGCAACTGGACGCCGGTTGCATGGATGTGCCTGGGCTTCGCCGTCATCTCCGCCATCGCGGCAATGACCGGACCGGAAACGTACCGCACGCCCACAGCAGAACTGGGCCAACCGAAGTCGAGCCTGCCGATCAAGCAGGACTCAGAGCTCACCAGCAACAACGCTTGACCGGACCGGCCCCTCGCGATGAATTGCCGCGAGGGGCCGTCCCCACTTATGCAGGAGAATGTCATGACTACCGAATACACACGTCACCGTATCGGCCTTGTCGGGTCGGGTATCGCCACCTCACTCTCGCCCGCGTTGCACGCACACGAAGCAGCAGCACTCGGACTCGACGATTACAGCTACGAACTGATCGATCTCGAGAACCTGAACATCTCGGTCGAGAAAACCGGTGAGGTGGTGCGTGGCGCCGTCGCGGGCGATTTCACCGGACTGAACATCACCCACCCGTGCAAGCAGGTTGTCGTGGACGCGCTCGACGAGCTGTCCGGCAACGCGCGGTTGCTCGGTGCCGTCAACACGGTTGTGGTCGACAACGGCCGTTTGATCGGCCACAACACTGACCACAGCGGATTCCTCACAGCACTGCAGCGCGGTTTGCCCGACGCCGCCTTGGACCGAGTGGTGCTTGCCGGGGCAGGAGGGGCGGGTTCCGCTGTGGCATACGCACTCGCCGCCGCCGGCACCACGGATCTTCGCATCGCAGATATTGATCCCGATCGCGCTGCCGATGTGTGTTCTCGCGTCGCCTCGGCCTTCCCTGGCACGCGCACAACGGCTTTGGCGATCGATGAGATCGCCGTCAACCTGACGACGTGCGACGGCGTCGTCAACGCATCTCCGATCGGCATGGTGGGTCACCCCGGAACTCCATTCGACCCTGCGGCGTTGCATTCCGGATTGTGGGTCGCTGACATCGTTTATCGACCGATGCGCACCGAATTGCTCGACGCTGCAGCTGCTCTCGGATGCGCGGTTCTCGACGGTGGGCAGATGCTGGTGGCTCAAGCCTCTGACACCTTCACACTCCTGACCGGTGTCGAAGCCGATACGGATCGCATGCGCAGCCATCTGAGCGAGCTGCTCTCCGAGACGGCATGCGCATGAGCACAACCGAACACCTACTTTCTCGCGAAGTACCAGGAGCACTGATGAAGGTGACTGCGCCTTTCGCCGAACCTCTCGACATGGGCAGCGTCCGCCTCCGGAACCGGTTCGTGTCCGCCCCGATGGAACGCAACTACTGCGAAGTCGACGGCACCATGACGGACGAGTACATCGCGTACCTCGCCCGCCGCGCCGAAGGTGGTGCTGCACTGATCTTCACCGAAGCGAGCTACGTGCGTGCCGACGGCAAGGGACGCATCCGGCAGATGGGCGTCGACGTCGACGAACGGATTCCCGGCATCAAGAAGATGGTCGACGCGATCCACGCACACGGCGCCCTCGTCGGAGTCGAACTCAACCACGGTGGACGCACGGCGCAGGGGTCGGTCAGTGGATTTGTTCCCGTTGCCCCGACACCGATTCCGTGTTTGGTTGTCGGCGGCGAGATGCCCGAACAACTCGACGGCGACGACATCGAGCACATCATCGAGTGTTTCGGTGAAGCTGCGGCGCGCTGCCAGCAGGCGGGCGTCGACGTCATCTCCCTGCACGGTGGCCACGGGTACTTGATCCACCAGTTCCTCTCCCCTGCTTACAATCACCGCGACGACGAGTGGGCCGACCCCACCTTGTTCGTCAACAAGGTCATCGCCTCCGTCCACGAGCATGCTCCGGGAATCACTCTGGGACTTCGATTCTCAGCCTTCGAAGGCATTGACGGCGGACTCGACGCCGAGACGACCCGCTCTCGCATCGACGCCATCGACACTGACCGACTCGATTTTCTCGACGTCTCGGCCGGCAACTACGAAGCGGGACAGTGGATCATCCAGCCCGGTGAATGGTCCCGCGGACTCCTCGCGCCGTACTCCGAGCAGTACCAGCGCGACTTCGACATCCCGGTGGGTGTGGCCGGACGCATCACGTCGCCGGAGATCGCCGCGCAGATCATCGATTCCGGGCAGGCGAACTTCGTCAGCATGGCCCGTACGTTGCACGCCGATCCGGACTTTCCGAATCGCGCTGTCGACGGTGGCCGGTACCGGCCGTGCATCGCCTGCAACTACTGCATCGACAGCCTGGCCGCCGGCCCCATTCCCTGTTCCGTCAACCCGTGGGTCGGACGTGAACTGGATCAGCCCACGAAGCCGGCTGATGCCACCGTGCGGGTCGCCGTCATCGGTGCCGGTCCGTCCGGAATGGCCGCTGCCCGCGACCTCGCACTTGCCGGTCATCGCGTCGACCTGTACGACGAACGACCCAGCCTCGGTGGCGACTTCGCTCTGGCATCGAAGCTGCACGAGTATCCTGAATACGGGCGGATCGTGGACTGGTACCTCGCGGAACTGGCCGAACTCGGGGTGCAGTTCCACAGCTCGACCAGAGCTGACGCAGCATTGCTCGCAAACAGTGACTTCGACGCGATCGTCCTTGCTGCCGGTGGGCACGGTCCCGCGACTGACCTCCCCGGCGCGCAGACCCGAACCGTCCGTGACGTGCGCGAGTTCCTGGTTTCCGGAGATCCGGCCCCCGAAGCAATCACCATTTTCGGCGCCGACCGCGAGGCTGCTGCCGTCGCAGACGATCTGCTCCAGAAGGGCACCCAGGTCGTCATGATCGGGCCGCAGGAAACCATCGCGCACGACGTCGGCCGACGCGGCAAGATCGTACTGCTGCCGCGCCTGGCCTCAAGTGAGAACCTCACGACCTACCTGAGCTCGATCGTCACCAAAGTCGACGCCGATCGGGTCACGATCTCGACAGGCGGTGTACTGAGCGAAGTCGACGCCCCCGGCGAGCTGCTGATTTCACAGGGCGTCGAGCCGCGCTCGGAACTTCTGGCCGAACTACGTTCACTGGCACCACGACTCGGGGTCCATACCGTCGGCGACGCGAGCGGTGACGGCGGATCCATCCATGCCGCACTCGTGACCGCAGCCGACGTTGCCGTCACCATCACCGCCGCCGCTGCGGCCCGTCAGGAGGTTCACGCATGAGCGCACACACAGCCGCACCGGTGGCAACTGCGTTGCCACCCATCGGACTCGGAACCTGGCCACTGGTCGGTGCCGACGCCACGAAGTCGGTACTCTCCGGAATCGAGGCCGGGTACCGCCTCATCGACACCGCCGCGATCTACGGCAACGAGGACGCCGTCGGCGTAGCGTTGGCGGAGTCGGGCCTACCGCGAGAAGAACTGTTTGTCACCACCAAACTTCGTGGAAACGACCAGGTTTCCGGTGACATCCGCGGAGCGCTCGAGCAGAGCCTGGAACGACTGGGACTGGATCAACTCGATCTGTTCCTGATCCACTGGCCGCTCCCGCGAATCGATCGTTACGTTGCGTCGTTCGAGGCGATGCTGGCCTGCCGCGACGCCGGACTGGTTCGGTACGTGGGTGTGTCGAACTTCCTCGAGCACCACCTGCGCCGCGTCGTCGCCGAAACCGGCGAGGCACCGGCAGTCAACCAGATTCAGATGGACCCGTCGCTCGCGCGAATTCCGGTGCGCCGCGCCAACGACGAACTCGGAATCTTCACGCAGTCGTGGAGCCCGCTCGGCCGCGGCGATGTGCTCGACAACGCCGTGGTCGGGGAGATCGCCGGTCGAAACGGTTGCACACCAGCTCAAGTGGTCCTCGCGTGGCACGTCGCGCAGGGTGTGGTTCCGGTCGCGCGATCAGCGAACCCGACGCGTCAGGCCGAGAACCTGGCAGCACTCGACGTGACCCTCTCCGGCGAGGACATCGAAGCACTGAACAGTCTCGACCGCGGCGAGTCTGCGGCGCGGGACGTCGAAGCAGAGGAACATTTCTGATGACGTTGAAAGTCGGAATCGTCGGCTGCGGCAAGATCGCCGGCAACCATGCCCGAGCCCTGCAGCAAGTCCCCGGCGTCGAGGTAATCGGCTGCTGCGATCCCGATCTCGGACGCGCCCAGGAGTTCGCGGCAGCGCACGGCATTCCCGCAGCCGTGAGTTCAGTGGAGCACCTTCTCGCCCTCGGACTCGACGCCTGCACCGTTTGCACGCCGCACCCGGTACATGAAGAGGTAGTCGTGGCCGCTGCCGAAGCGGGTGTACATGTGTTGTGCGAGAAGCCCATCGCGGTCGATGTTGCTGCCGCCGACCGCATGATCGAGGCCGCCGACCGCGCCGGTATCACGTTCGGGGTGCTCTTCCAACGCCGCTTCTGGCCGGCCGCGCGTCGGATCCGGGACGCCATCGACGACGGCCGGATCGGACTGCCCACGCTCGGCGAGGCGTCGGTGATCCTGCACCGCCCGTCGAGTTACTACTCGGCCGACGCGTGGCGCGGACGCTGGGACACCGACGGCGGTGGCGTGCTCATGACGCAGGCGGTGCACCAGATCGACATGCTGGCCTGGTTCATGGGCGAGGCCGTCTCGGTCAGCGGCTTCATACGCACCCACACCCACGGTGAGCACATCGAGACCGAGGACAGTGCGTCAGCTGTAATTTCCTTTGCTTCGGGCGGCACCGCCACCGTCACCGCGACTACCGGTGCCAATCACAATCTGGGCAACCGCGTGACAGTGATTGGGCGCACCGGCGCCATCGCCAGCGTCCTCGAATTTCCTGAAGGGCACGAGGGTGTCAACGAAATCTGGACCGTGCCGGGCGAAGTCGAGTTCCAGTCGCCGTATTCCGCCGACATAGACGCCAATCTCGATGTGGGAGCGGTCAATGCGGCACTCACCGATTTCCACACCTTGCAGGTTCAGGACTTCGCCGACGCGGTCCTGACCGGGCGCGAACCCGCCGTCACCGGACGAGACGCCCGCGCGTCACTTGCCATCATCGCCGCAATCTACGAATCGTCACGAACCGGGAAGGTTGTCGATCTGACATCGACACCGACCCTCGCAACAACTGCCAAGGAGCAGAAATGAGTAGCACTACCCCCCTCACCTACGACGTAGTTGTCGTGGGCTCCGGCGCAGGCGGGCTTTCCACAGCAATTGCCGCAGCACATGGCGGCGCGTCGGTACTCGTTGTCGAGAAGGCCGACACCTGCGGCGGCGCAACGGCCTGGTCGGGCGGGTGGATGTGGACCCCGCGCAACATGTTTGCCATCGCCGACGGGGTTGTGGAGGATCGTTCGGCGCCGCGGACATATCTGGAGAACCGACTCGGCGACAACTTCGACGCTGCCAAGGTGGATGCACTCCTCGACGGTGCACCGGAGATGGTCGAGTTCTTCGAACGCAAGACTGCACTGAAGTTCGTTCCCGGAGCCAAGATCGCCGACATTCACGGCGACACACCGGGAGCCGGCACGGGTCATCGTTCCGTCGGACCGAAACCGGTGAGCTTGCGAAAGCTCGGCCCCGACGTCGCGGCGCTGCTCCGTCGACAGTTGTACGAGACGTCATTCCTCGGAATGGGCATCATGGCCGGCCCCGACCTGCAGGCATTCCTGCACTCGACTCGATCGCCGAAAGCATTTGTGCACTGTGGCGTTCGCGTGACAAAGCACATGTTCGATCTCGCCACCAAGCGTCGTGGCCAGCAACTCGTCAACGGCACCGCGCTTGTCGGCATGATGCTTCGCTCAGCGCTCGATCTCGGCGTCGAGATTCGGGTGAAAACGTCGGCAACATCGCTGCAGACTGACGATGACGGTCGCGTTGTCGGTGTCCGCCTCGAAGGTCCGGATGGTGCGTACTCGGTAACTGCCACGCGCGGCGTCGTACTGGCCACCGGCGGCTTCGCCCAGGACATCGACCGCCGACGTGAACTGTTCCCTCGCACCCCCACCGGAAACGAGCACTGGTCACTCACTCCGAAGACAACCACCGGCGACGGCATCACCCTCGGCGAATCCGTGGGTGGTCGCCTCGACCGCACTCTTGCCTCCCCCGTCGCGTACTGCCCCGTCTCCATCGTTCGCTACCGCAACGGCAAGGAAGGGGTGTTCCCGCACATCCTCGACCGCGGAAAGCCCGGTGTCATCGGAGTTCTCGCGAACGGCAAGCGTTTTGTCAACGAGGCACTCGGCTACCACGACTACACACTCGCGATGGTCGAGCAGGTTCCTGAGGGCGAAGAAGTGTGCTCGTGGTTGATCGCCGATCAGCAGTATGTGCGCTATCTCCCGCTGGGCATGGCCAAGCCCCTGCCGATCCCGATCCAGCCGTACCTGCGCTCGGGATACCTGACACGGGGTCGCACTGTTCGCGAACTGGCGGAGAAGATCGGCGTTGATCCGACGCAGTTGGAAAAGACAATCGAGGCATTCAATGTCGGGGCCGTGGCCGGTGAAGACCCCGAGTTCGGTCGCGGCACAACGCCGTTCAACCGGGGATCCGGCGATACCGCCAACCCCTGGCCGAACCCGTCGCTTGCACCCTTACAGAAGGGTCCGTACTACGCGGTGAAAGTGGTGCCAGGGAGTTTCGGGACCTTCGCCGGACTGGTGACGGACTCGTCGTCGCATGTGCTCGACGACAACGACCGCCCCATCGAGGGATTGCTCGCCGTCGGCGTCGATCAGGCCAGCGTGATGGGCGGGCACTACCCGTCCGGCGGCATCAACCTCGGCCCGGCTATGACGTTCGGTTATCTGGCAGGTCGGGAACTGGCCGGAGCCAAGACAGTTGGAGCGCACGCATGACACTCTCACTCGGACTGGCAGCCCTCACAGTGCTCGATACCGCACCGATGCAGCACGTCGACTTGGCGGAAAAACACGGCTTCGACACCATCGGCATCCGCCTGATGCCCGCGGCACCAGGTACGACGGCCTACCCGCTGCACGAGGACAAGCAGGGGTTGAACGAATTGGTGCGTCGACTAGGCGATTCACCCGTTGAGGTATTCGACCTCGAAATCATCCGCCTTGCAGCCGACTTCGACCCCGCCGACTATGTTCCGCTTCTCGAAGCGGGTGCACAGCTCGGAGCCAAAGCCGTTCTGGTGGGCGGCGACGACCGCGACCGCGCTCGGCTCACGGACTCCTATGCCTGCCTCGCGGAACTGTGCGCCAACTACGGCATCGTCGCCTCGCTCGAATTCATGCCGTGGACTGCGGTGCCCGATGCGCGTGCTGCCATCGAGATCGTCTCGGCGGCAGACGGTCCGGCTCGTAGTGTCCTGGTCGACGCACTCCACACCGACCGCTCGGCGACCACACTGGAGGATCTTGCGTCCATCCCGCGCGAGTGGCTTCACTACGCCCAGATGTGTGACGGTTCGATCCCTTTTCCCACGGAGGACGCAGAGCTGATCCGTCACGCCCGAGAGGAGCGTCTGGTGCCAGGCACCGGCGGCATCGCCCTGGCCGACATCTGGTCGACCCTGCCTTCCGGACTGCCGGTCAGCATCGAATTGCCCAACGAGCCGCTGCGTCAGGCCGTCGGCACGGACGCCTGGCTGAAGCGCCTGGTCGAGGCCACGCGAGCAGTGTTGGCCTAGCGGCCCTGTGCGCGTTTAGCGAGTCCAGGCACTCCCTAAACGCGCACGGGGGCGTCAGCCCCTCCGAGCCGCAACGGCCTGCGCCAGACGGTCCAACTGCGCTGCGGTGGTGGACCAGTCGATGCACGCGTCGGTGATCGACTGACCGTAGGTGAGCTCGTCCGCCTTACCCAAGGTCAGGTCCTGACGGCCGGCCTCGATGAAACTCTCCAACATGACGCCGGCGATTCCCTGCTCGCCCTCGGTCAGACGTCGGGCAATGTCGTCCAGCACGACGACCTGACGCTCGTGGTCCTTGCTGCTGTTACCGTGGCTCGCGTCGATGACCACGCGCTCGGGCAGGTTCGACTTACGCAGGCGAGCAAGGGTATCCGAGACGGTCTCGGCATCGTAGTTCGGTCCGTCGCTGCCGCCACGAAGAATCACATGGCAGTCCGGGTTGCCCGCGGTCCGAATCAAGGCAGCCTGGCCGTCGAGATCCGTTCCGGGGAACACATGGCTCGCCGCCGCAGCGCGGGTACCGTCGACGGCTACCTGCACATCACCTTCGGTGGAATTCTTGATGCCGACGGGCATGGACAGCGCGCTGCACAGCTGACGGTGAACCTGACTGGCGGCGGTCCGGGCGCCGATCGCACCGTAGCTGACCAGGTCGGCGATGTACTGCGGCATGATCGGATCAAGGAACTCGCAGCCGACAGGCAGGCCCAGACTCGACACGTCGAGAAGCAACTTGCGGCCGATGCCGAGCCCGGTGTTGATGTCGAACGTGCCGTCGAGGTGGGGGTCGTTGAGCAGGCCCTTCCACCCGAGAGTGGTGCGCGGCTTTTCGAAGTAGACGCGCATCACGATGTGCAGGTCGTCCCGCAGTTCTTCGGCCTTGGCAGCCAACCGACGGGCGTAGTCCATCGCAGCTTCCGGATCGTGTACCGAGCACGGTCCGACAACAACGATCAAACGGTCGTCGTCACCGTTGAGGATGTTGATCGTGTCGGCACGGCCGGTCCGCACGGTTGCGGCCGCGACCTCGTCCGGAGCGTGCTGAGCACGAACAGTCGCCGGTGACACGAGCGGACTGATACTCACAGTGCGCTGATCGTCGAGGCTGTCCGAAGCTGCGGTGGTGTCGATGGTGACAGTCATGGGGTTTTCGGTTTCCTGTTCTCAGGCCGACCCCAGAGATGAAGAGAAACTCCAGCGAGCCGGTCTGTAGTCCGGCTCTTGGGTGGAGGTTGTCAGCGCGTGGTTACGCCGGCAGGCCCACCCGGGGCCGGCCTGCTAAACCAGAAATAGACGCGCTGCATGACGGCCACGATACCTCGAGTTCGGATCAGATGGGCGCGCCCGTCCACAACAAGCCGAATCCGAGGGGCGAGTCCCGTGGCACGAGTCCGTGAAGAATGGCCAAATCCGCTGAGCGGTTGGCGCTTTCGAGTAAGGCTCCGGCTGCGAAGTTCGAATACGTTGGTTAGGCACCTGCCAATGCCCGGAACATCAGATGGAGCTGCGCCTTCTCATGCCTGTGATCGAATCGACCAAAACCTTCCACCCGACGGTGTCCCCTTCTGCGACCGAAACCCCCTTGCAGTCGACAAAAGATGTGGACGACGAATTCACCCGTCTGATCGATTCCTTGACACGACGCGGGTTCCTGACCGGTGCGGCGGCGCTCGGTGCACTGGGCGCACTGTCTGCATGTTCGAGCGAATCCAGCGGCACCGAAGCCTCGGACGAGTGGGTCGACATCGTCGTCGCGGACCAGACCTACCGCCTCCCGCGGGACCCCAAGCGTGTCGTGGTGCTCGAAGCCCGAGGCGCCCTCGATTTTGCACTACTGGCCGAGTACCCGATCGTCGCGACCAATTGGGATCCGAAGTCTCAACTCATGCAGAAGGTACCCGCCGGCGCAGCTCGCCTCGGTGGGACGAACAACGAACCGAACGCCGAATCGATCCTGAGCTACGACCCCGATCTGTTGGTTGTCGGGAAAGGCTGGTGGGATTACTACCAGGACAGGGGCCTGCTCGGCACTGACATCGCCCCGGTGCTCGTCGTCGACGAGGGCACGAGGGGCTCGTCCTGGAAACAGGCCATGACCGCGCAGCTCACGGCGCTCGATCGCCGCGAAGTCGCCGAACGCGTCATCGCCCGATACAACGCCGAACTTGCTCGAGCGCGGGCCAAGATCGGTGGTCTCCTCGAAGGCAAGTCGATTGCGATCGCCGGCGCCGACAGCGGTCAGATCTGGCTGCAGAACAACACGTTCGCCGTGTCGGTTGCACAGGACCTCGGCCTGAACGTCTTGACCGACGCCGCCCATGCGGCACCCGATCGGAAGGATTCGACTTTCTACAGCCTCGAGGAGCTCGCGATCTTCGACCAGGCCGACTTCGTGTTGCTACAGAACCCCGACGCCGTCGAAGCCGAGTCGCCGACGTGGAAACGAGTCCGCGCTGTCCAGGACGGCCATGTCGGGCATCTACGATATGACCTCAACAACGGCCTCGCTCTGACTGCGATGGCCCTGGCCGCTGACATCGCCGAGCAGGTACAGGTCATGCGCTGACGTCTGTGCGGGCATTGGATCGGCGCGTGAGTGACCGGTGGGGTCACTCACGCGTCCAAACGGAATACACCTCGCACCTGGCGTACGCCGTTGATCTGCACCTCGACGGCATGTTCGCCGGCGTAGTACTTCCGGGTGCTGATCGGTTTGAAGGAATGCCTCTTCGCGATGCGGGCCGGCACCCCAGGCTCGAGCGTTCGTGTTGTCAGTTTGAAGACCTTCGGCGTCGTGGTCCCGTTGGCCTTCACGTGGTGGACGATGTAATCGATCACGACGGTGACGGACTCGCTGCCGTTGTTCGTGACAGCGAAGTCGAAGGTGAGTTCTCCACCCGCATCGACTATTTCGCGGTCGATGACGAACCCTTCGACCACGACGTCGGTGGGCGGCGAGAACCCCAGAAGAGACAGAGCATCTGGGTCGCCGGCCTTGATCAACGTCCGCAATGCATGTTTGACGATTTTCAGTGTGTTGGAATCCGGTGTCTGTAACCAACGCTTCGCAGTCGACACGGCGAGCGCTGCGTCAGCACGACTGAGATCGTTGAGATGGTTTGCGACCGAACGTCGTACGTATTCCGAATCATCCCGATACAGCTCGTCGAGAATGGCGATTGTCGACTCGGGACGCGCCGTCAATTCTTTCACTCGTCTTCCCCAGGGCAAACGAGTACGAGTGCCTTCGGTCGCCAAGCGCCGGACGTGTTCGTCTTCATGGCCGGTCCAGGTGAGTGCGATCGCCAGCGAACGGTCAAGGTTCGTTTCGAGAAATGTGCGAATTGCGAATTCGGCCGTCAGACGCGACGTCAGCTCGGCAAGGAGAGCCATTCCCTCGTCGAAGTCCGACTCGGAGCCACTTCGTGTCGCCGTGACGGCGACGGCTTCGGTCACCGGCCAGATCATCCAACCAGTGAAGGTCTCCTCTGAAAGCGCACGGCGGATGATCTCGGCGAAGGCCGGAAGATCCTGAGGCAGTTCGGCAGTCATCGCGTCCCGCACAACGCGGGTACGTTCGCCGAGACTCATACCGTCGAATTCGGATGTACTACCCCGAACGAGGGCGAGGCGTGTGTGACCGGAGGCTCGCTCGAGACAGCCTGCCAGATCGGCGACGACGGATTTCCCGAGCAGTTCGTCAGCGGTGGGCATCAGGGGCACACCGTGAGAGCGGAAATCCGATCACCGTCGAGAGAAAAATGGTGATGTAACTGGACGGGGCTTCCGGGAAAATCACCCTCGACCTTCACCGACACGACAACGGCCGAGCCTGGGGTGTTGACCGACTCGATCTTCTGGGTGAAGGTGAACGCCGTCGACACAGCGGACTTCCACGCCACGATTTCTTCGATGCCGACATACGTCCGGCCGTCGTCACGCACCACCGCGTCTTCGGTGAACACGTCACGGACGTCTCCGCCGTCGAAATATGCGCGCGCTGCGCCTGGCACCTTCGCTGAGTCGATCATTCGCGAAGAGTACTGCTGGGGTCCGACAGGTTCGGCGAACTCACTGCGCGAGCGGACGCCGCCAACTGAATCTCCATCAACAGCCTCGTCGAGGGCTCGGACAGGTCGGTATCTGTTATCTCCTCGACCCTTTTGATCCGATACCTGAGTGTGTTCGGGTGAATGCGAAGCTGCTCGGACGCGCGTCGGACATCGCCCGAATGCGCGAGGTAAACGGAGACGCTTTCACGCATGTTCGACCCGTTACGCCTGTCGTAGACGTCGAGCGCGTCGATTCTCGGATCGTGCAGTTGCTCGTCGGCCGCAATCGCGTCCATGATTTCGCCCAGCAGCACCGGAGTGCGCGAGTCCGCGAGGGTGGTCACTCGAACATCCCCCGACGTTCCGTCCAAGACCCGATCCACTTCGGCGCGGGCCCTAGCCACCTCAGTGAGCGTCGAAACCGGCGACGAGACTGCGGCCCGTAAACCCGAGGGCGACACCTTTTCCAAACGCGCGACAACTTCACGGGTCCACGAGACTGTGGATTTCACGGATTGGGTTCGCGGAAACAGCACATAGATCCGGGCGCCGAATGCACTCACCAGCGATTCACGGTGAAAGGCACTGGCGTGCAGGCGCAACGACGACACGAGCTCACCCGAAGCCGACAACACGCTGCCCCCGACACTCGCCACGCCGATCACCATCGCGGGTCCGGACATCGGGATGGACAACGAGGCCGCCAGAGAAGGAACATCGACGCCGCCGCCGAGAACCCCGAGCAAGCGCTGAACCTGTATCGCCTCGTTACTCGGCGCGTCTCGGATGCGCGAAATCAGCCGAGCTGCAATGGCCGCGGCACCGCGGAGCACTCTGTCGGCATCGCCGGCGATGGGAAGCGGGCCTTCCTGAACCCAGATCGTGCCGAGCAGATCAGAACTGAAACCGCTCTCCCCCTTGATGTTCTCGGAGATTCTGCGAATCGGAACCACCAACCTTCGCCTGATAGCGAGGTCTTCGTGCGCAGGCACCTCGACCACGTCGTCGCTTCGCCGCAAGCTTTCGAAGACGCCCCACTCCTGCAGCTTCCGGAGGTATTCCCGAGGTCCTTCACGGCCGAGGATCGACTGCCGGCGGAGCTCGTCCGCAGCATCTCCTGATGCCGAATAAGCCATGACGTGGGAACGCTCGTCCTCGATGCTGACCATCCCCCGGGTGAGTGACGCGACGTTCTGCGCCAGCTCGAACAAATCTGTGTCACTGCCGAATACAACGTCCTCCGAATCCTGACGGGATACCGAATGATCGAGCACGCCCCGGATCGTGCTGAACAATCGATCCCAACGAGCGTCCGGATGGACTGCCATCAAGGCGATCCCGGCGCGCTGTGCCGCCGCGCGCACCGACGTGTCCGAGGCCTCCTTCGACATGACGGCCCGAGGCGCTGATCCCTTCTGATCGACGCGGTTCAGCCAGGCCGCCAATTCGGCTGCGCCGATACCCACAGCGAGCCAGAGCTCAGAGGATTCGACGTCCGCGGTTCCGGGGCGTGTGAGGTCCCCGACCTCCGCGAACACCACGGAGTCGACGAAGACGTCATCACCTGACGGCGCGAAGACGAGCTCGACAAAGGCTCCGCCCAGCGCCCGAAGGACCGCGTCGAGCCTGACCTCACGGATAGGCACGTACCACCCACTTTCCGGACCGTTCCAACGCCTCAATTTCGAGAATAGTGCATTTTCCTGCGGAAATGGTTCAGCCGATCGAACAAACAGCGTCCGAGAAGTTTGGCCGATCAGCGGATTACTCGCCGACTCGTTTCGGCTTGACTGATGACGACACGACAACTGCCCCACCCATCAGTCTGCCGAAGGATCGTCATGGACGCCGTCACCAATGTCCCCCACCCCTCCAACGAGCCGGTCAACAATTACGGACCGGGAAGCCCGGAACGATCACGCCTACGCACCAAACTTTCCGAACTGGCCGAGACACCCACCGACATCCGACAGGTCATCGGGGGCGTCCACCGAACTGCGGAAGGCAAGCGGGAGAACGTAGTTCAACCACACCGTCACAGCTCGGTCATCGGATCGTTTGCGGGCGCAACGCACTCGGATGTTCGTGATGCCATCGACGCCGCTACGCTCGCCGCCCCGGCCTGGCGCGACCTCTCGTTCGACGACCGCGCGGCGGTCTTCCTCCGCGCCGCCGATCTACTTTCCGGCCCGTGGCGCGAAACCATCGCCGCCGCAACAATGCTCGGTCAGTCGAAGACCGCATATCAGGCCGAGATCGATGCCCCGTGCGAACTGATAGATTTCTGGCGTTTCAACGTCGCGTTCGCACGTCAGATACTCGCCGACCAACCCGTTTCCGCTCCGGGAGTGTGGAATCGCGTCGAATATCGACCACTCGAAGGTTTTGTCTATGCGATCACCCCCTTCAATTTCACCGCCATCGCCGGAAATCTCCCCACCGCACCGGCCCTGATGGGCAACACCGTGATCTGGAAGCCGTCACCGACGCAGGCCGTCGCGGCGTACCTGACGATGCAACTACTCGAAGCCGCCGGCCTCCCACCCGGGGTGATCAATCTTGTTCTCGGCGAAGGACCCACGGTGTCGGAGGTCGCGCTGGCCGACCCGCGCTTGGCGGGCATCCACTTCACCGGATCGACCGCAACGTTCCAGCGTTTGTGGCGTGAGGTCGGAGCCAACATCTCGAACTACCGGACGTATCCGCGTCTCGTCGGCGAAACCGGCGGCAAAGATTTTGTACTCGCACACAGTTCCGCAGACCCCGACGTACTCACGACGGCATTGATCCGCGGGGCCTTCGATTATCAGGGACAGAAATGCTCGGCCGCGTCACGGGCATTCGTCCCGAAATCGGTGTGGGCCAAGATGGGCGACACGTTCATCGACACAGTGTCGTCACTGAAGTACGGCGACGTCACCGACCTGACGAACTTCGGCGGCGCCGTCATCGACCAGCGTTCCTTCGACCGCAATGCCGCCGCGATCGTCCGAGCCAAGTCGACCGGCAGCCTCACCATCGCAGCAGGCGGCGACTACGACGACCGCGAAGGATTCTTCATCTCGCCGACGGTCCTGCTCGGTGACGACCCCAGTGACGAGGCCTTCAGCACCGAGTACTTCGGCCCCATACTCTCCCTGCACGTCTACGACGACTCCGCACCGAATGCCTACGCCGACATCCTCGCTCGTATCGACAGCGGATCCGCGTACGCCCTGACCGGTGCCGTGATCGCCACCGACCGTGCGGCCGTCGATCAAGCTCACCACGGTCTGCGGTTCGCCGCCGGAAACTTCTACGTCAACGACAAGCCGACGGGCGCGGTAGTCGGACAACAGCCCTTCGGCGGTGCGCGGGCTTCCGGTACCAACGACAAGGCCGGTTCACCGCAGAACCTGCTCCGTTGGACGTCGACACGCACCGTCAAGGAAACCTTCGTTCCTCCCACCGATCATCGCTACCCCCACCAGGACGTCGATCCAGCCGAGAGCGAGAACCGTTGATGAGTGCCGTCTCGCTGAGCAACCCGCTGCGCCCGGTACTCCTCGCGGCGGCACGCTCGTCGCGGCTGGAGAAGACAGTCTCCGGGATGACCTTGACCCGCAAGCTGGTAGACAGGTTCGTCGCCGGGGACGCGGAACCCGCAGCGGTCTCTGCCGTACGCGACATCCTCACCAGTGGCCGGTTCGTGACGGTCGACTACCTCGGCGAGGACACTACCGATCCAGCTCAGGCAACAGCTACCGTCGACGCCTATCTCTCCCTTCTCCGCTCGTACGCAACGCTTTCCGAAGCGGCTGGGACGCAACACACCCTCGAGGTTTCGCTCAAGCTCTCAGCGTTAGGGCAGTCACTTCCCGGTGACGGCGAGAAGATCGCCCTGGCGAACGCTCACCGAATCGTCACAGCGGCAGACGAAGTGGGCGCGTGGGTCACCGTCGATGCGGAGGATCACACCACCACCGACTCGACACTGTCCATCGTCGAAGAGTTGCGCCGCGACTTCCCGACGCTCGGCACGGTCCTGCAGGCGTATCTGCACCGCACCGAGGCCGACTGCCGGCACTTCTCCGGATCAGGTTCACGAATTCGGCTGTGCAAGGGTGCATACAAGGAACCGGCCGACGTTGCGTTCCAAAAGCCCGGCGAAGTCGACGCGTCGTACCTGCGTTGCCTGAAGGTCTTGATGGAAGGTGACGGGTACCCGATGGTCGCCTCCCACGATCCCACCATGATCGACGCCGCCCTCGAACTCGCCACATTGACCGAACGGACAGCCGAGGATTTCGAGTTTCAGATGCTCTACGGCATCCGCGACGGCGAACAACGCAGATTGGTAGCCGAAGGCAATCACCTGCGGGTCTACGTTCCCTACGGCAGCCAGTGGTACGGCTACTTCATGCGTCGCCTGGCGGAACGGCCGGCCAACCTCATGTTCTTCATGCGCTCACTCGCCTCCAACAACTAGGTGCTGGAAACCGGTGGTAGCGGTGGCAACTCGAGGTTCTCACGGAAGGTACCCCCGACGTAATCTGTTCCCACGATTCTGCGCTTGCGTAGTTCCGGCAGCAGTCCGTTCGTGACGAAATCGCGTGTACGCGGATCGGCAAGGTCACCGAGCGTGATGACGTCGAGTACGCCCGCGTCGTATCGTTCCTCGATCGCGTCCGCGAGCTGTTCCGGGGTGCCCGCCGCTGCCCAGTGGCCGGTGTCCTTGGACGCGATGATCAACTCACGCAGAGTCTTTCCTTGTGATGCGAGCTTGCCGAAGATCTCGACCCGGCCCCGTCGTCGATTCACCGACGACGGGTCCGGCAACAACGACTCCGGGATCGGCCGATCCAGCGGCAATTCCGAGAAATCCACGTCACCGCCGAACATGTCGGCAAGCCTCGTGCGACCGGCGTCGAAGTCCGTCGATTCCTCGGCTTCTCTGACCAATCGTTCGACTTCGGTTTCGGTAGCGCCGTACGTTGCGTGGAACGAGCTGAAAATCAGTGGCAGTTCGTCCCCACGCCCCAACTCTGCCGCCCGGGCGCGGATCGTCTTCGTGTAGGTGACCGCGTCCTCGAAGGTTGCGAGAGAAGTGAATACGACCTCCGCGAAGCGAGCACCCAGTTCGATACCTCCGGCAGATTGGCCGGCCTGGAATTGGACCGGACGACGCTGCGGCAGGGAGGGGATGTTCAGCGGCCCCTGCACCGTGAAGTACTTGCCTCGATGCTCGATGGGGACCACCCTCGACGGATCGAGCACGGCTGAGCCCTCTCCCCGGGTCAGGGCGCCGGGCTTCCAGCTGTCGAAGAGTGCGTTGACCACCTCGAGCGATTCGGCCGCTCGGGCGTACCGCTCCTCCGGACTCGGCAGGTCCAGGTCGCTGTAGTTCTCTTCTCCGAGTGAGGAAGTGACGGCATTCCATGCGGCTCGACCATTGCTGACGTGGTCCAGGGTGCCGAACAACCGTGCCAGGTTGAAAGGGTGATGAAATGTTGTCGTGACGGTGGCGATCAGCCCCACATGGGTGGTGACCGCACTCAGCGCGGCAAGGAAGATCAACGGCTCCTGCGCACCGATCGCGCCCTGCGCGCCGAAACTCAGCAGGTCGGCGGCAAACAGTCCGTCGATCTTGTTCGCCTCGGCCGTCTTTGCGACGTCGATCGCGGACGC
This sequence comes from Rhodococcus sp. ARP2, assembly GCF_001029585.1. Classification (NCBI taxonomy): domain Bacteria; kingdom Bacillati; phylum Actinomycetota; class Actinomycetes; order Mycobacteriales; family Nocardiaceae; genus Rhodococcus; species Rhodococcus sp. ARP2. Next base: position 148,149 of record NZ_LEKE01000089.1, on the reverse strand, counting down.
GACCGTCGAAGTCGTCGGATCGATCGCGGCGTCGTAGATACTCACCGCCCCGCTGACACCGGTCACCGTCTTGAGTGGACGCCTACGATCGGCCACCGACCATCCTCCTGGCTTCGCGAAATCTGTTCCGAATTCACAACGCTAGACCGATCCTGGCTCCCGACAAGGTATTCACTCAGCCTGGTTCTATCCCTCCGAGCACCGCTTGGTCACGCACCGGATTTACGGGCCCGATAGGCGGCGACGTGCGCCCTGTTCCCACAGTTTCCGGTGTCGCAGTATCGCTTCGAACGATTGCGCGACAAATCCACGAAGACCGCTTCGCAGTCCGGGGCCTCGCACCATCGCAACCGCGAGAATTCGTCGGTTCGGATCAGATCGAGCACACCCATCGCCGCTTCTGCGGCCATCCGGTCCACCAGTGGCGAATCGTCAGCGGTGACGTGCAGATGCCAGCCGAGGTCGTCGTGCCTGGTGAGCCGCGGCCTCGCGCCGGATTCGAGTAGCAGCGTGTTCACCACCTCGACGGCGTCGTCCACTCCCGCGGCTTCCCAGAACTTTCGCAGTCGTGGACGCAGCGCACGAACCGCCGTCAATTCCTCCCGCGTGCCGTCCCGCCTGCCGGTCCAATGATCCGCGTCGAGAAACCGTGTCAGCTCCTCTTGATCCGGAAGCAGTTCAGCCCCGCCGCGGGCCGTGTTGACCAACGACGCGGCGAAGACGAGCGCCGATTCCGTGTCACCAGCAAAATGCACTTTGACTCCTGAGCTCTATCAACCTAATGTCAGCATCGTAATCGCTTTTACTCCTGACGGGTGACGACGTGAACTCTCGCAACGGCTTGATCTTCGCTCTGCTGTCCGCGGCAACGTTCGGCGTCTCGGGCCCGTTCGCGAAGTCTCTCATCGAATCGGGGTGGTCCCCCGGCGGCGCAGTGTTCGCGCGCGTTGCCGGCGGCGCACTGGTGATGATGGCGATCGCCGTAGCCACCCAATGGCCTCGCCTACGACAGGTGAGCGCCAACACGCGAACGGTACTGCTGTACGGGGTGTTCGCGATCTCGGGCGTTCAACTGTGCTTCTTCAATGCCGTGCAACATCTTTCGGTCGGCGTCGCATTGCTTCTCGAGTACCTTGCACCGATCATCGTCATCGGATGGGTGTGGATAACCAAGGGCGCGCGTCCGAGCGTGCAGACGCTTCTCGGTGCGGCGGTTGCCATGATCGGCGCCGCCGTGGTGATCGACGTCTTCGGATCGGCAGAGATCAGTGCCGTCGGAGTCGCCTGGGGACTGGCCGCCGCGGCATGCCTTGCAGTCTATTTCGTCATTTCCGAACGTGCGGACGGTGATCTCCATCCTGTTGTGCTCGCGGCATCGGGGCTCACGGTCAGTGCAGTGGTCATCGGCGCGCTCGGACTCGTCGGCGTCCTCCCCCTCCAGTTCTCGGCCTCGAACGCCGTCGTGGCAGACCATTCGGTGAACGTATGGCTGCCGGTGGTGGTCCTGGTCCTGGTCAGCACTGTCATTGCCTATCTCACCGGCATCGCCGCAATCACGCTGCTGGGGCCGACAATCGGATCTCTCGTAGCGCTGACCGAAGTGCTGTGCGCGGTCCTCGCCGCGTGGATCCTGGTCGGGGAATCCGTCACTGCACTCCAAGCTGTGGGTGGCGCAGCAATCATCGCGGGGTTGGTCCTCGCGCGCCTCGGCCAGGTTGCACCGAATCAGATACCGGCCGACCCGATGACAAATGTCATGGCAGAAGAATGACGGACGGACGAGGGATTACGACCTCGAAGCGAGCAGATTCTATGTATGACCTCAGCACAGGCACAGCATTCACCACAGGCACTGCACACACTCACTGAAGGATCGGCACACGACGCCGTCCGGTTGACCGGACTTCGCAAGAGTTTCGGAACCGTCGACGCCGTCAAGGGTATCGACCTGAGCATCCGCCCCGGCGAGATCGTCGCGTTCCTCGGCCCGAACGGCGCAGGCAAGACGACAACCATCGACATGATCCTCGGCCTGTCCCGGCCGACGTCGGGCGACGTGAGCGTCTTCGGAATGTCACCGCGATCGGCGATCGCCCGCGGACTCGTCTCCGCAGTCATGCAGACCGGCGGACTACTGAAAGAGCTGACGGTTGCCGAGACGGTGCAGCTGACCGCCAGCCTGTACGCCCAATCCCGTCCGGTCGACGAAGTGCTGGGGAGAGCCGGAATCCTCGACATCTCCGATCGCCTGGTCAGCAAATGCTCAGGCGGACAACAACAGCGGTTGCGATTTGCGATGGCGTTGCTGTCGAACCCGCAATTGCTCATTCTCGACGAGCCCACCACCGGCATGGACGTCGAAGGGCGTCGGGACTTTTGGTCCGCCATCCGCGCCGACGCAGATCACGGTCGCACTGTGCTTTTTGCGACGCACTACCTCGAAGAGGCCGATGTCTACGCCGACCGCATCATCCTGGTCAGGCAAGGCACCGTGGTCGCAGACGGGACCACCGCCGAGGTCAAGGCGATGGCGTCCGGGCGCACCCTGCGCGCGACTGTTCCAGGCATCACCGACGAACTTCTGCGAGCCATACCGAACTCCGACGCCGTCGAGGTGCGCGGTGAGTCACTGCTCGTGCACTCGGGTGACACCGATGCCGTTGCACGGTTCCTGTTGACCAATACCCAGGCTCGCGATCTCGAAATCGTCTCGCGTGGCCTCGAAGACGCATTCATCGCACTCACGTCGAACAACTCCGAAGGACAGAAGTGATGACCACTGCAACCGAAGCGAACACCTACGGAGCCGAGCGAACCGTCGTACCTCTCGGCGGATTCAACACGACGCTACTGCGACTGGAATTTCGTCGCCTGACCCGCAATCGGCGCACGATGATCTTCACGCTCGTCATGCCGGTTGTCTTCTTCCTCGTCTTCGGTCTCGGTCAAGGCGACGACGACCACGGGATCGGGCACGGCAATGTCGCCGCGTACATCATGATCAGCATGGCTCTCTACGGCGCGATGCTGGCCACCACCAGCGGCGGAGCGATGGTCTCGATCGAACGAGCGTCCGGATGGAGCCGACAACTTCGGCTGACTCCCCTGACCCCGGTCGCCTACATCGCCGTCAAACTGATCATGGCGATGCTGCTCGGTCTCGTCTCTATCCTTGTCGTCTACGTCGTCGGCGCGTTCACCTCGGCGCAGATGGACGGATCACTCTGGTTCACAACGGCATTGATCGCCTGGTTGGGATCGTCGATCTTCGCGGCCTTCGGCCTGTTCATGGGGTATCTACTCCCCAGTGAGAACGTCATGCAGTTGCTCGGACCGGGACTGGCTCTGCTCGCCTTCGGCGGCGGACTCTTCGTACCGCTCACCGACGGTTCCGTATGGGCGACCATCGCACAGTTCACCCCGATGTTCGGCATCAACGCCCTCGCCCACGCACCGTTGACGGGCAATAGCATTCACTGGACCTGGATCGTCAATATCCTGGTGTGGTTCGCCATCTTCGCCGGCGGAGCGATCTGGCGGTTCCAACGAGATACGGAGCGTGTGTAGTTGTCGCAAACGACTGACCGAGAAGATTCCGTCGCGCTCCCGCGGCGGAATCGTTTCGGCGTTCTCTTCGCGGCGGTCTGGATGGTATTTCTCGGCGGGCCGCTGATCGAGGGATGGAATCTGCGCGACGAACTGCGCGGCTGGACAGGGATTCTCGCGACGGTCGCCTTCGGTGCGCTCTATCTCTACACGTTCGCCACAACACAGCAGCGGCGTCGAATGACAATGACTCGGCCGACGATTCGCGAAGCTGCACTGGCTTTGGCCGCCTTGACCGCGTTGGCCGCCGTGATGATCGTCAGCGTCGGGCCGACTGGTTTGGCAGCCGCACCGTATCTCGCGGTGACAGCGGTGACGCTGCTGCCGACCGTCGCGGGCGGCATTCTCGCCTTGGTGTTCGCGGCCTCCGTGGAGATAGTCAGCCTCTCGTCCGGGTGGGGGAACTACTCCGGACTCTCGCTCGGAGTCTGCGCGGCCGCATTCGCGACCTGGGGCATCATGTCCCTGATCAGCCGCAACTTCGCCATGCTCCATGAACGCGAAGAGCAGGAGCAGCGGGCAATCATGGAGGAGCGAACGAGGATGGCGCGCGATCTGCACGACATCCTCGGACACTCGCTGACCGTCATCACGATCAAAGCCGAACTGGCCAATCGCCTACTCGATGTCGATATCGAACGTGCGCGCAACGAACTCGACGACCTCGAAAGACTTTCGCGTGACGCGTTGGCAGACGTGCGCTCGGCCGTCGAAGGATTTCGTGGGATTTCTCTTCCCGTCGAAATAGCCCGAGCACGAGAGGCATTGCGTGCGGCTGGCATCGAGGACGAGGTGCCGAGCAGTACCGACATGGTTCCCACGCGTCTTCGCGAACTCTTTGCATGGACGATCCGTGAGGGCGTCACCAACGTCGTTCGACACAGCGGTGCGACCCACTGCCGGATCACGGTCGACGAAAAAAGTGCGTCGGTCGTCGACGACGGGCAAGGGGCCGGGTCGACGTCTTCCGGCAACGGTCTGATCGGATTACGCGAGCGCGCCGGAGCGTCGGGCGCACGAGTGATCATCACTCATCCCCAGCCGCAGGGGTTTGCACTTCAGGTAGTCGAACAGGAGACAGAGTGAACAGCCAGGGCGATCGAGCAACCATACGGCTGCTCTTGGCGGACGACCAGGCGCTCGTGCGAGGAGCGTTGGCCGCACTACTCGATCTGGAATCCGACCTCTCCGTGGTGGCCGAGGTCGGTCGCGGCGACGAGGTTGTGGCCGCTGTTCTCGAACACCGCCCGGATGTCGCGCTTCTGGACGTCGAGATGCCCGGCATGGACGGAATCGCCGCGACGGCGGCCCTTCGCGAGGCAGCACCCGACACCCGAGTCCTGATCGTCACCACGTTCGGACGTCCCGGATTTCTTCGCAAAGCCCTGCACGCCGGGGCCGGCGGGTTCGTCGTCAAGGACACACCCGCCAGGCAGTTGGCCGACGCAGTCAGGCGTGTCCACGCCGGACTGCGCGTCGTCGATCCCACCCTTGCGGCCGACAGCCTCGTCAGCGGCGAGTCGCCCCTGACGGAGCGTGAGACCCAAGTACTGCGCGCCGCTCACGACGGCGCACCCGTGGCAGCCATCGCAGGGGCGCTCTTCTTGTCCGCAGGGACAGTTCGAAATCATCTGTCATCCGCGATGGGCAAGACAGGTGCGTCGACGCGCGCGGAAGCCGTCAGAATCGCCGAGTCGAACGGCTGGCTCTGATCCGCATGGCCGGAATCCACTTCCCCGGCAAATAGTTCGCCGTTCGATTCTTGACGGCGATTTGTCCAGATCACTCAAAGTAGGGACCTTCTACCCTAGGGATTTTCCCTGCAAACAACCCCCTTCGCGAGAATCCAAAACAGCTAATCGTTCGATAACTGGCTATGATGCAGTTAATTGAATCGACGGAGCCTGTGCGTAACGGGGGAAGGGACGTCTCATGTCGAACCAGTTCAACGATCGCTTGAACTCGCTGTTCGAGACTGCCGACTTTCACGTCACCAACGCGATGGTCGTTCGCGGCATGACCGAGTTCGGCTGCCGCATCTCGACGCCGTACCTGTCCCAACTGCGCACCGGCGTCCGAACCAACCCGTCACCCGAAGTGGTTGCCGCCCTCGCCCACTTCTTCAACGTCCATCCGGACTACTTCTACGCCCCGTCCGATCAAACTCCGCCCGCGATCTCGGGCGGCGAGGCGGACCTCTCTCTCCTCGAACAGCTGCACAACGTGCGCCTGCGAAACCTCACCTCTCGCGTCGTCGATCTATCGCCGTCTTCGCAGGATCTGCTTGTCGAAATGGCGGAGAATCTACGTTCCTCCGAGAATCTTCCGCGCGTACCACCGGACTCGAATTCCTACATGTCACGCGCGTAGCGCCCTTCGCCGACTCTCCTTGACTGCTCAGGGAGGGTTGGCCTTATGCTGGTCGATGCAGCTGGTTCGCCCGGCGCGGTCATGAGGAGCCCCGAAGACCGTTCCCGGCGTCGAAGCCCCGTCAGCGCAAGCTGTCGGAGTGAGAGGGAACCCGGTGAAAATCCGGGACTGTCCCGCAGCGGTAAGCAGGAACGACCGCCGTTTATGTGCACTGGGCATCCGCCTGGGAAGCGACGGCCAGTAGGTTCGATCCAACTCGATCGAGTGCCCGCGAGTCCGAAGACCTGCCGACTGTGTCGGGCACGCCGTGCCCGACGGTCCACCGCCTCGTGGAATGGGCGTGTAGATCTCCATCGGACCTCGTGTGCGGTGCGGGCAGTACTGTCCGCCGAAACTCGAGGTCTCGTGAGGTGTACCCGTCTGCCGGCAGTGGCCATCAATGCATTGGCAATCTGGAGAAACTCCGTGACAACAACATTCACTTCGACCGTGCTGGGCTCACCGCGCATCGGTCCTCATCGAGAACTCAAGCGGGCAACCGAAAGCTACTGGGCAGGGCGCATCGACGCCGACGCCCTGCAGGCTGTCGCCCGTGACCTCCGTCGGCAGGGCTTGGCCGACCTCCGTGACCTGGGCCTCGACTCCATCCCGGTCAATACCTTCTCCTTCTACGACCAGATGCTCGACACCGCAGTTCTTCTCGGCGCGCTGCCCGACCGCGTCGCGTCGGTCGCCGATCCGTTGGACCGCTACTTTGCCGCTGCCCGTGGGACGGACACCATCGCGCCACTCGAAATGACGAAGTGGTTCGACACCAACTACCACTACCTGGTGCCGGAGATTTCACCGTCCACCACGTTCGCACTCGACCCGTCCAAAGTCTTGTCCGAACTGGCAGAAGCACTTTCCGACGGCATTGCAGCCCGCCCGGTCGTCATCGGACCGGTCACCTTCCTGCTGCTCTCGAAGGCTGTCGGCACAGACGAGCCGCTGCTCTCGCGGCTCGACGAACTACTCCCCCTCTACGCGGATCTACTCGGTCGGCTCGCGAAGGCCGGTGCGAGCTGGGTTCAGTTCGACGAACCCGCCCTCGTGGGCGATCGCACCGATGAGGAAATCGAAGCGGCACGCGCTGCGTACGAACAGCTTTCAGCGCTGTCCAAGCGGCCGTCGATCCTGTTGGCGTCGTACTTCGGTTCGCTGCGTGACGCGTTGCCCGCGCTTGCGTCCACCGGCGTCGAAGGATTTGCCGTCGACCTGGTGGCCGGTCAGGATTCGATCGGCTCCGTACCTGAACTCGCCCGCAAACTAATCGTCGCCGGAGTGGTCGACGGACGAAACATCTGGCGGTCCGATCTGGACTCGGCACTGAGCACTTTGGGTGCCTTGCTCGGCAGCGTGGACACGCTTGCCGTCTCCACGTCATGCTCCCTGCTGCACGTTCCGTACACACTCGACGCTGAGTCCGATGTCGACAAGGCCCTGCGCTCGTGGCTCGCGTTCGGCACCGAGAAGGTCAAGGAAGTAGTAACTCTCGCAACCGCTCTCACACAGGGCCGAGAGTCGGTGGAGGACGAGTTCGCTCTGGCACGAGCGGCCGCGTCGACCCGCAAGGACGATCGCAGACTCAATGATGCGAGTGTTCGAGGCCGTCTGGACGCGGTGCTGAACTCGGCGACCGGTCGCGCGCCCGCCGCCGAACGTCGCGCTGCCCAGGACGAGCTGCTTTCTCTGCCGCCGCTGCCCACGACGACCATCGGTTCATACCCGCAAACCTCGAAGATCCGCATCGCTCGCGCAGCACTGCGCAAAGGTGAGATCGACGAAGCCGAGTACGTCAACCGTATGCGCGCCGAGATCGCCGAAGTTGTTGCGCTCCAGGAAAAGCTGGACCTGGACGTGCTTGTTCACGGTGAGCCGGAACGCAACGACATGGTCCAGTACTTCGCGGAGCAGTTGGACGGATTCTTCGCCACCGCCAACGGTTGGGTCCAGTCGTACGGCACCCGCTGCGTGCGTCCGCCGATTCTGTACGGCGACGTCTCGCGCCCGAAGCAGATGACCGTCGACTGGATCACGTACGCACAGTCCCTGACCGACAAGCCGGTCAAGGGCATGCTCACCGGACCCGTCACCATTCTGGCCTGGTCGTTCGTCCGCGACGACCAACCCCTCGCCGACTCGGCAAATCAAGTCGCACTGGCCATTCGAGACGAGACCGTCGACCTGCAGGCCGCCGGAATCGGAATCATCCAGGTCGACGAACCGGCTCTGCGAGAACTGCTCCCACTGCGTGCCGAGGATCAGCGCGCCTACCTGGACTGGTCGGTCGGCGCCTTCCGGTTGGCCACCTCGGGCGTCGCGGATTCCACTGCGATCCACACGCACCTGTGCTACTCCGAGTTCGGAGCGGTGATCGGCGCCATCGCCGGCCTCGACGCGGACGTCACGTCCATCGAGGCGGCACGCTCACACATGGAGGTCCTCGACGATCTCAGTTCGGTCGGGTTCGATCTCGGCGTCGGCCCCGGTGTCTACGACATCCACTCGCCGCGGGTGCCGAGCGTCGACGAGATCGCGGAGTCGCTACGCGAAGCACTCAAAGCTGTTCCAGTCGAACGATTGTGGGTCAATCCGGACTGCGGATTGAAGACACGGGGGCCGATCGAGGTCGAAGCGTCGCTTCGTAACCTCGTCGAGGCCGCGAAGGTGGTACGAGCGGAGCTTTAGGGGCGAAGCCCCGGTGCGCCTTTTTGGTAGTGGGCACTACCAAAAAGGCGCACGGGGGTCAGCTCAACCACGTGTTGCCGAAGAGCAGAATCCCGTCCGCACTCGGCATCACTCCGTGCACGTTCTCGCGCCACGGGATGAAAACCTTGCCGGAGTTGACCACGGCCATCGGCGCCGTCTCGTTGACCACGGTCTGAATATCGTCGATGACGGCTCGCCGCTCATCCTCGCCCGACGCTGTTTGCAGCTTGCCGAGCAACTCGTCCATCCGAGCGTTCTTGTAGCCGAGAATGTTCGACGGCGATTCGCTGAACAGGTTGCCGTACATACGCACGAACGGTGACTCTTCCAGCACGTTGAACGCGAAGTAGGACACGTCGTAGTCATGCTTCGCGTACAGCATGGAAATCAGATCGTTGATGCTGGTTGCGTAGGTGATGTCGACCGTGAAACCCACTGCCTGCAAGAGCGACTGAAACGTCAGTGCGCTGCGCTGCGTCGCCGGATCGTTCATACCGACGTACGTCAGTTTTCCGTCGTAACCGTCGGCCTTCGCCTCGGCGAGATACTTCTTCGCCGCCTCGGGGTCGAAGCCGTTCCCGGCCACCGATCCGTGCCACTGCGACCACGACGCGAACATGTCGGTGCCGGGTTCGCCGAAGCCGCCCTGAACTCGCTCGTTGAACGTAGTCGGGTCCACCGCAGCGACAATCGCCTTACGCACGCGCTCGTCCTTCGCTGCCCGATCGTCGCGCTGATTGATTGCCAGAACGCCGGCCATGCTGGCCGAGTACACAAATCCTGGATCACCGGCTTCGAAAGCCTCGTGTATGAAATCGGGAGACTTCAGATAGGCGACCTGAATTCCGTCGGTGTGCAATCCCTCGAGTTTGCTCTTCTCGTTGACGATTGCAGGAAAGCGCAACTTCTCGAGGTACGGTGCCCCGTCCCAGTACGTCGGACGGGCAGCGAGCACCAATTCGTCCTGGGAGGCGAACTTCTCGACGGTGAACGGACCTGCCCCGATCGGGGTGAACGTGCCGGTAGCCATCGACGAGGGCGCGACGATCATGCCGGGACCGGTGGTGAACATGATCGGGAACTCGTCCCACGGCTGCGCCAATGTGAAGACGACCGTACTCGGATCCGGTGAATTCGTCTCGCGCACAGTGGTCTTCCACACCAGCGCGTGAGTGCCCTTCTTCTGCAGATAGTGATCGATACTCCACAGGACTGCCGCACTGTCCATCGGAGTGCCGTCGCTGAAGGTGACGCCGTCGCGCAATTTCAGTGTCCACACCGTGTTGTCGCCGTTGGCCGACAAAGACTGCGCCAAGTGGGGAACGTATTCGCCCGCCGCCGTATCGAAGCGCATCAGAAGGTCGTAGATGGCTGCCATTTCGCTACCACCGGTAGCGCCGCCGTCCTGACGGTCAGCCGGATCGAGACTGCTGATCCCGTTGTAGGTGGCAAACGACACGGTGCCACCCGAGCGCGGCTCTCCCCCGTTGTTCTGGTCACCGACAACTCCGACCGTCACGTCCGATGCATCCGTGGTCGTACCTTGGCTGCTACCGGCGCACCCCGTCACCACCAGTGTCGCCGACGCCAGGACAACCATCCAGATTCGAGAGCGAGCTCGGTACGAGCGCTTCATTGCGACTCACTTTCACAGTTCACGGACACGTCGATCCTTGGATCGGACATCCCGGCAGTTTTGTAAGTGAATTCTAGGTAAGGACGTTCCCTGCGTCTTCGTTTTCACAAAGCTGCAGCGATGATTCGCATTCACAGCGACAGAAACAAGAACTGAATTCTAGAGTGACACCGTTCAGCGAAGTACCAGTCCGATGACGTCTTCGACGTTCCGCTGGGCCTCTGCGAATCCGATCCGGCCACTGGTCCACAGTGCAAGGGCCGTCAACATCGTGCCGCCCATTGCCACGGCCGCAACCCGCGCCGTCTCGGCCGGAATACCGTCCATCAATTCGAACAGCATTCTCCGATGGGCAGCCGCGCGCTGATCCAACGACTCGATCACGAACTGATCCGAGGACGAATGGAGTTCGATCTCGAGTCGAGCGAAGTGAGGCCTACGCTCGAATGCCTTCATCTCGCGGCGATGAAGTGCCAGAACCCGTTCGTACGCATTGCTCTCTTCGCCGCCTGTTCGCGACTCCTCAGGACGACGAGCCGATTCGAGCCCGCTCCACGCCGTCATCGCCGCAGCAAGAAGTTGCTGTTTGGTCGGAAAGTAGCGATAGAGAGTGCCTAGCGCCACGCCTGAACGCTCCGACACTTCTTTCATCTGGATTCGATCCGACGGCATCGCTGCAAGCATCTCGACCACCGCCGTGGTCAATCGTCGTCTCCGCTCGAGTTGCCCCACCGACATGAGGTCGGTATCCAGGGGAAACTCGTCGCTGCGCACAGTCACGCGCGTCACGATAGTTCAGAACCTCGACCGCAGTGCCAGGTTGCGAAGTTTCATCAGAACCCCGAAATCTAGTACATAGATTAATCACCTGCCGATCGCGCTAGGGTTAGTCCATGAATGACCGGACAACCGATGACCAGTCAACCGTCGGCGAACTCAATTTCTGGTCGTTCATCGAACTGGCCAACAAAAAGCTGGCCACCGAACACGGCTTTCGCGATCAGCTCGCCACCGAGGTTCTCCTGACGCTCAACCGAGCCTCCAACGTCGTCACGTACGATCTCGAGTCGTCGATCCACCGCCCTCGAGGCTGGTCATGGTCCTCCTTCCGACTGTTGTTCGTCACCTGGCTGGCCGGTCCGATCGAGCCGAAGGCTGCCGCCGAGCTCACCGGAATGAGTAGGGCAGCGGTCTCCAATCTGTCCAAGTCGCTGTTGGCAGACGGATTGATCGATCGCCGGCCCACCGAGAACGACGGCCGTTCGGTCCAGCTGTACCTGACCGACAAAGGCCGAGAAGCCATGGTCGAAGCGTTTCGCGAGCAGAACGAACGCGAACACGCCTGGGTCAGCGTCCTGAGCGAGGCCGAACAGCGAATTCTTGTCATGCTCCTGGACAAACTGATCACCAACCGCAGCCAGTTCGACGTACGCGGACGTAACTGACATAGACCCGAACCCCCTTGAAGGGTTGCGCCCATCACATCATTTTAGTTAATGTATTTACTATCTGGTGGAGGTGAGCCAGGCAGAACAGCACAGAAGGAGCCCCGTCATGGCGTTCTATCGACAACTCGGCAACATCCCACCGAAGCGTCACACCCAACACCGTGACGAGTCCGGCAACCTCTACTACGAAGAACTGATGGGAGAGGAAGGTTTCTCCTCGGATTCTTCGTTGCTCTACCACCGCGAGATCCCGTCGGCCATCGTCGACGCAACGGTCTGGGAACTGCGCGATCAGAGCACAACCCCCAACCATCCCCTCAAACCGCGCCATCTGAAACTCCACACGCTGTTTCCCGAAAGCACCTGGAACGAGACCGACGTGGTAACCGGCCGTCGTCTCATCCTCGGAAATGCCGACGTGCGACTGTCCTACGTCGTTGCGGCGGCGCCATCTCCCCTGTACCGCAATGCAATCGGCGACGAGATGGTCTACATCGAATCTGGCGAGGCGACCGTCGAGACTGTCTTCGGCACACTCGAGGCCTGTGAAGGTGACTACGTCCTGATCCCGATGTCCACAACGCATCGATGGATCCCCAAGGGTGACAAACCACTTCGTGCCTACGCCATCGAAGCGAACAGTCACATCGTCCCGCCCAAGCGCTATCTTTCCCGCTTCGGCCAGCTACTCGAGAACGCACCGTTCTGTGAACGAGACCTGCACGGACCGACCGCGCCCATGATCGCCGAAGGCACCGACATCGAGGTACTGGTCAAGCACCGCACGTCGGCGGGCATCGTCGGCACCCGAATGGTTTATCCCACGCACCCTTTCGATGTCGTCGGTTGGGACGGATGCCTGTACCCGTACACCTTCAACATCTCCGACTACGAGCCGATCACGGGCCGTGTTCACCAACCGCCGCCCGCGCATCAGGCATTCGAGGGGAACAACTTCGTGATCTGCAACTTCGTGCCCCGCAAGGTCGACTACCACCCCCTGTCGATCCCCGTGCCGTACTACCACTCGAACGTCGACTCGGACGAGATCATGTTCTACTGCGGCGGAGACTACGAGGCACGCAAGGGTTCCGGCATCGGGCAGGGTTCGATATCGATTCATCCCGGCGGCCACGCCCACGGCCCACAACCCGGCGCATACGAGCGAAGCATCGGCGCCGAGTTCTTCGACGAGCTGGCCGTGATGGTCGATACGTTCCGGCCCCTCGAATTGGGTGAGGGAGCCTTGGCCTGTGAAGACGAAGCGTACGCCTGGAGTTGGGCAGGGCGGGGGCCTCAGCAATGACGATCATCTCCGCACTCCTGCGCGGCCTGTGCGACGACGCAGCACTCTTCCCACCCGGCAATGCTCCTCTCGCCGAGGCAGTTCCGGCCCACGCGGCCTACCAGCAGGCGGACTATGACGCACTGGTCGGGCCCTTCGTCTTTCCCGCGCCGCGATTGAGCGAACTGGCCGCGTACGTTTCAGCTGACAACCCGGTGACGCTGAGTCTGACTGTGCCGGCCGGTCCAGCCGATACGGCGGCGGCACTGTCGAACGCGCTCGCTATCCCCGGTGTCAGCGTCGCCGCCGTCGAAGTGGGAATTCCTGACGGGTTGGACGCCGAAGCCGCCTTCGAGGAACTCGCTCCCGTCCATGCCGCTCATCCCGACCTGGACATTTTTGTCGAGGTACCCCGCGGTGATCGACGCATGGACTTTCTGACGGCGCTCGAAACCGCCGGGTATTCCGCGAAGTTTCGCACCGGAGGAATTGTCGCCGAAGCGTACCCGGACGAGGACGAGCTCGCCGACGCCGTGATATCCGTTGTCCGAGCGGGTATCCCGTTCAAGGCGACCGCGGGACTGCATCACGGCGTGCGCAATACCGATCCGGAGACAGGTTTCGAGCAGCACGGCTTCCTCAACATCATGGTGGCCGTCAACGCTGTGAGGCGGGGCGCCGACCGCTCGGAAGTTGTTGCTGCTCTGGCGCAACGCGATGGCGAATCGATCGCGCAAGCCCTGGCCGAACTGACCGCGGACGAGGCCGGCGAGGTGCGTCGCCGCTTCCTCTCGTTCGGGACTTGTAGCATTTCGGACCCTCTCACCGAGCTCGAAGGTCTCGGATTGATCGTCCGCTCCGACAAAACCGAAGGAACACTCGTATGACCGTCACGACCATCGACATTCCCGCCGACTCGTTGTTCGGGATCGACAATCTGCCATACGGCATCTTCTCCCCCGCCGGAGGATCACCGCGTGTTGGTGTTCGGGTCGCCGACTCGGTGGTCGATCTCGCAGCGACACTGGGAGATTCCGTCTTCGCCGAACCGACTCTGAATGCGTTCATGGCGCTGGGCCGAGATCAGTGGGTATCGGTGCGTAATCGGATCACGGATCTAGTGAACGGCGAAATAGACTCGGACGCAGTGTTTCCCGTCGACTCAGTCACAATGCACTTGCCGATCGCGGTGGCCGACTACGTGGATTTCTACGCGTCGGAAAATCATGCGACCAACCTCGGACGCCTGTTCCGACCCGACGCTGCCCCCTTGATGCCGAACTGGAAGCACCTTCCGGTCGGATACCACGGGCGCTCGAGCACCATCGTCGTCTCCGGCACCGATATCGTTCGCCCCTGCGGACAGCGCAAGTCACCCGATCAGGAGAACCCGGATTTCGGACCGTCCCGCCGCCTCGACATCGAGGCTGAAATGGGCTTCATCGTCGGAACTCCTTCGAAGATGGGCGATTCCATCACCCCGGACGACTTTGCCGAGCACGTCTTCGGCGCCGTCGTCGTGAACGACTGGTCCGCCCGGGACATCCAGGCGTGGGAATACGTCCCTCTCGGGCCGAATCTCGGGAAGAGCTTCGCGACGTCCATCTCTGCGTGGGTTGTTCCGTTGCTCGCGCTCGAAGCTGCCCGAATCGATACGCCGGTGCAGGACCCCGAACCGCTCTCTTACCTGCGCGGCGAGGAGAAGTGGGGGTTGGACATCGACCTGGCCGTCGAATGGAACGGTCACGTCGTCTCCCGGCCGCCCTACGCCCAGATGTACTGGTCGCCGGCGCAGATGCTCGCGCACACCACCATCAACGGCGCAGCAGCGAGCACCGGCGATCTCTTTGCATCCGGAACCATTTCCGGACCGGACAAGGATCAGCGCGGCGCCTTCATCGAACTGACCTGGGGTGGCAAGGAACCCGTGACTGTGGGCTCCGAGACTCGAACCTTTCTCGAAGACGGCGACACCATCGCCATCTCAGCCACCGCTCCCGGCGTCGGCGGATCACGAATCGGCTTCGGGGATGTTCACGCTCGGATCCTGCCGGCAACGCAAACCGAAAGATAACGATTGACAACTGTTTGATTCACGCTGATCTGATGTCCGGAATTCCTTGCCTCACGATTCTCCGAAGATAAGCTGGACTAACCATCCAGAGCGATCGAGAGTCCTGGCTCCGTGACGTCGCAGCAACCCCCTCTGCTGAGGTGCGGGTGCTTTCTGCCAGGTCCGATGGAGGACTCGTGCCAGGCGATCGACCCCGTACCTCAGTGGGGACAGCAGCTGTCGTCGTGATCGTGGGCGGTGGCCCCCGCGGGACCGGCGTACTCGAGCGAATCCTCGCTCACGAATCGGTGAACGCCGATCCCATACCGATCGACATTCACGTCGTCGACCCGTATCCGGCAGGCGCCGGCCGCATTTGGCGAGGCAGCCAGGCGCCGCTTCTGTGGATGAATTCGACAACCGCGGACGTCACGATGTTCACCGACGAGACCACCGCCGTGACCGGCCCGGTGCTGCCGGGTCCGACCCTCGCGGAATGGGTCGCCGAGCACTCGACTGAACTTGCCGAATTTCCCGAAATCGCGGCAGAAGTTCCGATGATCACCCCGTCGTCGTTTGCATCGAGGTCACTGCAGAGCCGATACCTGAACTGGGTGTTCCAGACCGCGGTCGACTCTGCACCAGCGCACGTCGACGTTCGGGTTCATCGACGATCCGTGGTCGACATCGTGAACGTCGGCGAGATACAGACGGTTCATCTGGACGACGGAGTTGTCATCGAAGCCGCGGCCGTCCTTCTCGCGCAAGGGCACCCCGATGCGTTGGCTGCCCCGCGTGAAACCGCGCTGACCAGCTTCGCGTCCGAGCACGGGTTGACCTACGTAGGTCCGGGATACACTGCCGACCTCGACGCCGATGTCATTCCCGAACGCGAACCGGTTCTGATCGCCGGGCTCGGGCTGGCTTTCATCGACTGGATGGTTCTCCTCGCCGAGAGCCGCGGCGGCGTCTTCGAACGCGGTGAGGACGGCACCCTCACTTACACTCCCTCGGGTCGGGAACCTCTGTTGTACGCCGGATCTCGTCGAGGCGTGCCGTACCACTCCAAGATTTCGTACTCGATCGCCGACGCGCGGCCACCGCTACCCCGGTTCTTCACCGCTGATCTTGTGCCCGGCGACGGGCCGTTGGATTTCCGAAACGACATCTGGCCGCTGGCGTCGAAAGAATTGGCAGGCGCCCACTATCACGAACTGTTCGCGTCGCACCCGGATCGGACGGTGGGCACCTGGGAGGAGTTCGACGCCGAATTCGCCTCGCTGGCTTGGGGATCGTCTCGATTGCAGGAACTGGTCGAGAACGCAGTTCCGAAGCCGGAAGACCGTATCGATCTCGAGCGACTGAACCGCCCACTCGGCGGTGAGCGATACGACGGACTTGCCGAGGTCCAATCCCGGATCAACGAATACATCTCGGCAGACGTCGCGCGGAGGTCGGACCCGTATTTCAGCGCCGACGCCGCTGTCTTCTCAGCGCTGCTGTCGACGTACATGACTGTCGGAGAATTGCTGCGGCGCGGCAGAATCCCGGCCGAATCCGTCGCCAAGGACGTCGAGGGTTGGCTTCATTCGTTCTTCAGCTTCATCGCCAGTGGTCCGCCACCCGAGCGACTGGAACAGTTGATCGCGCTCAACGAGGCCGGCATCGTCCAGTTCCTCGGGCCGGATTCGGCGTTCTCCACCGAAATCGACCCGGTAACGGGGGCTGGGATCTTTGTCGTTCGTAGTGCGTCGCACACCGACATCGTGGCCGCGAACACCCTCGTCGAAGCACGCTTGCCGGTTGCGTCCATCAGCGCGAGCGGTGACTCGCTCCTGCGGACGCTTCACGGTCGGGGCGAGGCAGTCGAACTTCGTGCGACCGTCGACAGTTCGGCGAAGCTCGCCGTCGACGGTACTTCACGAATTCTCGACCAGGACAACACAGCTCATCCTCGCCGCTTCGCGGCCGGGCCGTGGGTTGCAGGCCACAACTGGTCGGCGGCTTTCCCTCGTCCCCGTACCAATGCGGGGTTCTTCCGGCACAACGACGCCCTGGCGGCGGAGATTTTGGGCGCTGCGCGCCTGTGAGCGGTTAGGGAGTCCAGAGACTCCCTAACCGCTCACGGGGGCTGTGCCCCTCCTAGCTGAACACCAACTCACCCTCGTCAACCGCGACGGTGATACTGCCGCCCTCTTCGAGGAGATCGTCGAGCAGCATGTCGGCGATCTTGTCGTCGACCACACGCTGAATCGAACGTCGCAACGGGCGAGCCCCGAACTCGGGTTGATGCCCGTGCTCGGCAATCCAGTCCACTGCGTCGGCGGTGAACTCGATGTCGATGCCCTTGGACTGCAACCGCTTCCGGCTGTCGTCGAGCAACAGATCAGTGATCCGGTGCAGTTGCTCGGTGTCGAGCTTGCGGAAGATCACGATCTCGTCGATACGGTTGAGGAACTCCGGCCGCATCGATTCGCGCAACCTGGCCATCACGCGGTCGCGCAGTGGCTTCTCCGCCGACTCTGCATCGCCTGTGGTGAAGCCGAGTCCACCGGACTTGCTCGAGATGATGTCCGAGCCGAGGTTGCTGGTCATGATCACGACGGTGTTCTTGAAGTCCACCGTTCGACCCTGGCCGTCGGTCAGACGCCCGTCGTCGAGCACCTGGAGCAAGGTGTTGAACACGTCCGGGTGTGCCTTTTCGATCTCGTCGAGCAGGATCACCGAGTACGGGTTACGACGCACCTGTTCCGTGAGCTGTCCGGCCTCGCCGTAGCCGACATATCCGGGAGGAGCACCGACCAATCGGCTTACCGTATGCCTCTCACCGAACTCACTCATGTCGAAGCGCAGCATCTTGTTCTCGTCACCGAAGAGTGTGGCAGCCAGAGCTTTTGCGAGCTCCGTCTTGCCGACACCGGTAGGTCCGAGGAACAGGAAGCTACCGACGGGACGATCCGGATCGCTCATACCGGTCCGGCTACGACGCACCGCACGCGCGATTGCGCGAACGGCGTCATCTTGCCCGATGACACGACCGTGCAGTTCCTCTTCCAGACGGCGCAGGCGATCTTTCTCCTCTTGAGTCATCTGACTGGCCGGAATACCCGTGGCACGGGCGACAACTTCGGCGATCTGTTCAGCAGTCACATCCGGAGTTTCCTCGGAAGGAACCGAGGACCCTGCCTTCTCGAGACGCTTTGCGACGCCGTTGATCTCGTCACGCAGGGTCGACGCCTTCTCGTACAATTCGTCGGCGACGGCTTTCTCCTTGTCGCTCTCGAGCTGCTCGAGACGTTGCTGCAGAGCAGCGGTGTCTACCGTGGCAGTCTTCAAACGAAGCCTGGCGCCGGCCTGGTCGATCAAGTCGATTGCCTTGTCCGGCAAGAACCTGTCGCCGATGTAACGTGCCGACAGCTCCACCGCAGCGGTGATCGCCTCGTCGGTGTAGTGGACCTTGTGGTGATCCTCGTACCGACTGCGCAGTCCGCTCAAGATGGCGATCGCGTCCTCGATCGACGGCTCTCCGACCTGTACGGGCTGGAAGCGCCGCTCGAGCGCGGGATCCTTCTCGATGTTCTTGCGGTATTCGTCGAGCGTGGTGGCGCCGACGATGTGCAGTTCACCGCGAGCGAGCTTGGGCTTGAGGATGTTTCCGGCATCCATCGCACCTTCGGCGCCGCCTCCGGCACCGGCGATGGTGTGCATCTCGTCGATGAAGACGATCAGCTCGTCCTTGTGTGCGGTGATCTCGTCGATCACCTTGGTCAGCCGTTCCTCGAAGTCTCCGCGGTAGCGAGTACCCGAGACCATGCTCGAGAGTTCGAGCTGGACTATCCTCTTGCCCATCAACGATTCCGGGACATCCCCGTCGACGATGCGCTGGGCGAGACCTTCGACGATGGCAGTCTTGCCGACGCCGGCCTCACCCACCAGGACGGGGTTGTTCTTGGTGCGGCGGGAGAGGATCTCGATGGTCTGTTCGATCTCGTCGGCGCGGCCGATCACCGGATCGACGCCGCCGTTGCGTGCGCGATCGGTGAGATCGACGCCGTACTTGTCGAGCGTCGGTGTGGTGGACTCGTCTTCGACTGGACCGGCTGCAGGATTCTGAACCGCTGCCTGCAGCTTCTCCGGCGTGATGCCGGCCGAAGCGAGCAGACGACCCGGAACATGATCGGGGTCACCAGCCAATGCGATGAAGAGGTGTTCGGGATCGATGTACGTCGATCCCAGGGCTCGGGCCAGTTGATGAGCCTCGAGTAGAGCGGTTTTCACGGCGCTGCTGAGCGCAGGAGCAGAGTAGGCCCCCTGCTCACGGCCTTGTGGCAGCCGCAGGTCGACGGCGTCGACCACGGATTTCGGGTCGGCTCCGGCGCGCTGCATGAGCGTGCGGACCGGATCCTGCTCCGCCATGACGCGGAGAACGTGCAGTGCATCGAGATCCGAATCACCGCGAGCAGCCGCTACACGTGCAGCGTCAGCCATGAGTTGCTGGGTGGCCCTGCTCATGAGCCGGGAAATATCGATGCGACCGGGACCCTCGGGCCCGAAGAATGCTGGCATTCCGAAGCCTCCTTGCAGAAAGTTGAGCGTTACTGACTCAATTAACGTGCATGGGGCTCGATCAATTCCCGCGGGCTCAGATTTGCTTCAACACCTTCGGGCCACAGATCGTTCTCAACTACCGAAGGATCCGGTAGATCGACCGACCGGGTACGCCTCGACGTGCATGATCACCGATCCCTCGCAGGGACCACTCGCGATGTCGGTACGCCACGAACCTTTCAGACTGCCATCGGGCTGAGGTGTGTAATACGCCTCGGAGTGCGCCGGTGCCCACACCTTGGGCACGCCTTCCCCCTGGTAGCAATCCCACTCCCAGTCATAGGGGTGCACCCAACTGGTTCCGTCCCAGGTGTATCGCGCAGGCTGCGGCAACGTCGGATTGGCGGGAGCCGGACCGCCGACCACTGTGGCGATACAGACTCCGCTCGAGCAATCCGTCTCGAACGTGTATGTATCGGAGAAATCCGGCTCCCACTGGCTGGCGGCCAGACTTGTGCCCGTCTTGGTCGCGGCGAAACGCTTGAGCGAGTAATCACCGGACCAGTTCGCATCCGCAGCCCCCGCGGGCATCGCTCCGGCGACAAACCACGTAGCAACGAGAGCAACCACCAGCAATGACTTTCGCATGCGTGAAGTGAATCACAAGCTATGTCCGAATTGTCGGATACTGACCACAAGAACACCGACGACGATCAGCACCAGCGAAACCAACGGCAACGCTCCCGCACCCCTGTCCGCCAAGATCAGCCCGCCCACGACGCCGCCCGCTGCGATCGCCGCATTGAAGATCGTCACGAAAACCGATTGCGCAGTGTCCACAGCGTCGCCCGTCGTGTCGGCGAGCGCAGTCTGAAGGACAGTGGGAGCGCCTCCGAATGCCACGCCCCATACCGCAACGCTGAGTGCGATCACTGCGAAGCTGTCACCGCCGACGCCCAACGCGGTCAAAGCTGCGGCAAAGACCACCAAGCTCAGCACGGTGAGACTTCGAAGGGCCCGGTCGACAAACACCCCGACCACACCGATGCCCACGAAGGCGAAAAGTCCGAACACGAACAAGACGATTCCCAACCGATCGCCGAAACCGATGCGATCCAGAAACGCCGCCAGGTACGTGTACACGATGTTGTGCGCGAAGATCCACAAGAACGCGACAAACAGAATCGGTCGTACGCCCGGCAGGACCAGGACTTTCCGCACCGACAGCTGCCGATCCGCTTGTTGCCCGGGAAAGTCCGGCATCACCGTGAGTATCCACACGACCAGAAGTAGCGCAGCAACCGACATCACGGCGAAGACTACGCGCCAATCGGCCAGGGTCCCGAGCCACGCACCCATCGGAACGCCGATTGCCAGCGCGATCGGCTGTCCGACGGAGGCAACCGCAACGGCCCGCCCCTGCAGACGAAGGGGCGCCATCCTGCGTGCGTACCCAGCAAGCAACCCCACACCACACCTGCTGCCATGCCCGCCAGAAACCGAACACCCAAGGTGAGAACAAGATTCGACGACAGCGCTGTCACCAGATTGAAGACACCGAATCCAACAGTCGCCGACACCAGGACAGCACGCCGTCGCAGTCCTCGGGTCAATGCGATCAGTGGTACCGCCCCGACGACAGAGCCCAACGCGTATGCAGTGACCAATTGCCCGGCGCCGGAGACAGATACGGACAGTCCTGACCCGATCTGCACCAGTAGTCCGGCCGGCATGGTTTCGGTTGTGATTGCTATGAAACCTGCCATTGCGAGTGCCGACAACCCGGCCAGCGGTAGTGTCCGGACGGAATCGGTCTCCGCCAGCGCCGAAGTCGCAGTCCCGTCAGAGCTCGCGCTCACCTCGTCGGCGTTTCGGGACTGCCTTCACCCGGCTGGCCGGAACGGACCAGTTCTGCAATCGACGCCCAGTCCATCTCGCCCTGACCGTTCGCCAGAGCCTGAGCGAGCGCGCCTCGAAGTACGCCGCCGAACGGCAAATCCAGATCGACGCTGTCGGCGGCGTCGAGCGCAAGCCTCAAATCCTTGAGGCCCAGAGCGGTGGTGAATCCTGCAGGCTCGTACTGACGCGTCGCGACGAGGTTCCCGTAGCTCGAGTAGACCGGCCCCGGGAAGATCGTCGAGGTCAGCAGTTCTACGAGTTGGCTTCCGTCCACACCTGACCTCTCCCCCAATGTGATTGCCTCACCCAAGGATTGAATCGCGGCGAGGATGAGGTAGTTACCGATGATCTTGACGATGTTGGCCTGCTCCGGACGCTCACCTTGTGGCCACGTGCGAGCCCCGATGACGTCGAGGAAGGGTTGCACTCGCTCGAGGAGGGAACTGTCGCCGCCGGCGATGATGTTCAACTGGCCAGCCTGAGCAACAGAAACGCGTCCGAATACCGGCGCCGCGATGTACCCGATGCCGTACTCGGCGTGCAGTGCGGCGGCGCGCTTGGCAAGGCCGACGCTGACGGTGGCCATGTTGACGTGCACGGTTCCAGTCGGAACGGATGCGAGTACGGCGGGATCCAGAATGGCCGCAGACACGGCCGAATCATCCGCCAACATCGACAGCACAACACCGGACTGGAATGCCTCGGCAACGGTTTTCGCGCCGGTCGCCCCTTCCGCGACCAATTCGGCTACCGCTTCAGTGCTGCGATTCCACACCGTCACGTCGAAGCCTGCACCCATCAGATTTCGAGCGATGGGACAACCCATCGCACCCAAACCGACCACGGAAACAGAAGTCATGGAATTCCCTCTCGAAAGTGTTGAACCGTCTAAGACGGTTCAACACTCTCACACGGGTACAGTTACTGTCGAACCGGTTGAGATGGTTCGCCACAAAGGAGGATGAAAGTGAACGAAGCAGGAGCTGATCAATCCGCTCGGGACGTGTTTCGACTCGACAACGACACGCTCGCCTTCCGCTTCACCGCCACCCTCACCAATCGGAACGGCTCGAGGTTCGAACGACTCACGAACCCGCAGCGACTCGAATTATGGTTACGCGCCAACGATCTGATGGACACCCCAGCAACCGCGACAGAAGACGACCTCCGCGGCGCGCAGGATTTACGTGAGGCCATTCATCGCATCGGAACCGCCGTATGCGAGGACCGCCGCGCCTCACGCGCCGATGTCGGGATCGTCAACACCGCATCCGAACTCGGTGATGCCCACCTCGTCCTCGAGAGTGGCCGGGCCCTCTGGAAATCAGCCGGAGACAATCCGATCCGCGACGCTTTGTCGATAGTGGCTGCCGACGCGATCGCGGTGCTCGGTGGACCCGACCACGACCGCGTCAAAGCCTGCCAGGGCGACGGGTGCACCGGCCTCTACGTCGACACCAGCCGCGGCAACAACCGACGCTGGTGCTCGATGAACATCTGCGGAAACAAAGCCAAGAAATCCGCGATGACCGCTCGCGCCGACTAGCTCATCTCACCTTCACCGCGACTCCATTTCGCCGCCACTCGGTTCCACAGCTTCTCGATCGGCGTCGACAGCAGGAGAAGAAACAGCGGGAAGTACGACGTCACCGGAACGAGCACACTGACGAGCAGCGCCACAACCATGATCAGGAAAGTGACGATTTCAGCGGTGAAATGCGGCTTCGCATTCTCTTCGCTCAACGAAGGGTTGCGAACCAGACCCCACGCGACCACCGCCAGGCACGCAGCACTGGCTGCCATTGTCCCGATGTAGAGAGCCCTGGTTCCGAGATCCTGCGACGGCGCCGCAACGAGCGCAGTCGGGAACGGCAAGAACACGATGGTCATCACCCACAACCCCAGCCCGCGCACAACCACCTTGTCTCCGTCGACCACGAAACGAAGCAGCCGATGCTGCGACCACCAGAGACGGAAGATCACCAGAAAGCTCAGGGCGAACGAATAGAACTGCGCAGCGTGATCGCGCAGGAGTTCCGACGTGGTGCCGTGGTGGTCACTGGTGAGTTCAACCAGCGGCAGGACGAGCAGCGTGATCGCAATGGCGACAATCGCGTCGACGAAAGTGACGTAGCGCTCGAAGTAGCGGGTGCGTTCCGCAATCTCAGCCATTGCGGAAGCATAAGCCTCACAACAAGAAACAGACCGGCGACGCCACTTTGCGGGAGGCGGTATCCCGAAACATACAATTAACGAATCAAATTCGTTATACCTCTTGACCGACGCAGGGCCCATCCCCATACTTAACGAATCACATTCATTAAGTGACTCGCATCACGCCATCAGGGGTCGGTTCCGCCACCCCCTTCAGGACATGGGGTTGCCCTAGTGCCAATCAACGCTTCTGCGATTACGCAGTCCGACCGGGTTCCACTCACCGCCAACCGCGGTATTGCCGTCTTCAGCATCGGTGTCATGGGATTCATCACCGCGAACCTCATCCCCCTGATGATCGTGGCAATGGTCGAGGACCTCGGTGTCACCGAATCCGCCGCCGGTGCCGTCCTGACCGCATCGCTGCTGGTCTGCGCGTTCACCTGCCTCGCCACCACTCGTATCGCATCGGGTCGGCATCGTCATCTCCTCGGCCGCGTCAGCCTGATGGCAATGGCAGCCGCATTCGGCGTTGCGGCCATCGCACCGTCCACGATGATCGCGTGTACCGCGATCATCGTCGGCGGCATCGGCGCTGGTGGATCTGCATCCGTTGGTGGAGCGGCACTGGCCGCGCTCACGAACCCGGACCGGGCGTCAAGCATCAGCGGCCTCGTGAACCGTGTCGTCGTCACAGCCGTCCTCGCTCTCATACCCATCCTCGGCACACACATGACCAACGCATTCGGCATCGTCGCAGTCCTGGCACTGGCTACCGCAGCAACGGTCACCTGGTTGCCGTCATCCCCGGTGAAAGAGTCGCCGGAGACGGCGAAGTCCGCCAAGACGACCACCACTCTCCCCGTCGGGGTAAGCGCGAAACGACTCACTTTTGCCGGAACCGCATTTCTCGCGATGCTTGCAGTCTGGGCGATCAGCGAAGACTCACTGTGGGCAGTACTCGGCATCATGGGTTCCGAGCACGCCGGACTCTCGGATCAACAAATGAGTCTCGCGCTGAGCGCATCAACGGCGGGTGGCGTGCTCGCGGCTGTTACTTTGACCGCGTTGGGTTCTCGGGTCAGTCGGACAGTATCGATCTCCGTGCTACTGATACTCGGGGCAATCCTGAAGCTGTCTGCCAGCCTCACCACCGATCCCACGATCTACCTGGTACTGGTCATCGCCTGGAACACTGTCTACGCGGCCACGTTCATCGTCTTGGTTGCCATCTCGGCCGCGCTCGACGCCGCCGGCCGATGGTCGGCCCCACTACTGGGCACCTACCTCATCGGCTCCGCGTTCGCGCCACTGTTCGGCACTTCGGTGACGGCCAGCCTCGGGTATCCGACCTTCGGAGTCATCATCTCCGGGATCAGCTTCGTTCTATTAGTCCCGTTCGCCTTGATTTCCCGACTCTCCGCACGTACCGAGGGTGCGTATCGTCACCACAGCGCCGCCATCACTACTACCGTCATCGCGTAAGGATCACGTAGAAGTCATGAATGACAGCATCACTCACTACCGCAACGGAAAGATCTTCACGGCTGCCGACGACGGATGGGCCGAATCGATAGTCGTCGAGAACCACAAGCTCAGATTCGTGGGCGAAACCGTCTATGCCGATATCCTGGCTCCCGACGCCGAGGTGATCGATCTCCAAGGCGCCGTCGTGCTACCCGGTTTCGTCGACGCCCATACACATTTGGTCATGATGGGATTCGCGCTGCAGAAGTTGGATCTGCGTGATGCCACCGATCTCGCCGACATTCAGTCCAGCATCAAGCAATTCGCGGAATCGAACCCGGACGCACCACGTCTGCTGGGTCGCAGTTGGTTGTTCTCCGCGCTGGATGGAGGGCACCCGACGCGAGAGATGATCGACGCCGTCGTGCCCGATCGCCCGGTGTACCTCGACGCCAACGACGTACATTCGGTCTGGGTGAACACTGCAGCACTGCGAGAACTCGGCATCGACGCGGGCACGCCCGATCCGATCGGCGGTCGTATCGGCCGGGATCCGGACACCGGAGAAGCCACCGGAATGCTGTACGAGACCGCCATGATGCTCTACGTCTGGCCGAAACTGGCGGAGCTCGCATCCGACGAGGACCGGGACGCCGCCCTCGCGCTCGCGTTCCGCCACTATCTCGAGGACGGCGTGACCGGCGCGGTCGACATGGCTCTCGGCGCGGACGAATTAGCTTCGCTGGAAAGAGCATTGGGTGCAGGAGACGGCACATTGCCGCTGCGCGTCGCGGCTCACTGGCTGATGACCCGCGAGGACAACGAGGCTGACAACGTCCGACAAGTTCACGACGTGATCGAACTCCACGAGCGCGTCCAAGGTCCGTGGCTCCGTATCGCCGGAATCAAGATCATCATCGACGGTGTGATCGACAGCTGCACTGCCGCAATGAAAGAGCCGTACTCTGACGGCACCAACGCCGAGCCCGTCTGGGATCTCGAGTCCTTGATCCCCGTCGTGACAGCCGCTGACGCCGCAGGCCTGCAGATCGCGATGCACGCGATCGGCGACGAGGCGTCGGAGATCGGATTGACGGCACTCGAGTACGCGATCGCCGCCAACGGAGACATTCCCCGCAGGCACCGAATGGAACACTTGGAGTCCATCACCCGGGACAACGTCGAAAGGCTTGCCCGCCTGGGAATCATCGCCTCGATGCAACCGGTTCACGCTGACCCTGCTATCCAAGAGAACTGGCAGGCGATGCTCGGCGACTACCGGGTGAATCGCGCGTACCCCTGGCCCGAATTCACCGAGGCCGGAGCGGTTCTGGCGTTGGGTTCGGACGCTCCGACGGCGCCCCACCCGCCGCTGCCGAACATGTTCATCGCCACCACCCGTCGATCCGCAATCGATCCGTCACTGGCACCCAACCTGCCGGGGTACGCACTCCCCCTCGCGGACGCGCTGGCTCACGCAACCCGCGACGCTGCCTACTCGTGCCGGTGGGAAGATGTGACCGGCCAACTGGTTCGGGGAAAAGCAGCCGATTTTGTCGTACTGAAACAAGATCCGTTCACCGAAGGGGTCGATTCTCTCCTGACCACGGAAATCGCGATGACCGTGGTTGCCGGATCCGTGCGATACGACTCCGCTCGAGCCACAAACACCGAAGCCGTCAACACCGAAGCCCGATAGCTGATCGTTATCAGTTGTTCGATAACGCACGCATGCGGCCCGGCGACAGAACGAGGGAGGGACTTGAACACGTGAACCCACACTCTCTGGAGGACGCATGCGCAGGAAAGCTCCGATTTCGGCCGCCGTCGCTGTCTCGGCACTGGTGACGGCCACTGCCCTGATGGTCGCCGGTTGCGGGTCGACCGAGGGAACACCCGAGGCGGCGGCTAGTTCAACAGCGTCAAGCTCAACGGCGTCGGCGACCTCGACGGCAAACGAATCCGGGACGACGGTAACGAGTTCTCCCCCGCCGCAATCGGGCACCCCAGCAAGCGAATCCGTGCCGGCGACGACGCCTGCAGTCCCGGCTTCAGGTCCCTGTGTCGACGTCGACTCCCCGGTCGTCACGGACGCAATCGGCACCTTGGGAACCGACGTCAACGGCGGCAGCTGGATACCGAGATCCGCGAGCGAGGAGCAGATCGGTAATTGTCCTGACATGCTCTGGGTTTCGGTCGATGGTGACGGCGTGGGCGATGCGACGTATCAGTCACACGTCCTGTTCTTCCACGACGGGACTTACCTGGGCACGGCTACCAGCAAGCCGTACTCGTACACACACGTCATCGACAGCAACAGGAATTCGGTGTCCGTCCAATACCGATGGTTGCTCGACGACGACGCATTCTGCTGCCCTCAAGGCGGACCGAATATCGTGAATTTCACGTGGAACGGCAGCGCTGTGGTCGCCGACGGCCAGTTCCCGCCCTCCTGAACCCGTTTCCGTACGATACAGCTCTGAATACAACTGTGCCCCAGCGACAACGGTCGCTGGGGCACAGTCTTCTTCGATCTACTCGCCGGCGCTCCTACTACCGACACCGAGTTCGCGCAGGCGAGTCTTGTACAGCTCGATGTTGCCGAGCTTGATGTCCTCGTAGCCGCGAACCACGTCCGGCAGCGCCGCGATCTCGACGGCGCGATCGTATCCGTCGGTTGCGAGCGTACGAGAGAGATCAGCGATCATGGCCTCGTACTCGGCGAGCAGTTCACGCTCGACCTTGCGGACGTGCATGTAGCCGAAGGGATCGAGCTTGGTACCGCGCAGCTTCTTGCCCTTGGCCAGAACCTTCAGTGCAACATGCGACTTGGGCCCGAGGCCGATCTTCTTCTTGCGGCCCATCACTCGGAGGATCGGGGGGTGGAGCTTGTAGGTCAGGTTCTCCCCGGCCGGCACCTGCGACTTGACGTCTTCGATGAAGGCAGGATCGACCAGCATGCGAGCAACTTCGTACTCGTCCTTGTACGCGGTGAACTTGAACAGGCCGCGGGCGACCGCTTCACTGAAATCGGTCCGCTCGGTTGCGGCACGTTCAGCAGTCCAGACTGCCTGAACCTGATCGATGTAGCGCTGGGCGATCTTGACGGACTGGAACTCGATGAGCTGTGCCGCACGCAGTTCGACCAGTCGCAGGGTTTCACCGGTGAAGGTGGTTCCGGCGAACATGTGAGCCGGTGCGACAACGGGTTCGCGGACGGACTTGGCCAGCGTGGTGACGGCCGAGAACGCTGCAGTGTCGGCAATTGCTGCACGGCCCCAACGGAATGCCGCGATGTTCGCGTCCACGGCAACGCCGTTGATGCCGATCGCTTCTTCGATGGCCTCGGCCGGCAGACGAAGTCCACCGCTCTGGTAGGCAGCACCGATCAGCAGGAAGTTGGCGGCTGCGGTGTTACCGAACAACTCCTGTGCCGCGGCGAGTGCGTCGAACGAGCGCAGGGTGCGCGACACCTTGTCGAGACGGGCGAGGAGTGACGTCTCCTCGGGGTAGCGAACAGCCTTGTCGTAGACCATGTCTCCGGTCGGCGTCTGCGACGTCGATGCGATGGAGACCGTCTTCTCGGCGTTGCCGTAGTCGAGGTTCTTGTT
Organism: Rhodococcus sp. ARP2; assembly: GCF_001029585.1. Lineage (NCBI taxonomy): Bacteria > Bacillati > Actinomycetota > Actinomycetes > Mycobacteriales > Nocardiaceae > Rhodococcus > Rhodococcus sp. ARP2. Next base: position 119,321 of record NZ_LEKE01000089.1, on the reverse strand, counting down.
GTCCGTCGCGGTCAGCAGGTCGAAGGCGACGATGCAATCCGCGCTGCCCGGGGTGAGGCGGTTGGACGGCTCGAGCGCGCTGGAGCTGAAACGCAGGTGCGAGACAACCGGTCCGGCCTTCTGGCTCAGGCCGATCTGGTCAAGGCTCTCCACCTCGAGGCCGGCGCGCAGTGCCGCCGTTGCGAGCACCTGGTTGACGGTCACGATACCGGTGCCGCCGATGCCCGCGAGGAACACGTTCTGCGTGCTGGTGAGCGGTCCGAAATCGGGATCTGCGACGACGGGCGGGACGGGACGTGCGGCCTTGGGAGCCTTCTTGCCGGGCACCAGTTCGACGGTCACGAACGAAGGGCAATCGCCGTCCATGCAGGTGTAGTCCGTGTTGCAGGACGTCTGGTCGATCTTCGTCTTGCGACCGTACTCGGTGTCCACGGGCTGGACCGAGAGGCAGTTCGACTTCACACCGCAGTCACCGCAGCCCTCGCACACTGCCTCGTTGATGACGACGCGAGTGTTGCGAGTGGGCAGCGTGCCACGCTTGCGCTGGCGACGAGCGTCGGCCGCACAGTGCTGGTCGTAGATCAGTACGGTGACGCCCTTGATCTCGCGAAGCTCCTTCTGAGCCTCGTCGAGGCGATCGCGGTGCCAGAGCTTGGTGCCCTTGGCGAGGGCGCGCTTGTTGTGGCGCGAAGGCTCGTCGGCGCAGATGATGATCTGCTTGACGCCCTCGGTGGTCAGCTTGTGGCTGAGTTGAGCAACGGAGAGGGCACCTTCTGCGTCCTGTGCACCGGTCATCGCTACTACTTCGTTGTAGAGCAACTTGTAGGTGATGTTCACGCCTGCGGCGATGCATGCCTGGACAGCCAACTGACCGGAGTGGAAGAAGGTGCCGTCGCCGATGTTCTGGAACAGGTGAGGCACGTCGGTGAACGGTGCCTGCCCGATCCACTGGCTGCCCTCGCCGCCCATCTGCGTCAGGCCGGTGACAGCGCTGTCCTCACGGCCGGACATGGTGACGAGTGTGTGGCAACCGATTCCGCCGCCGCCGATTGAACCCTCGGGGATAGCGGTGGAACGGTTGTGGGGGCACCCACTGCAGAAGTACGCGGTTCGCTTGGCGGAGAGCACGTTCAGTGACAGCGGTGCCGGGAGGGTGCGCTTGAGCTCGACGTGCGGCTTCAGTACGCGCCGCAACGGGGCGAGCAGCCGGCCTGCGGTCAGTTCACCACTGGCAGGCATGAGCAGACGGCCCTGGCCGTCACGCTTGCCGATGATGCGAGGAGCATCGTCGGTGCCGTACAGGACTTCCCGGATCTGAGCTTCGATGAACGCGGTCTTGTCCTCGACCACGACGATCTGCTCGAGACCTTCGGCGAACTCCCTGATCTTCTCGCCCACGACGGGGTAGCACATTCCGATGCGAAGGAGACGGATCCCGGCGCGGTGCAGCGCCGCATCATCGACGCCGAGGTCTGCCAGAGCTTGGCGGACGGAGTCGAAAGTTGTACCGGTGGCGGCGATACCGATCTTCGCACCGGAGGGGTTGACCTCGATCACATCGAGGTTGTTGGCAGTTCCGTACGCGTGAACAAGATCCCATCGCGGGCCGTACAGATCGGCCTCGGCGATGACACTGTCCGGCGGCGCAGCCATCTGACGCTGCTTGTAGACGAAGGGCTTGCCCTCGAACTGCACTTCCGGAACCACGATGTCGAAGTCCGCGATGCTGCCGTCGATCGTCCAGGCACCGTCGGCGACGTCGGCGACGATCTTCAGCGCTACGACGCAACCGGACACCCGCGAGAGTGCAACGGCGTGCATACCCATCGTGATGATCTCTTCGGCATTGCGCGGAAAGAGAACCGGCACACCCATCGCGGCAAGCGAGCGCTCGCTGACGGCCGGAACCGTGGAGGACTTCGACGCCGGGTCGTCGCCCACCAGCAGGACGACGCCGCCCTTGGGGTTCACGCCGTACATGTTGGCGTGGCGAATGGTGTCGGTAGCGCGGTCGACGCCGGGGCCCTTGCCGTACCAGACGCCGGTCACGCCGTCGTGGGTCGCGGTTCCGGCCGGGAGATCCGTCTGGCTTCCCCATACCGCGGTGGCAGCGAGCTCCTCGTTGAAGCCGGGGATGAAGGTGATGTCGTGTTCCGCGAGAACCTTGGGCATGCCGTGGAGCATCTTGTCGACGCCGCCGAGGGGGCTGCCCTGGTAACCGGAGACAAAAGTGGCAATACGCTTACCAGCCCGGATGTCGCGAACGTGCTGCTCGACGAAACCGCGTGCGATTGCCTGAACACCGGTCAGCAACACCGGTCCCGATCCCGACCGGTACCGATCATCGAGGTCATAGGGCTTGGCCTGGGCTACGCCCGACACCAGTTCAGTCATCGTGGACCACCGTTCCGTCTGCAGTGCATTTCAACTACCGTGCATTTTCAACAACCGCGTAACTCGATCTGTTCAGATGATCGTGGTCGAGGTATGTGAAAGCGTCAACAGAGGCTTGTTCAACTATTCAAATTAGCAATTTGTGAGCCAAATCACGTGACCTAGGTCATCGAATCAATCAGTTGGAGACCCGTTCGTGGCGATACGGCGAAACGGACATAAAACGTTCCCGACAATGCACACCGAGAACTTTCTTGACATTGACGCAACGTCAACTTGCATGCTGAATGAGCACAACCGATCCGAGAGTAGGAACTCCACGTGAGCGAATGGTCCATCCAAGAACTCGCCAAATCCGCCGGTACCACCAGCAGAACGCTGCGCCATTACGGCGATCTCGGACTCCTGGAACCAAGCCGCATCGGCGCCAACGGCTACCGCTTCTACGACGAAGACGCCCTGGTGCGACTGCAACGCATCCTGCTGCTTCGGGAACTCGGACTCGGATTGCCGGCCATCGCCGAAGTCCTCACCGGTGAACGCGACACGGCCGCCGCGCTGCGTACGCACCTCGAACTCCTCGAGCAAGAGCGCACGCGGATCTCGAGACAGATCGAATCGGTCAACAGGACGTTGAACAAGACGAAGAAAGGTGAATCACTCATGCCGGAAGATGTTTTCGACGGGTTCGACCACACCCGATACAAGGACGAGGTCATCGAGCGTTGGGGCAAGGACGCCTATACCAGCGGCGACAACTGGTGGCGGTCGATGTCCGAGCAGGACCGGAAAGCACATCTGCAAGCTCAAGCTGACATCGCAGCGGCATTCGGAAAAGCACTGACAGCGGGCCTACCCGCGGAAAGCGACGACGTCCAGACGATTACCCAGAGACAGTTCGAGTGGATAAAAATCGGTTGGCAGGGAAGGACTCCCAGCGCCGACGCCTTCACCGGACTCGGCCAGATGTACGTCGACGATCCCCGCTTCACTGCAAACTACGACAAGTACGGAGAAGGCACCGCTTCGCTGGTCCGTGACGCGATGAAGATCTACTCCGAGCGCAATTTGCACTGACGTCGATCAGTCCTGCCCACTGCCGAGGAGGTTGTGTCGGTGCGCTGCCGCGACGGCCTCTTCGCGGGAATGCGCACCGAGTTTGCGATACAGGGCTCGCAGGTGACTCTTCAATGTGTTGTTGGATACGAACAACTTTCGCGCTATCTCGCCGATCGGAATGCCGAGACCCAGTTCCACGAGAACGTCCATCTCCCGCTTCGTCAATTGGACTTGAACGATAGCCGCCGGATACATCTGCGGCACTTCGGATTCGAGAAAGCTTGCGACGGCACTGCTCGGGCCCTCGGCCTGCTCTTCCAGTTGCCTGATCAGATCACGCGGTATGGTCGCCAGCGCCGACAGGACACCTGAGGTTTCGAGCAGTCCGCGAGCCTCCTCCCACGGACTGGCGGCAGCGGGGATTCTCCCCAGTTCGCACAGCGCAGCGCATTCGATCAGCAGGGACTCGAGCCGAAACCTCGTGAGATACTGCTCGCTCCAGTCGATTTCGCGACACAATTCCAATGTCTGTGACGGAGCCCCCGTCAGGAGATGCGCACGAGCGACAGAAACCGTGACAACAGCAAACGTATGTGACGCAGCGACTGATTCCTCCAGCGCCTTGGTACCCTCCCCGGACGCCAACAGAAGATCGATACGCGCCGCGGCGAGAAGTGCGTCACCGAGTGATCGTTCACACGGATTCACGTGCCCGTGCGTTGCCACTGCGCGCTGGAGCGAAATCAGACCCGAGAACGGATCCGATTGCAGCAGTGCAAATCTGGTGTAAGTGTAGGCCGCGAACGCCCACAGGTCGCCCGGCGGTGTGATCTCGGCGAGCGCGTCCATCGCGGCAGCGCCGGCATTCAGGTCCACGCGATCGCACGCCACCATTGCCCGCGCGATCGCTCCCCCCATGTGCGAGGGCGGTCCCAACCATCCCGAAACGTCCGGGTGTGTGCTTTCGAGGTGAAGCCAGTCTGTCGCGTGCGCGACGTCCCCGATCAGCGCGGAGTTGAGCGCGGCATTGCCAGCGGCGTGCCGCAGGACGAACTCCGGACCGTATTCCATCGCACCCTGATAGGCGAGTCGCAATTCCACCGCGGCATCACCGAGGTCACCGGTCAGTTGATGCGAAACACCCCAGATCAGGCGCAGGGCGGGCAGTTGAGACCCCAACGCGCCCAACGACTCGTCACCGAGTCCGTACACGACGTGAGCCAACTTGCGCGTGATCTCGGTAGAGCGTTGGTACTTACCGGATGTTCTCAGCACAACCGATTGGACTGTCCCGACGTTCAACAAGCTGTGCGCATGCGAACTACCACCTATCGCACGCAATTCCGCCGGTTCCGTCGGCAACGAATCGCCGTTGACCAACTGCGGCCGCAGGCGTGATTCGAGCAGGTCACGGCCCACCAGAATCGAAGAGTTCGAACTGAGTACGTCGCCGGGTATGGATTGCAACGCAGTCCGGACCAATCCGGTGTGATCGACCAGAAGATCGGCCCAGTGACGCTCGAGTATGTCGAGCACCCTGGTCCAATGGCGTCCGTCCAAGGCGTAGTGAACGGCACCGGCTATATCCGAAGTCCCGAGAGCGTGATCGACGAGAACCTGGAAGGGATCGTCGAATCCATCCCCTTGTTCGGTCCGTATCTGCATGAATGCCAGTCGAACTGACGGCGCAAAGTACCAGGATGCTTCTCCCTCGGGACCGTCCCGGAATATCAGACCGAAAGACTCGAGCAAGTCCAGTTTGCCCTCCACGTCAAGATCGTCGGACAAGACACGAGCGATCTCTGGTGTGACGGTGCGGGCGGCGGCGATCGTAGTCGCGAAGTCGAACAACTCGAGCGACTTGCCCGATCGAGGAGCGGTCCGACTGACGTACGCGTGGATCGCCTGGTCCACTCGCTGCTGAACGCGTTCGCGCCCACGACTCGGTTCACTCAGCCCCGCAACCGCACTCAGAGCAACCTTCATCAGCACAGGAACGCCGGCAACACGCTCGCAGATCGAATGGACGATGCCCGAGGGAAGGTGGATCCCTGCCTCCGCGAACAGAACTGTGGACTCGTCGAGCGTGTACCTGAGGTCGTTCGCGCACAGGTACTCGTCCACGCGGACGTCCTCGAGTAAGTCCGTCGCAGACCGATCCTGCAGCGTGACGATTACTTTCAATCCGGGAAGCAGCACGATCAGATCCACGATTCGGCGTCCCACCTCGTCACCCTCAACCAGGTCGATGCGGTTGAACACCAACACGAATGGGGTGGGCGACGAGTCGAGTAGTGATTCGATTGCCCCCACCGGATCCTCGCGCATTCGTGGCGGGGCCTCGAGTGATTCCAGAGAATCTTGAATCACTGCGAGCGCAGTGTTCCAGTACTCGAGGGGGGTCATCCGATTCGATGGCGCCGGCACCCAGACAACTGGTCTGATGGGCATGTGCCCGAGAGTCGTGAGCCACAACGCGGCGAGGTCCGTCTTCCCGAACCCACGCGGCGAATCGATGACCGTCAATCCCGCCGAGCGTTCCATCAACCCGAGCAGACGAGGACGAATCGCCGTGGCTCCACGCCCGGCGAGCCGTCTTTGCAGCGTGCCCCTTCCTCGAGGATTTCGCTTTTCTCGAGATAGCTGCGACCGATTCGAAGTGGATGTCATGATGGCCGACAAACGAGCAGTCGATCCCCGCCGAACTCGAGATTTCGTTCGAGCATCGAACTCCCAACCTGTCCACCCATAACGAACAACATAGACAGAATCACCGCGACACGCGAGCACTGGCCGTCTCACAAATACGCCCGATTTGTCTCATTATGTGGGCTCGGTCACTATTGACGTTTATTTGCGGGAGAGTGACTGCGACCTGCGGGATCTGACATATCATGCCCGCGTGCCGATGAATTCCGCCCGCATTCGCGTGTCGACTCGATCGGTGGACCCTGCGGACGCCAACGACTTCTGGCGTGTCGTCACGCGTCCGTTCTTCGTCACCGAGCCGATAGGCGCCGACACGCCCCTCCAAGGCTCGATCTCCGCCCTGCCTATCGGGACCTCGCTGATCGGTGAAACGACCTTCAACGCGCAGAAGTACAACCGCAGCAAAGTTGTGATCGCCGAGAGCGGACTCGACGATCAGTACATGATCCAGGTCGTCCTCGGCGGACAGGTCAGTGGTGACGCCGACGGAGTGGATTTTGTCGCCCGCCCTGGGGACATCGCGTTCTTCGACCTCGGGCGAACCTGGACTGCTGACGTCGAAACCGAGGCGACCGGACGCACCATCACACTCCTGGCGCCGCGCTCCCTCGTCGAAGCGGAGTCGAAGGGTCGTTCTCTACACGGGACGGTACTGCGCGGAGTTCCTGCCGTCGTGCTCGCTCAGTGCATGCAATCGGTCGTACTCGCGCTACCGCATCTCGATCCCGATGCTGCGGCCGGCTACGAGGACGTCGTCGCTTCCCTCCTGCGTGTCAGTTTGGGTATCGCCGAACCTGATCTGTCGCCGCGGCCCGATCACTCGCTCCGCGATCGTGCGTACGCCTACATCGCCGAGCATCTCTCGGAGACCTGGCTCGGCCCGACGAGCATGTGCGCAGCATTGTCGGTCTCCCGAGCACAGCTCTACCGCGCATTCGCATCCGACGGCGGAATTGCTCTTGTCATACGGCGCAAGCGCCTCGAACTCGTCTACCGCGAGTTGACCAGAGCCGAGATGCCGAACGAAACGATCGACGCGTTGGCCCTGCGATGTGGCTTCACCTCGAAATCCCAATTGGCGCGCGCGTTCAAAAACTTCTACGGGATGACTCCGAGCCAAGCTCGTACCGATGGCAGGCGCACGATCGGGGACCCGTCGATCGCACGGCTGCACCGTCGACTCGAGTTCTTCAGCCCCTGAATCCGAAATACTCCACAGCCTCGGGATCGCGCCTGTGTTCTAGTTGATCCATGAGCTGGGTCGACAAGGATTTCCGACGTCCTTGATCGTACTGGCGGTCATCGCCGCAGTTACGTACGTGTTCTCCTACCTGCTCGCCCCCGCCCAGGCCTCCCAGACCCCGTAAGAACCTCTGCTTCATCACGATTCGGCCTCCGAACCGCGGTGGAGATCAATAACTCCTTGCCAGGCAGCGAGCTCAGATCACTTCAGCTGGAAATGAACCGGAGAACAAACTGCTCGATGCCTTCCGAAATGACTTTGGTCAGCGCAGTGAAGTCGTTCGACCAACGTTGAATATCCAAGCTGCTCATCACTTTCCTCCGTTCTTTGTGCCGTTGTCCGCACGAGACATGCGAGGCATCGGTCGCGCACTAGAACTATCCGCAAGAACGCGGCTTCCGTTACCGCTCGACCGATCGAACAGCGACGCAGGTTCACTCGAACCTGATATTGCAAATTCGTCGAACGGTTGCAACAACGCCGAGCAGAGTTCGAGCGAAAAGCACTATCCACCAAAAGTATTAGCTTGAAAGAACTACGATTCACTCGATCCCTGGACACACGACACTCGACGCGCCGACTTGCGATAGGGGCGAGTTGGCAGGCAACAACCGGGACAAAGCCATCCGACGATCATGCACGAAATACGGCCACGCCACTGCAGGAATTATTCGAAGTCTCCCAAGGGATCGGCTCTGCTCACTCACTTCGCTGATTTCGCCTGGCGACGATGGCGAAGTTCAAAGGGATCCGCGGAGAGTGGCTCGGCAGAGTCCATCCGTTGGCGCATGGAACGAGTTCGGGGAAGGCCGGCCAGTCCATGTAGGGAAGTTCCGAAACTGATTCGATATGAAGACCCACATCCAGCAAGGAACCAATGACCTCGCCTAGGTCGTGGCGCCATTCGTGGTTGGCGGTGTGCGCTATCTGTCTGTCGGAGTTCCCGGTATAGGTCGCCGAGTCTTCGTACGATCGCATGCCGCCTCCGGAGAGGTAGTCGTCGGTGATCATCCACGGCTCGAATGCCATTGCGCCGAGGATCGGATGATCGTCCCGGATCTGAAACACCCCACCCGGCTCGAGGAGGTCGTGGATCGACTGGGCCCAGGTGGCGAGTTCCGGCAACCAGACGATTGTCCCGGCGCTGGTGACGATCGTGTCGAAACGTCGGTCGATCAGCGTCGAGGCGAATCGCGCATCACCTTCCACCCACGTGATCTCGCGGTCGTCGGCCTTCGCGATACGCGCTGCGTGGCGCAGAGAGTTGGGCGAAAGATCGAGCCCGTGCACCTCCACCGCACCAAGGCGCGCCCAGGAAATGGTGTCGATACCAATGTGACACTGCAAGTGCAGGAGCGAGCGATCCCGCACTCCCGACGCCGGCAGATGCGTAGACAGACTCGACAGATCGTTCTGCACGACTCTAGAAATGACCGCTCTGTCGGCGAGAAACCCTCCGACGTCATACATTTCGGAGCGCACATGCACCTCGGCACGATCGTCCCAATTCGACCGGTTGCCGGCGATGGCTTCTGCCTCGTGCTTCGCTTGGCCCTCGTGCACCATTGACCCTCCGCCATCGACTTGAAGTGTCTTTTTAACACGTCTGTGTTCGTGTTCGCGTTCCAGTTTTCGAAGGGCTGTGGTTTTCGCATCAGACGGTCACTTCTTCGGCAGGTTTCCCCTCGTGGCTCGCCGCGCCGAAGACGGCTACGGCGACGGCGCCCGCGATCGCTCCGACGAATCCGACGATGGCAAGCCATTCCAGGCCCGGTCGCGACGCATCGCCGAGCACCACGACGCCGACGATTCCCGGAACGACCGTCTCGCCGACAACCAGTGCCGCTGTCGCTCCGTTGACGGATCCCAGTTGCAACGCCACCGTGTGCAGATAGAAACCACCCAGGCCCGAGACGAGGATTGCCCAGCCGGCCGGATCGCGGAGCATCGTGCCGATTTCGAACGGATCGATTCCGTAGACCACGCGTACGGCAATGGCCAGACAGCCGAACAACACACCGGAGATCAACCCGGCGACGACTGCTGCGCGTGAGCCCAACCATCGGATCAAACCGATACCGATCGACAAGATCAACGCCGAGCCCACCAGGACACCCCAGTGGACGACGTCGTTGGAACTCCCGCCGCCCGCGTGACCCGAAGACAAACCGAGCAGCAGGAGCGATCCGATCACCGCGGCGATCGCGAACCAGTCGCGACGATGCAACTGGATGCCCAGGACCACGGTCCCCAGCACTGCCGTGATGACGAGATTGGCACTGACCACTGTCTGCGACAAGAACAGTGGAATGAGCCGCGCGGAGATGGCACTACCGGCGAATCCGACCGCATCGAGCACGGTGCCCAGGATGAACGACGCCGTCAGCGCTGCGGCGAACGTCGAACGCAAGGTCGGTCCACCCGTCGCCGTCACGTGTCCGGCCTCGCCTCGCTGCTCGGCGGCAGCTGCCGACTTGCGCGCGCCGTACGCCTGCAACACCGACGCCACGCCGTATCCGACGCACGCCACGATCGCGGCAATCAGTCCGATCAGCATCGAAATTCCACACGAAGTTCATGGGCAATGGTCATAGAGATAGACCCTGCCCTATTTTCCCAGGCCTGACATCACCCTCAGGTATTCGAACAAGTGCTACCCGAGAAGTACACCGACCGACCCTGACCGGTACCTGGGGACACCCCGACCCCTAGTGGAATTGCTTGAGAGCCCTGATCTTGTTCATGACGTCGAGCGCCGCCACCTTGTACGCCTCGGACAGTGTCGGATAGTTGAAGACGGCGTCGACAAGGTATTCGACGGTCCCGCCGCACCCCATCACCGCTTGGCCGATATGCACGAGATCCGTTGCACCCGAGCCGAAGATATGAACGCCGAGCAGTTTCAGGTCATCCGTCGACACCAGGATCTTGAGCATCCCGTAGGTGTCGCCTGCGATCTGCCCGCGCGCGAGTTCACGGTATCGGGAAACCCCGACCTCGTACGGCACCGATTCCTTGGTCAGATCGACCTCGGTGGCGCCTACGTACGACACCTCGGGAATCGAGTAGATGCCGATCGGCTGCAGATCCATCAGCTTCGCGCCTGGTTCGTCGAAGGCGTGGTAGGCCGCGAGTCGACCTTGATCCATCGACGTCGCCGCCAACGCCGGGAAGCCGATGACGTCACCGACGGCGTAGATGTGTTCGACCTTGGTGCGAAAATTGTCGTCGACGTAGATACGGCCACGTTCGTCGGCTTCGAGCCCGGCGTTCTCCAGCGCGAGTGGCGCTGTGAGGCCTTGCCGTCCCGCCGAGTACATCACGGTCTCGGCGGGAATCTGCTTGCCGCTGCGCAGCGTCGTAAGCGTTCCGTTCGCCCCGACGTCGACGGCCGTCACTTCTTCACCGAATCGGAAAGTGACCGCCAGATCGCGTAAATGGAACCGAAGCGATTCGATGACCTCGGGGTCACAGAAGTCCAGCATCGACGTTCTCTTCTCGACGACGGTGACCTTGGTGCCGAGTGCCGCGAACATCGACGCGTACTCGATACCGATCACTCCCGCGCCCACCACGACCATGGTGGTCGGGATGGAGGTCAGATCGAGGATTCCGTCGGAGTCGAGCACCCGGTGACTGTCGAAGGACACCCCCGCCGGGCGGGCAGGCAACGTTCCGGTCGCGATCACAACGAATTTTGCCGTGATCGTCATCTTGTCTCCGCGCGAGGCGTCCTCGACGAGGATGGTGTGCTCGTCGACGAACGAGCCGACCCCTACCAGCAATTCGACGCGGTTACGCAGGAGCTGAGATCGCACGACTTCGATTTCTTTGGTGATGACATGCTGGGTTCGCGCCAGCAGGTCGGCCGGAGTGATGTTCTCCTTGACGCGGTAACTTGCGCCGTACAGTTCGCGTTGGTTCATCCCGGTGAGGTAGAGAACCGCCTCGCGCAACGTCTTCGACGGAATGGTGCCGGTGTTGACGCACACTCCCCCGAGCATGTTGCCCTTCTCGACCATCGCTACCCGTTTACCCAGCTTGGCCGCCGCGATGGCAGCCTTCTGACCACCCGGGCCGGAGCCGATCACAACCAGGTCGTATTCCATCGGATCAGTCATCGCTTACAAATACCGTCTGCATACGACCGGCAGATGCCGAGCATGTCAATACTCGGTGAACACTCCGCGCGCCGAACGGGCACGACGGCTGTACACGAACCCTGTTGCAATTAAAAGAGATACAGTCAAACCCTTACGGAAATTGCTACACACAAACATATTCCGACATTCGCATGCGCACATTCTTCGCCGTCCGACGGAGTTCACAACGGTCTGTTGAAATTTGTTTCACCCCAGAGTGATTGATCGATCAACTGACAGGTGACCAGGGCAGTAAACCGGATGTCCAGTATTCGAATTGTCCGAAATAACGAGCAGAATGTTCCTCGTCACATCCCGGACCGAAGCAGTTGCGCGGAGCCTCAGGTCGCGTTCTACTTGCCTTGACTAATCATCTGTCACTCTCGGTTACAAACATCCGCCCCGTTCACGATCCCCACCTTTCGCCATCTCGAGAGATCAGGTTTCCCAATGGAATTCACGGAACTTGCCGACTATCCCCTACCTCCTGGGACCGTCACCGAGTGGACTCCTGCCGCAGTGAATCCGCCCGAACTGTGGCCTGTCGACCAGCGTCCCGCCAGCTACATACACGAGGCACACTTGAAACATGCCGAGCAGGCGAAACGGCAGGCGCACCATCACAACGACGGATGCACTCCGTCGTGGCTGGGTACCTCGTTTCGTATCCACGACCGACTCGACCGAAGGATCTGGGCGGCCACTCTCGATCATTGGATCGATCGCCACGAAGTGCTCCGGACACGAGTCGCCATGGAGGGCGAAGCGATAGTCCGACGCACCGCGGGTCCTGGAGACGTCCGAATTCTGGGTAACGAAGTCGGACATCTTGCGTCCTCGATGTCCGTCTTCACGCATCTGCAGCAACTGCTCGACCGGTCGACCGATCCACTTGTGTGGCCTGCGTACCAGTTCGCGACAATTGAAGGTCCCAACCATTTCACCGTGGTCTTTGCCGCTGATCATGCTCTGCTGGACGGATATTCGGTGGCGTTGACCGCGCACGAACTGCAGACGATCTACCGTTCGTCGAGCGAGGGAAGCCCTCCCTCGCCGCCGGAGACCGGAAGCTACATCGACTTCGGCACCAGGGAACGAGATCTCGTGGGACACGCGGACTGCTCTCACCCGGCGGTGCAGACGTGGCGCGAGTTCTACGCGCAGGGCGAGGCTCCGCGCTTTCCAGCGCTGCCCGAACCGGTCGCCGGACGCCGAGGCCCTCAGCAGAGCCTGTCCGCCTGGCTTCTGAGCGCCCGGGGAGCCGAACGCCTGGCAGAAGCGAGCAAGCGCAGCAACCAAGGATTCCTGGCCGCGATACTCGCGTGCGCGGCCAAGGTGACCGGTGATCTCACCGGTGCAGACGAATTCCGCGTCGTGGTGCCGCAACACACCCGTTCGGAGCTTCGATGGGCCGCGTCGCTGGGATGGTTCATCGGTGTTGTGCCGGTGAGGATCCCGATTGCTCCCGCAGCAACCGTGAGCGATCTGGCCAAGGTTGCCGGCACGGAGATGCGACGCGTCCGCCCCGCAGCGGCCCTGCCGTACTCGAAAGTGTGCGAGCTGATCGACTCCCCGCAGCACCTGCCGTTCGTGCTCTCGTACATGGACGTTCGTCACGTTCCTGGTGCCGAGCAATGGACGAGCTGGCAGACCAGAGGCCTTCGTAGTCGCGATCATTCGGGAACCGACGTCTACATCTGGCTCACACGGACTCCCGAAGGGCTCAATCTGGCCATACGCCACCCAGGCAACGCGCGCACAAGCCGCCACATCCATCAGTTCGCGGGACTCCTACGCCGCGAAATGGAGGACTTTGCCTTCTCGACCGACACATGCTCACCTCCGACCAACACCGCTGTACCGATCAACACCGCTGTACCGATCAATACCGCTGCACCGATCGAGGAGAACTCTCATGGAAATGACACCCATCGATCTCTGGGCACCGAAAGCCGGGACGCTCACCGAGTTCAGGCCTACTGAGCAGTCCCTGACGGCAGCATCTCGAGCACCACTGAGCGACCAACCTCTCTCGTTCCTCCAAGAGGGACACATTCGTACCGCCGATCACAAGCGCGCACAAGGCGTCGACTGGTCACCGTGGATCGGATTCACGTTCACTCTGCCCGGTGATCTCGATCGGGAGGCACTGCGTCGGGCTGTCCAGGCGTTTGTCTTGCGGCACAACACACTTCACAGTTGGTTCGAGGTGAGACCATCCGAAGATCCTGGCGGCAGCGGGGTCATCGACCGTCACGTGGTGGATGAATCGACGATCGAACTCGCGCCGCACAGCGTCGGTTCCCTGAACACGACCGATGCGGTTCGCGAGCATGTCAGCCGAAGTTTCGCAGGCGATACCAGCCCACTGCAATGGCCTTCGTTCACCAGTGGCGCCGTCGAGCACGGCACCGGCGCCGGTTTCACCATCTACTACGGCGTCGATCACTCGCACACCGACGGCCTGTCGCTGATGTTGGGCGTCGAAGAACTTCGTGCGCTGTACATCGCCGAAAGCGCCGGCATCGACGCTCAACTTCCCTCTCCCGGCAGCTACGTCGAGTACAGCGGCGAAGAACGGGCAGCGGCGAAGAACCTCGACCTAGCCGCAGAACCTGTGCAGCAATGGATTTCGATTCTCGCCGCCAACGCCGGACAACTCCCGACGTTCCCCCTCGACCTCGGCGTCGCGCAGGGCGAACAGACCCGGTCGACCCGCACACATATCGACGTTCTCGACAGCGACGAGTCAGCCGCGTTCGCAGCGCTGTGCAAGTCCAATGGCGTCGGATTCTCCACGGGGATCTTCGCAGCCCTCGCCCTCACCGAGATCGAGGTTGCTGACAGAGCGAACTACTTCGCGCTCAACGCAGTCGGTACTCGTTCCGATCCGAGATACCTGTTTTCTCAAGGCTGGTTCATCAATCTCGTCCCGGTCTCGTTCACGCTGAGTGGTGTCACCACCTTCACCGATGCACTCCCCCTTGCTCACGCTGCTCGCGCAGCCGTGAAGGGACTCGCGGACGTGTCCATTCACTCGGTGATCGCCCAGGTGTCGAAGTTGACCGGATCCGACATCGGCGGAACCTCGGTCCCGCCGATGGTGTCGTACATCGACATGCGCCTGATTCCAGGTGCCGAGCACCACGACGAACTCGAAGCGCGCGCACTCGGTGGGCCAGGAACGACGGGTGATCTGTCGATGTGGATCAACCGGAAGGAAGACCGTACGTACGTGATGGTCAGTTTCCCCGATACCGAGCAAGCGCACACATCGGTGGATCGGTACCTTCGACACCTCCGCAACGTCCTGAGAACGGTCGCCGATACCGGCGACTACCGTGTCGTTCGTCAGGCGGATGCACGTCAGGAAGTGGAGACCGCCTGATGCACATCACCTTTCTCGACAGGTTCGAGGCACGGCCGGGCCGCATCCTGCAGTGGACGCCGAGCGAAATCTCCACCGGATCGACGTATCCGGTTCCTCCGACCTCGAATCAGCAGCTGCATCTTGCCGGGAGCCGCGGCGATACGACTTGGCTCGCTGCCACTTTCGACGTTCCCGGCCCGATCGACACGGACGCACTCCGGGCCAGCTTCGAGGAATGGACGTCCCGTCACGACGCCCTGTCGTGCTCGTTCTCCCAGGCCGAAGAAGCGGATGAATCCTCGGCGCTGTTCGTCGACGTCACCGATGTCGCCGGTCTGCGCCTCCGTGAGGAAACAGTGGCGGATGCGCGAACGCCGGAACAGGTGCGAGAACTCTTGGGCGAGCGCTTGGATCGATGGTGCAATCCTTTTGCGTTTCCCGCCTACTTTCTCGGGGCCATCACCCGCGAGGACCAGTCGACAGTGATCTGCGGATTCGACCATGCCATCTGCGACGGCTGGTCCATGAGCATCGCAATTACCGAGATCAGCACTCTGTACCGTGAATACACGCAGGCGGACCGTAATCCGATCGCGTCGGATCTCTTGCCCGAGCCCGGGAGTTTCCTCAACTACTGCTTCCATGAATCGGCAACCGCGGATCCAGAGCCCGGCGACCACCGCATTGCGGGGTGGCGGTCTTTCCTTCGATCATGTGGGGGTGACACTCCCCATTTTCCCGTAGATCTGGGACTGCCCGCCGGGACCATGTCGCCCCAGGGCACAGACACCCGAATGCTCCTCGACGCCGACGAAGCAGAGCTGTTCGACCAGAACTGCGCCGATCATCGACACTCGTCGTTCGGTGCGATTCTTGCGTCGATCGGTTTGGCCACAACACAATTGACCGAAAAGCGAGACACACGCCTTCTATTCCCTGTTCACACG
Organism: Rhodococcus sp. ARP2; assembly: GCF_001029585.1. NCBI lineage: Bacteria > Bacillati > Actinomycetota > Actinomycetes > Mycobacteriales > Nocardiaceae > Rhodococcus > Rhodococcus sp. ARP2. Next base: position 103,457 of record NZ_LEKE01000089.1, on the reverse strand, counting down.
CGTCGGGAACCGCGGCACAACCACACCTTCGGCTGGCTGGTGGCCAATGCACCCATGACCGTGACAAGCATGGATGATCTTCACAGCACTGCTCGGGCAGTCAATCTCGCTTTCCACGAGGCACTTTCACTGTCGTCCGTGTCGTCGAGACAAGTGTTGAGGAGCTTGGGACCCGAGGTTTCACCCACTCGCCGAGACATCTTCTCGGTGTCCTACGCCGACTACCGGACCATGCCCGGTGGATCTCGCCCCCGCGAATCACGGCCCGGCGACTCACAACCTGCGCCGATCAATCCGCAGCAACTCAGTCGCGTGTCGAGCGCCGACGACGTTCAGTTCTGGTTCTCACGCACCCACGACGGGCTGGCAGTGCGCACCCGATTTCCAGCACCCGCGGCCCAGACAGTGTTCACCTTCCTCGGGTGCGTATCCGAGATTCTGTCGACGCCGTAACCAGACGGCTGTGCATCCGCAGATCTATTTGACACTTCTTTGTTGTGCACAACTTAACTGTGCGCTACAGTTGTTCTCGTGACCAATCCACTCGCTCTCGAACGCCAGGTCTGCTTCGCCCTCTATTCGGCGTCGCGGGCCACTACGGCCGTGTACCGGGCAATGCTCGACGACCTGGGAATCACGTATCCCCAGTACCTCGTCCTGTTGACACTCTGGGAACGAGACGGCCGGGGCGTGCGTGAGATCTGTGAGGCACTCGATCTCGATACCGGAACTCTGTCGCCGCTGCTCAAGAGGCTGGAGGGTCTGGGATTCATCGAGCGCCGACGCCTCACCACGGACGAGCGTCGCGTCGAGATTCACCTGACCGAGGCGGGTTCCACCTTGCGCAGCAAGGCCGAGGACATCCCGGCCAAGCTCGCAGGCGCCACTGGTCTGAGTAACGACGAACTCACCGAACTTCGAGACGTTCTCACTCGTCTCGGTGAGTCACTTCAAGCATCCAACGCCCACTCCGACGGAAAGAAGAAGTCATGAACATCGTCTACACCGCAGAAGCACTTGCCACCGGCGAAGGCCGCAACGGTCACGCTCGCACCTCGGACGGACGCCTCGATCTCGGCCTCGCCATTCCCAAGGAAATGGGTGGCAGTGGCGAAGGCACCAACCCCGAGCAGCTCTTTGCCGCCGGATACGCAGCATGCTTCCACTCCGCTCTGCAGATGGTCGCCCGCGCCGAGAAGGCCAACGTGGCTGATTCCGCAGTCGGCGCGCGGGTCGGCATCGGCCCCAACGGTGCAGGAGGCTTCGGACTCGCTGTGACGCTGGAGGTTTCACTCCCCCATCTGCCCCATGATCAGGCCGTCGAGCTGACGGAGAAGGCGCACCAGGTGTGCCCGTACTCCAATGCAACTCGCGGCAACATCGAGGTCACCCTCGAAGTAAGTAAGGACGACGAATGAGCACCACCACTGTCAGCCGGGAAATCCGTCTCGCTTCACGCCCGAACGGTTGGCCCACCTCGGAGAACTTCGCCACCGCCGAAGTAGAACTCCCCGAACTCGAAGACGGCCAGATCCTGGTCCGCAACATCGCCATCTCCGTCGACCCGTACATGCGCGGCCGAATGAACGACGTGAAGTCCTACCTTCCGCCGTTCCAGGTCGGTGCGCCGCTCGACGGTGGTGCTGTCGGCGAGGTCGTCGAATCCAAGTCGGCTGATCGCGCTGTGGGCGACGTTGTCGTCCACGGCCTCGGATGGCGTGAATACGCCATCCTCGACGGATCCGCAGTGACTCCGGCCGACACGTCCATCGCGCCGGCGACGGCCTACCTGGGTGCCCTCGGCATGACTGGCCTCACCGCGTATGCCGGCCTCACCGCGGTTGCGGAGTTCAAGGAAGGCGATACCGTATTCGTCTCCGGCGCAGCCGGTGCCGTCGGATCGCTCGTCGGTCAGATCGCCAAGTTGCTCGGAGCGAAGCGAGTAATCGGTAGCGCCGGTTCACCGGCGAAGGTTGCCCGACTTCTCGAACTCGGATTCGATGCGGCATTCGACTACCACGACGGCCCGATCACCGAACTGCTCGCCGCTGCCGCCCCTGAGGGCATCGACGTGTACTTCGACAACGTCGGTGGCGAGCATCTCGAAGCCGCCATCGATGCCATGAACCAGGGTGGCCGGATTGCCCTGTGCGGAGCCATCGCTCAGTACAACACCACCGAGAAGCCCACCGCTCCCCACAACCTGGCACTGGTGATCGGCAAGCAGCTCACACTGCGCGGATTCCTCGTAGGCGGCTACCGTCACCTCGGTGGCGAATTCCGCACCCACATGGCAGGGTGGCTCGCCGACAACAAGATTCAGTGGGACGAGACCATCGTCGAAGGCCTGGAGAATGCACCGCAAGCGTTCATCGACCTGATGCGCGGCGCGAACACCGGCAAGATGGTTGTCACGCTGTAACCCGAACAACATCTGGCTCGAACGAATATGAAGGTGGCCGCGAACTTCTCGAAGTTCGCGGCCACCTTCATATCTGAATCAGATCCCGAACGAGACTCCGGTCAACTTCTCCGACAGCGTCCATAAACCCGAGGCTGTCTTCGAATCGTGTGACTTCTTGTTCGACCCCACGACCTTCGGATAACCTCGCTGCTCGAACGGACCGTCCGGTCCGATGTAACTGCCGCCGAAGGCATCCGACGCGGTTGCCGCCCACAGTTCGGGAAGGGCACCCATCTCCGCGGACTGCGCGAAGATCGAATTGCCGATTCCCATCAGCTTGTCCTGGATCGACTCGGTGTGACCCTGCAGGTTCGTCGACGCGTATCCCGGATGCGAAGCAAGCGCTTTGAGCGAAGATCCCGAGGCCGCAAGCCTGCGTTGAAGTTCGTACGTGAACAACAAATTGGCAAGCTTGGACTGCCCGTAGGCCAACCAGCGGTTGTACTTCCGACGCTCGAAATTGAGATCGTCCAGATCGACAGTTCCGAGCTGATGCAGGGCACTGGACATCGTCACGACACGGTCGGTGAGCTTGTCCTTCAGCAATCCGGTCAACGCGAAGTGCCCGAGATGGTTTGTGCCGATCTGCATTTCGAATCCATCGACAGTCCGGCGAAACGGAACCGCCATCACGCCGGCGTTGTTCACCAGGACGTCGACCTTCTCCGTTGCGTCGGCAAAGGCTCGTACCGACGACAGATCCGAGAGGTCCAATTTGCGGACAACCGCATTGGGTCCGATCTCGGCGGCCACGGCGTCGGCCTTCGTGGTGTCACGACAGGCGAGGACGACGTCGGCCCCGGCTTTGCCAAGCGCCCGTGCGACTACCTCACCCAGTCCGCTGTTCGCCCCCGTGACGACAAATGTGCGGCCGGTCTGATCGACTACGTCTTCTGCGGTCCATTTGGTCATGCATTCCAGCGTACGTGCCTTACCCGCCGGTAGGGAGGGGTCGCTTTTCTGTCATCGCTTGCGTTTGGCGCGGATCGGCTTTACACCCGGCAGCGGCGGTGCTGCAGCCACCCTGGGCAACGGGGGCGCAGTCACTCCGGGTGTCGGCGACGATTCAGCTTCCTTCTGCTCCGCCGCGATCCGGCCGTAGACCAAATGCTGTTGTCCCAGCGTCCAGCAGTTGTTACTCACGAAATACAGCAGGATCGCCACGGGCGCGAAAGCACCGAAAGCGATCACACCCACCGGAAACACCCATAATGCGAGCTTGTTCATGATCGCTGTTTGAGGGTTGACGGTTCCGGTGTCCACTTGGCGCGCGATGGACGCCCGCGACGTGAAATGTGTAGCGACGGCGGCGAAGATCATCAGCGGTACGGCAACCAAAATGATGGAGATACGGCTGACGTCGCCGAACGCTTCCAGTTGCGCTGCCGGACTCGAAATCATGGCGGACAACGGCGCGCCGAACAGTTTGGCGTCGAGAAACGACTGCACGTCCGAGGCACTGAAGAAGTAGTTGGCCGTATTCGCGTTGTCCGCCACCGACATCGGTTCGGTCGGGCTCAGAAACGGGACGTGCGATGCCGCTCCAGTCCGATTGAACGATCGCAGGACGTGATAAAGGCCGATGAACACCGGCGCCTGAACGAGCATCGGCAGACAGCCGAGCAACGGACTGTAGTGGTGTTCCTTCTGCAGCTTGGCCATCTCGACAGTGAGTTTCTGCCGGTCACCCGAATACTTCTTCTGCAACGCCTTGATCTGAGGTTGCAGCTTCTGCATTACCAGTTGGGTGCGGACCTGCTTGACGAAGGGTTTGAACAGCAAAGCCTTGAGCGTGAAGACCAGAAATACGACCGACAACGCCCATACGACGCCATTGTCGGGTGATCCGGAGATCAGCGAGAAGACCTTGTGCCAGAACCAGAGGATTCCGGACACGGGGTAGTAGACAAAATCGAGCATGACGAATGAACCTCACCGAGAGGCACGCTCAGAGGAGATGAGAGCGCGGGAATGGTCGTGGACGCAAGACGTCTGACCGACCTACGACGAGTTCACACCCGCCGACGGCCGATCTACAGACCGATTCCCGGAGCTCGAGGCTGTGGACGGCCGGGCGCGTCCGGGCTGCTCTGCCTGCGGAAAGCGCCACGCAGGCAGCGTTCGTCATCAGAGGGGCCAGTGGCCGAAACCGCGCACAGCTGCAGAAGTTCGTACTTCGACGACGTTGCGAGGGCTGCGACCACGAAGACGGCAATCGCAGTTCCCAGCACCGCGGCGCTACCCGACGATCCAAGCGGAGGCACGGCGAGAAGAGCGATGAACGGCAGCAGAAGCAGCAACAGTGACCGTGTCACCGTTCCCGTGCTCCGCTGTTGCATGACTGCGAGAGTACAGAACGTCTGCCGAATCCAGCTAGACGCTTGCCTCACGTACCTGTTTGCGCAGCCATTTGTGCGCAGGATCGTGGTCCAGCCGACCGTGCCACTGTTGGTGGATGGTGACGGCCGGTAGTTCGGTCGGCACCGCAAACCAGGCGACATCGAGGCGAGCGGCAAAGTATCGGGCGAGCCTTTCCGGCACCAGTGCAACGAGATCGCTGTCGGCCGCCATGAGCGTCGCGGCAACGGGCGAGGCAACCACCGCGATCACCCGCCGGCGCATTCCGACTGCGGACAACGCGTCGTCGATCGGTCCGTGTGTCCGGCCACGTCTGGATGTCGAGACATGTGGATGCTCACACAACTGCGCGAATGTCGGCTGAGCCGTGCGGGCCAACGGCGACGACTTCGATACCAAGCCCACATGACGCTCTCGGTAGAGAATCTCACTGCACACATCCGACGACGGCAACGGATCAGCGCCGATATCGAGATCGATCGAACCGTTCCGCAGCGAGTCGACGTCCTCGTTTCCCTCTCCGACACAACGGATTACAGCGTTCGGCGCTTCCGCCGCGAAACGCCTGACCAGAGCCGGGGTGAGGCTGGCCGCCGTGCCCTCGTTGATTCGGATCACGAAAGTCCGCTCGAGCTCTGCTGGTTCGAAGTTCTTGCGGTCGATCAACAGGCCTTGCGCCCCTTCCAGGAGCGATCGGACCTGAGGTGCTGCACGCAACGCAAAGGGCGTCGGTACCAACCCACGCCCGGCACGAACAAAGATCGGGTCATCCATCGCACGCCGGAGACGCCCCAAAGCCCTACTGGTTGCCGGTATCGACAAGTTCAATCGCTCGGCCGCGCCGGTGACACTGCCCTCCGCTACCAGAGCGTCGAACACTCTCAAAAGATTGAGGTCCATATCCATCGCCATAGTTGCACCATACGCAACTATCTACTGCAATCTTTGCAGTAGACGCACGTTACCGAGATCCCTACTGTCGTTTCAGTAGCCGAATTGGCTGTCGATCAACAACTCCCGCAATAGAACAAATTTCCGCAAAGAGGTGCGTCTTGTCCACAAATACTTCGATACCGACGGAGGGTCGGGCGAACTCGGACGCGCGACAAGGATTGGTGCTCGCAACGTTGTGCGCGGTCACCGTCCTCGTTATTGCGTTCGTCGCGGCCATCAACCTGGCAGTTCCGCTCCTGACGTCCGGGTCTCTGCATCCTTCCTCGACGCAGCTTCTATGGATCGTCGATTCCTACGTCACGGTCTTCGCCTGTCTGGTGATCCCCTGCGGGGCACTCGGTGATCGCTTCGGACGCAAAGGGGTGCTGACCATCGGGTTGATCCTCTTCGCAGCAGGCGCCGCCGTGTCCGCGAGTTCCCCCACAGTGGCGGTGATGCTGATCGGCCGCTGCGTCACCGGAGTCGGAGCCGCCTGTGTTCTGTCGAACAGCCTCGCAATCCTCATGCACGCGACTCCCCCACAGAAGCGTCCTCGCGCAATTGCCATTTGGGCATCGTCGACCGGATTCGGCGGCGTGGCAGGGAATGTCGGTGGTGGCGCGCTTCTGCAGACCGGGTCCTGGCGCTGGTTGTTCGTCGCCGTCGTACCCATCGCGTTGGCAGGTGCTGCCGCAGTCGCCTATCTCGCTCCTCGCACCCCTCGAAATCACCGCGGTCTCGACCCTGTCGGAACCGTCTTGCTGACGGCGGCGACGTTCGGGTTGCTGGTCGGTGTCATCGAAGGACCCGAAAGTGGTTGGGGCAGCATCACGGTGATCTCAGCATTCGTCGCGTCGGCGACGCTTTATGCGGCATGGATCATCGTCGAGCTCCGCATCGAGCAACCCTTGCTGGATCCGCGGTTGTTCCGCCTTCCTCTGCTGCGCGCGGGATGCCTGGGAATGACCGTCGCGTTCTTCGGTCTGTTCGCACTGTTCTACGTCAACGCATCATTTCTGCAGTACGCCAAGGGATTCAGCGTTCTCACCACCGGCCTGGCGGTGATACCGCTGACCATTCCACTGCTGTTCGGTGCTCGCTTCGTGCCGCTGATCTCGGCTCGTCTGGGTTCCACCATCACCGTGGCGGCAGCGTTCGCGTTCATCGGGGTCGGCATGTTCGGGCTGTCGACCAGCACAGCCCACACTCCCTATTTCGCCTACGCGTTGTGGCTCGTCGTCATCGGCATCGGCGCGGCAGCCGCGCTCCCCGTATTGACTCACGACATCGCGGACTCGCTGCCCCTCGAACAGGCAGGCGTCGGTTCAGGACTGCAGGCGACGGCACGAGAATTCGGCAGCGCCTTGGGCGTCGCCGTCATCGGCACCATCTTGACCAGCCGTTTCATCAGCGCATTGCCCGACTCGATGCGCGACGGAGACGGCGCCGCGCCACGCACGGTCGCAGACGGACTCGAGATGGCCGACACTCCCCTCGCTCACGACGCCGTCCTGAGTGCCTTCACCACCGGCGCGGACAGCGCCGTGCGCGTCATCGCGATCATCACCCTGATCGCCGGCTGCCTGGTCACTGCGCAATCCGCGTGGTCGAACAGAACACGAACGAAGGAGACAGAACAGGTGCACTGACAGCTCGTCCGGCCTGTGATTCCGTCAACACCTGGCCGAACAACTCCGCATCGTCGATAAGCCAATTGTGATTGCCAGGAACCTCGCGAACCTCGGGATCACCCAAGGCGGCGCAGACAGCATGAAAACTCGTTCGCGGAATCACATGATCATCAGCTCCCCACAACACGACAACAGGCATCGCGCGGACTGCGATCTCTTCGAGTGCATCGATGAGATCCGCAGTCCGCGCGAGGTTGCCCGTTTGCCACACTCCACGGGCGTTGCGAAGCGCGTTGAACGCGAACTCGTCGAGTCGAAACTGCGGGATTCTGCGAGCGTGTACCGACTCGGCAGCCTCGACCATCGCCGACCCACACCAGTTCCACCACGGACGTTCACGAATCGGGCGCTCCTGACCACCAGCACTCGACCACACGCCACCACCAACCGAGTTCACCAGAACCAAGCGCGAGACTCGCGTGGGGAAGTCCCGCGCCACTGCTGTCGCTACACCGCCGCCGAACGAATGCCCGACGACGGTCACCGGACCGGTAACTCCGGCCGCGTCGAGAAACCGCGTCACCCACGCCGCATAACCTTCGAAGTTGCGATCGGCTCGGTCTAGTTCAGCCGTACCGCCAAGTCTCGGAAGCGCAGGCGCAATCACCCTGGATCCCCGGTGAACGACGGCAGCAAGCGCAGATCCATAGGCGCGAGGGGACAACCCCCAACCGTGCAGAAACAGCACTGTCTCGCCGTGCCCACCGACGCCGAAGTCGACAGGTCGAGAATCGACCACGGCGGTGCGCCACTCGATGAATGCATCGGTTCGACTTGCGGAGACAATCATGATCAAATCCCAGTTCAGGTGAGGTTTTTCTCCGGGTGAAGTATCGAACTCGATGTTGCCGCGCACGCACCGGCGCGGCGACGACCGTAGTACCTGCATCGGTACCTACTTCTTTCTTCTGCCACTTCGCGAGACGTCACGATTGCCGACACGCCACTCGAAAACAGGTATGCATCCCGTCCAACTGACCGGCGCGAACACGTCGAGGCGAAACCAGGCTGTGTGTCACAAGCCGAAGCCCGATCACGCCCAGCCGGATACCTGCTTCGGGACGCACCGACGCGAAGGCAACACGAGAAATGTCGCACCACCGATTCACCAGCCCCAGCACGACGAAGAACGCACTCGGAAGGGCGCTTGTCATCGGCGCTCTTTCACTGACAACCCTTGCCGTCAGTATCGACACCGCGAACGCTCAGGCCCCCTTGCTTCCGGACTGGAACACCGCCGGAGTTTCCGTCGTCACGAATCCGGCGAAAGTGTCAGCTTTCGATTCCTCGGATGGAGGCCGCGCATTGGCAGCCGCAGAGTCCAAGATCGGCGCACCGTACGTCTGGGGCGCGACCGGACCGGACTCGTTCGACTGCTCCGGCCTCGTTCAATGGGCCTATGCACAAGCGGGCGTTTCAATTCCGCGAACTACCTACGACCAGGCGGTCGGCGGAGCTCCGATTTCCCGGGACGATCTCCAGCCAGGTGACGTAGTCCTGTACTACGGCGGGGAACATGTGGGGATCTATGCCGGAGGCGGTGAGGTCCTTCACGCCCCGACGTCCGGGGAGTCGGTCAAACGCGCACCCGTGGACTCGATGCCATACTATCTCGCCCGGCGCTACTGACATGTATCACGTCAACTTGACAAAAAGTCTTGTATCGCAACGATATTCGGGCCGTTCATCACGATCCGAATGCTTGACACTCCCCCAATGCGCGGAATGTGATGCCATCCTCTCCCCCGCGAGCGCGGTCTGCACCAGGTGTCGCGGAGCGCGGTTGGACGTAACGCGGTGTTGCGGAGACGGCACTGTCGCGTCCTGGCGAACGGTTCACGGCGACCCCACGACCGTTCTCGCCATCGTCGAATTGGACGAGGGGCCGTGGCTGTACACGTTGCTCACGGAATCCCCGCGCGCGGATGCGTCCGGACCGCTGCGAGTATTGTTTCAACGGCGAGAACTAGGTAAGCGGTACCCGGTGTTCTGCCTGTGCGGCGACGATCGGGGAGAACTGCAATCGGACTTCAGCTCCGATCTGCTGAACCATTGACCTCGCGCGAGTCACGCTCCTGCGCAGTCGATACCACCCACGCCGCGATCTGCGCTCTGGAGGTGAAACCCAATTTCGTCAGCACGTGCTCCACGTGCCCCTGTGCTGTCCGCGGCGAAATGACGAGATGCTCTGCGACAGCGCGATTGGTCAGGCCCTGCGCAACCAGTTCCGCAACCTGCAGTTCACGACGAGTAAGTCGAATCGCCTCGGTCGACGATGTGTCCGGGACTCTGTGATGCTCGTCGAGCGCGTACGCGACAGCTTCACCCTCGGTCATCACAATTCCCCGGTGAAACTGCTTGTCGAAAGCACCCTTACCCAATGCCTTTTGAGCATCGTTTGCCGCCTTGTCATGGTGGGGTGACAAGATCGGAAGCCCCGCGAGCCGACTCCCGACCTTCTGCCAGTACATCGCCGCAGCGCCGAGTAGAACCGCCGATTGCTTCCAATCACGTTGCGCTGCAGCAATCCACGCCAACTGTTCGATACACCACGCCGAGTTCATTGAAGCGGCCGTGGCCCGCAGACTTCGCGCCAAATGGTCACGTGCGCGCTCGAGGTCACCTCGAAACCAGTCCACAAGCCCTAGATTGCTAAGCGCCGACGCCTGATACATCACTTCGTGCGGCGGTCCGGTGATGGCAAGGGACTCGTCGAAACACTCCACCGATCGCTCCAGCGCGCCGGTAAAGATGCAAGCGAGCCCGAGGGTAATCAAGCCGGCCACTTTGTGCTCTAGATTCTCAGCTGATTGGAAAAGCGATACGGCAGCCTCCAACTTCCTGGCGTCAGTGTCGAATTCGCCGTTGAACGTGTCGACATATCCGTCCGCCCATCCAGCCAAGCCTCGAGAGCGTACATCTCCCACGACCTCGGCAAGGCGCCAACTCTCCTCTACCTGTCCGCGCGCCCGGACGAGGTCACCCTGCATCCCATGCGCTACGGCGTCGATACACAGAATTTCCACGCGATAAGTGTCCGGCTCCCCATCGGAAGCTCTCAGGGTTCGATCCGCCCAGTGCCGCGCCGAAGCGATCCGACCGCCGAGAACCCAGAATCGGTACAGCGCCGCGACCATTCGCGTCGCTGATCGCGTCTGACCCGGCGTCGAGATCGAAAACTCCAGCGCGTCGTAGACGTTGTGCAGTTCACGACCCAGCCTTGCGATCCACGCAGCTTGCTGGTCGCTGATCCACTCGGCTTCCGCACGAACGACCAGCGCTTCGAACCAATCACGGTGGCGCCATCGAAGTTCCACGTAGTCGTTCGAGAACTCGGCCTTCTCTCGTCCGTACTCCCGGAGTAGATCGAGAAGGTGGTATCTGACTGAGCCGTCGATCTCCTCACGAATGAGGATGGACTTCTCGACCAGCGCAGTGACGAGATCGAGCACTTCCGTCGAACTCGAATCCTGCCCGCAAACACCCTCGGCAGCATCGAGATCGAACCCACCCGAGAACACCGACAGCCTCGCCCACAACCGTTGTTCACGCGGTGAGCACAAGTCGTAACTCCAATCGATCGACAATCGCAGGGTCTGCTGACGACTGGGAACATCACGCCCACCGGAAGTCAAAAGGCTGTAACGATCAGAAAGCCGATACATGATCTGCTCCGCCGACATAGATCGCAGCCGAGCAGCAGCCAACTCGATCGGCAACGGCAATCCGTCCAGATCGTGGCAGATACGGGCAACGGCATTCCGGTTCCCTTCGGTCAACACGAAACCCGGCACCACAGTCGCAGCTCTTTCTGCGAACAACAAAACAGACTCGTACCGAGCCAGCCCATCGAAAGCGCGCGGCCCCCGCAGTTCCGGCGTAGTGAGAGAAGGAACCCGCATCACCACCTCACCGCCCACACCCAGAGACTCTCGCGACGTCGCCAGAATCTTCACACCGGCACACCGACGCAAGATCGCCCCGGCAAGCCGGGCAACCGAATCCACCAGGTGTTCACAGTTGTCGAACACCAACAGCAGACTCCGATCGGCGCAAAATTCGATCAAAGCGCGCAGCGGATCAGACGACGAAACCGGCCGCACCCCCAAAGTCACGGCGACATAATCCGCGAGCAGATCCGGATCCGACAACTCCCCCAACTCCACCAACCAGGTACCGTCGCTGAACACCCGCTGCAGCGCACCCGCAAGCCGAATCGCGAGACGTGTCTTGCCCACGCCCCCGACGCCGGTCAGCGTCAACAAACGGGACGACTCGAACAATCTTCTGGCATCGGCCAACTCACGCCGCCGACCGACAAAACTCGTCAACTCCAACGGCAAGTTACCGACAACCCGATGATCGGCTTCTGCACGCACAGCGGATGCCATCGACCGACTCGCTTTCTGCGATTCCACTCCAAAACCAACGCTACCCCCGCGAACTGCACCCGAGAAGCGCTCACCACTGCCCGCGATCTCAGCCTCGGGAGTCGGTCTCCTGCTCGGTCGACACGAACCACGCCGCGATCTGCGCTCTGGAGGTGAAACCCAATTTGGTCAGCACATGCTCCACATGACCCTGAGCCGTACGAAGCGAGATCACGAGATGTTCCGCGATAGCGCGATTGGTCAGGCCCCGCGCAACGAGTTCCGCAACTTGCTGCTCACGACGAGTCAGGTGAGGTGCCTCAGTTGACGATGAACCCGGAACACTGCGACGCTCGTCGAGCGCATACGCGACAGCTTCACTCTCGGACATCACAAATCCGTTGCGAAACGACTTGTCGAAAGCACTCTTACCCATAGCCCTACGAGCAGTCTCTGCCGCAGTGTCGTGATGCGGCGACAAACCCGGCAGGCCCGCCAGCCGACCCCCGACCTTCTGCCAATACATGGCTGCCGCGCCGAGCAGAACCGCGGAATTCTTCCAATCACGTTGCGCTGCAGCAATCCACGCCAGTGGTTCGATACACCACGCCGAGTTCATCGGGGCATCGAGAATTCTCAGACTTCGCGTCAAATAATCACGTGCGTCATCTAATTCACCTCGGAGCCAGCCCACGAGCCCGAGGGTTCCCAACGCAAAAGCCTGGAACATGACTTCGTTGGCGGGCACGGTGATCGCGAGAGTCTCTTCGTTGCACTCCACCGAGCGATCGAGGGCCCCGGAAAGAAAGTACGCGATCCCCAGGGTGTCCAGGCCGATCACCACATGCAGCAGATTTTCGTCCAATCGAAACAGCGTCAACGCGGATTCCAACTTGGCTGTAGCGGTATCGAAGTTGCCTCTGAACGTATCGACGTATCCGTCACCCCATGCCGCGAGACCGCGTGAGCGTACGTCCGCCAAGGCATTCGCCAGGTGCCAACTCTCGTCGACCAGCGCTTGTGCCCGTTCGAGTTCCCCCTGCATCGCGTGATTCACAGCGTCGATGGCCAAGACATCAACGCGGAACGGGTCGAGCTCCCGATCCTCTGTATTCAGAGCTCGATCCGTCCAATACCGTGCCTGCACAAGCAATCCACCAGAAAGCCAGAATCTGTACAACGCACCGACCATTCGCGTTGCAGATCGCGCCTCCCCGGCAGTGGAAATCGAAAACTCCAGCGCGTCGTAGACGTTGTGCTGTTCACGACCCAGCCGTGCGATCCACGCTGCTTGCCGGTCACTGATCCACTCGGCTTCCGCACGAACAACCAGCGCTTCGAACCAATCACGTTGGCGCCGTCGAAGTTCCACGTAGTCGTTCGAGAACTCGGCCTTCTCTCGTCCGTACTCCCGCAGGAGGTCGAGCAGGTGATAGCGAACGGTGCCGTCGATCTCCTCACGAATGAGGATGGATTTCTCGACCAACGCAGTGACGAGATCGAGCACTTCCGTCGAACTCGATTCCTGCCCGCACACTCCCTCGGCTGCGTCAAGCTCGAACCCGCCGGAAAACACGGTCAGCCGACCCCACAGCTGCTGCTCCGGAGGCGAGCACAAGTCGTAACTCCAATCGATCGACAATCGGAGAGTCTGCTGACGACTCGGTACGTCGCGTCCACCAGAAGTCAAAAGGCGGTAACGATCCGAGAGCCGATCCATGATCTGCTCCGCCGACATACCGCGCAGGCGAGCGGCCGCCAACTCGATCGGAAGCGGGAGTCCATCCAGGTCGTGACAGATATGAGCAACGGCGCGCTTGTTCTCCTCAGTGAGGGTGAAACCGGGGACGACTGAAGCCGCACGCTCGGTGAACAACGACACGGATTCGTACTGGGCAAGTCCCTCGAATTCGCGCGGCTGTTGCTGCGGCGTGGTGAGCGAGGGAACGCGCATCGTCACCTCACCGCCCATTCCCAGCGATTCTCTGCTCGTCGCCAAGATCTTGACACCGGCACATCGCCGTAGGATCGCACCGGCAAACAGAGCGACGGCATCGACCAGATGTTCGCAGTTGTCGAGTACCAACAGCAGACTGCGATCGGAGCAGTAGTCGATCACAGTGTGCAGCGGGTCCGACGAGGACACCGGCCGCACCCCCAAAATCACGGCGACGTAATCCTCGAGGAGTTCTGGATCCGTCTGCTCCCCCAACTCCACCAACCACGCGCCGTCTCGGAACACCCGCTGGAGCGCACTCGCAAGCCGGATCGCGAGCCGCGTCTTGCCGACACCTCCGATACCGGTGAGCGTCAATAAACGGGACGACTCGAACAATCTTCTGGCTTCGGCCAACTCACGCCGTCGGCCGACAAAACTCGTCAGCTCCAAGGGCAAGTTGCCGACAACTCGCTGGTCGGCTTCTGATCGCACAACGGATGCCATCGACCGACTCGCTTTCTGCCAACCACTACAAATCAACGCTACCCCCGTGTTCGTCGCCCTGAGCAGCGCTCACTTGTGCTTCGTCATCGCAGTCGAAATGACGGCCCCTCACAGATGCGATTCACGACGGCCATGCCGGTGTCACGCGCCCGAAACAACGGATTTCTACCCTGGCAGCGACGAGAAGGGAGACCGACATGCCACCGCGCCGTAGATCGGTACTACTGACGCAACTGGTAATCGATGCTCCCGGCAGTCCACAACAAACGATCCTCGACGAACTGCGCCGAGTGATTCTGTCGGGTTCGGCGCCTCCGGGTACCCCGATCCCTCTCGGCGACGTGGCTGATGTGTTCGGGGTCAGCCGAATACCAGTGCGGGAATCGCTGAAGACCCTGGTCGGAGAGTCGTTGGTCGACCACCGCCACCAATTCGGCTACACCGTTGCTCAGTTGACGCCGGCAGAACTGCGCGAGATGTACATCGTCCGCGAAACTCTCGAATCAGCTGCATTGGCCGTCGCCGTCGAGCGGGCCACCGAAGAGGATCACGAACACGCCGTCGAGGTGAATTCCCGTCTGGAGATCGCGTTGCGCTACGACGACTCTCAGTCCTATCACTGTGAGAGCCGAAACTTTCACCTCGCACTGACCCGACCGTCGCAAATGCTTCGACTTCTGCACATGTTCGAAGCTGCCTGGAACATCACCGAACCGGTACAGCCGATGGTCCATGTTGCCGGCGTCGATCGCCGGGTTCTGCACTCCGATCACACCGCGATGCTGGACGCATTCCTGCGTCGGGACGCAGCCGCTCTTCTGAGTGCTTCCGAAATCCATCATCGCCGACTCAACACCGTGATCGCGACTCTGCCGACAGACACCGGCCTACTGGCCGAGAAAGATATACCGATTGCGCAATAGCTGTGCAACACAGCGTCGATACCTTTCTCTCAACACAGTTTTCATCACTGACGCTGAGAGCTCGTGCACTGTCCGCTGATTTCCTGCACTGATGCACAGGAGCTGTCATGACCGACATTCTTCCGTCCCGAACGACCACTGCCCCAACTCCCCCAAAGGAAACCGGCTCGGCCGACCTCGTCGAAGCCGCGGGCCACCCGGTCGGCGGCGGACTGATCAAACCGGGCTACGACCCTCGTTTGACCAACGAGGATCTGGCGCCGCTTCGCAAGCAGACCTGGTCGTCGTACAACATCTTCGCCTTCTGGATGTCCGACGTACACAGCGTCGGCGGATATGTCACTGCCGGTAGTCTTTTCGCACTGGGATTGGCCAGCTGGCAAGTACTCGTCGCCCTGCTGGTCGGTATCACGATCGTTTACTTCTTCTGCAATCTCGTCGCCAAGCCCAGCCAAGTTACCGGCGTACCGTATCCGGTGATCTGCCGCAGCGTGTTCGGTGTCCTCGGCGCGAACATCCCGGCAATCATTCGTGGCCTGATTGCCGTGGCCTGGTACGGGATTCAAACCTTCCTCGCTTCGGCAGCCCTCGATGTCGTACTGATCAAACTCTTTCCGTCACTCGCACCGTATGCCGTCGTCGAAGACTACGGATTCGCCGGACTCTCCGCACTGGGCTGGGGAAGTTTCATGCTCCTGTGGGTACTTCAGGCCTGCGTCTTCTGGCGAGGCATGGAATCGATCCGCCGCTTCATCGACTTCTGCGGGCCGGCTGTGTACGTCGTGATGTTCATGCTGTGCGGGTACCTCATCTACCAGGCAGGCTGGAGCGCTGTCGATCTCACACTCGGCGACGTCAAATACTCCGGTTACGACGCCGTGCCGGTCATGCTCGGTGCGATCGCTCTGGTTGTCTCGTACTTCTCCGGACCGATGCTCAACTTCGGTGACTTCTCCCGCTACGGGAAGTCGTTCGCTGCAGTCAAGAAGGGCAACTTCCTCGGTTTGCCGTTGAACTTCCTCGTATTCTCGGTGTTGGTCGTCGTCACGGCGTCGTTGACACTGCCGGTGTACGGCGAACTGATCACCGATCCCGTCGCAACAGTGGCACGAATCGACAGCACCTTCGCCATCGTCCTCGGCGCACTCACCTTCACCATCGCCACGATCGGCATCAACATCGTGGCCAACTTCATTTCCCCGGCCTTCGACTTCTCCAACGTGAGCCCGCAGAAGATCAGCTGGCGGGCCGGCGGGATGATCGCGGCGATCGGCTCGATCCTCATCACCCCGTGGAACCTCTACAACAATCCCGACGTCATCCACTACACGCTCGAAACCCTCGGAGCCTTCATCGGTCCGCTGTTCGGAATCCTGATTGCCGACTACTACCTCGTGCGCAAGCAGAAGGTGATCGTCGACGAACTGTTCAGCATGTCGCCGACCGGAACCTACTGGTACAGCAAGGGATACAATCCTGCTGCAGTGATCGCCACCGTGGTGGGAGCCGTCGTCGCGATGGTCCCGGTCCTGGGCAAGGACCTCACCGGGATGTACACCGCAGCGCAGTACAGCTGGTTCATCGGTTGCGGGCTCGGATTTGCCGTCTACTACCTACTCGCCACGCGCACTTCCCTGGCTGTCCGGAATGCTTCTTCTCCCGACACTGTGACGGTCGACTGATCGTCATGAGAATCAAGGTGATCAACCCCAACACCACGTGGGCGATGACCGCCAAGATCGAGGAATGTGCCCGGGGTGTCGCGGGCTCGGGCACATTCGTCGAGGCAGTCAGCCCTGCGATGGGTCCCGCGTCGATCGAAAGCCACTACGACGAAGCTCTCAGCATCCCCGGAATCCTGGCCGAGATCGCCGCCGGAGAAAAGAACGAAGTCGACGGCTACGTCATTGCTTGCTTCGGTGACCCAGGTCTAGATGCAGCCAGAGAGCTGGCCAAGGGCCCCGTCGTAGCTGTTGCCGAAGCGGCAATGAACTACGCAAGTTTCCTGGGACGCGGATTCAGCATCGTGACCACCCTCGGTCGAACCCGCGGCCGCGCAGCCGATCTGGTGGACCGGTACGGCATGCAGGCTCGGTGCCGGGGTATCCACTCCTGCGAGATTCCGGTTCTGGAACTCGATCGTGATCCCGACGCGCGAAAGGTGATCTTGGAAGCCTGTTTCGACGCATTGGAGCAAGATAACTCGGACGTTCTCGTGCTGGGTTGCGCCGGCATGGCGGACCTGTGCCAGGACTTGTCCGACGAACTGTGTGTCCCGGTAGTCGACGGCGTTGCCGCTGGGGTCACGATGGTTCAATCGTTGGTCACCCTCGGACTGTCGACCAGTGCGCGCGGCGAGTTCGCACGGCCACTGCCCAAAACCTACACCGGCACACTGACACCGTTCTCGCTGTGAACGTGCCCGAGCGAGAGTCGAGCACCAATCGTCACCAGTGCCAGGACCGCGAACAATACTCCGGCCCAAACTAATTGGCGGGTTTCGAAATGCGCGAGAAACAGTCCACCGACCGCAGTTCCAAGCGTGATCCCCAAGTTGGAGAACGAGATGAAAAGGCTGTTGCCGAATTCAGGCGCGTCGACTGCGTCTCGCCCCATCCAACTCTGCGAAACCACCAGACCACCGGAATGCACTACACCCCAAACCAACACGGCTACAACCATCGCACCGAAGTACGGGCCTGCCAGATAGAGCATCACGTAGACGACGATGTACAGCAAGGGAAAAGCCACAACCGTGCGCACCACACTCTTGGCGAGCACCGCCCCGAAGACGAAGTTGCCGAAGATCATCACGACACCGAAAGCCAAGAGCATCGCGCTGATCCACGATCCGCTCATGCCCGTCACTCCGCCGAGGTATTCGGCGAAGTATCCGTACACCGAGAACATGGCTGCGAAGACGAAGGTGACGGAAAGGATGGTCAACCACACGCGCGGCCGGCGAAGGATCCCGACCTGTGCGCCGTACGACAGGCGTTGTGTCACCGGAGCCGAGGGCAGAAGTACGACAATCCCGAGAAACGCGAGAATGTTGACCACTGCACCGAAAACGAAAGCCGTGGACACCGAGAAGTTCTCGGCCAGATACGACGTCAGCGGTACACCGAATGCGAATCCTACTGTGACACCCGCAAATACTTTCGTCACAGCTGCAGTTGCTTCCTCCGGTGGCACCAGTCGAACTGCACTCGCGAGTGCGAGCGCGAAGAAGACCGGGTGAACCACGGCGGGAATGATCCGAAACACAAACATCACCTCGAAACTCGACGTGCTCGCGTACACCATGTTGGAGACCGCAAAGACTGCAATCGCCACCAACAGAACGGTTTTCCTGTTGATTCCCGAGGTGATCAGCGTCGTGAACGGACCGGTCACCGCCACGACGAGCGCAAACACACCGACCAACCATCCGGCAGTGGACGCGGTGATACCGAACTTTTCGCTGACCTGAGGCAGAACCCCGATAATGCCCATCTCCGTAGTGATGATTCCGAATACACCCAACGCCAGAACCGGTATCAACAATTTCGACTTCACGACACACTCCTCCTACTACGCCACACAAAACAGATACATATCTAGATATATAGATATGTTTGATTTAGCAAAACCAGCCGACGAGGGCAATCCGACCGCTACAGCTTTTCGCGAACGAATTCCCTGAACTCTCCGATCACGGTTTCGTTTCGTCGGTAGTACGTCCACTTCCCGATGCGCTCGGACTCGAGCAGACCTACATCTTTCATGCCCTGCAGGTACCCCGAGATCACCGACTGGGCAAGTCCCGATCGCCCCTGAATATCACCGACACAGACTCCGATGTGAAACCCGAGATCCTGTTGCGTGTACGAGTCCTCGTCGAAATACTTCGCCGGATGCGCGAGCCACTCCAAGATCTGCAGACGAGTCGGGTTGGACAGCGCCTTGAAGATCGCCAAAGCATCCATGGACCGCACCCCTTCTCCTCGCCAACCGGAACGCATCTACTTTTATGGATATGTTTGGCGAAGTCAAGCCCGATTCGGGCGCAAAGCTACGTACGTCACATCCATGCATTTGAAGTGAGCTGTGCCACTTACGTTTCGACGACCTGCGGAAATCTCAGCGCCGACTTTCTATCTGTGACGACTTGTTTATAGTTATCGCCAACAACGAATTGCCGGAAGTTTCCGGTTCGCCCGAGAATGCTCGCGGGTGAACACAATTCGCTCAACACCAGCCGTACCCGGCTAGTCATTCGGGAGTCGAACCATGAACACACCGCATCAGTTCAGGGCCGTCCCCACATGGTGATGTCGAAGCTCGCCAAGTGGCAGCTGGTCGCCCTCGTCGTGGTTGCACTCCTGGGTTTGATCTACGTCGGAGCGAAATACGTACGGCTGGACAATCTTCTGGGATTCGGCCAATACACGGTCAAAACCGAACTGGCGACGTCCGGTGGCATCTTCACCAACGCCGAAGTGACCTATCGCGGTGTACCCGTCGGACGCGTCGGCGACATGTCGCTCACGTCCGACGGAATCGAAGTCGACCTGTTGATCGACAGCAATGCTCCACAGATTCCCGCATCCGCGCGAGCCGTGGTGGCCAATCGCTCAGCCATCGGTGAACAGTACGTCGACCTTCAGCCCGATACCGACCAGGGCCCGTTCCTCGAAGACGGCTCGGTGATCGCCGTGGGCGACACCACCACGCCGATCCCCATCGAGAACGTCTTGACCAGCGCCAACGGTCTGGTGCACTCCGTTCCGGTAGACGCACTCCACACCGTCGCGAAGGAACTCGGCGCGGCATTCAACGGCAAGGGCGAAGATCTGCAAGTCCTTGCCGACTCGCTGTCGGGGATTTCCCAGTCGGGCCTCGACACCCTTCCCCAGACCCTCGGACTGATCCGCGACAGCCAGACGGTACTCACGACCCAGTCCGATCAATCGTCGGCGATCAAGCAGTTCAGCACCGACCTCGACGCACTGACTGCGCAATTGCGCACCAGCGACCCCGACATCCGACGCGTGATCGACAACGGCATACCGGCCAGCGAACAAGTCGGCTCTCTCGTCACCGAAGCCGGCCCCGCGCTCACGACCAACCTCTCCAACCTCTCCGCCGTTGCAGCGGCAGCCGCCCCGACACTGCCCTCGCTGCAGCCCTTCCTGCTCTTCCTGCCTGCCCTCGCCGGGGCGGCGCCCACCGTTGCACCGGGAGACGGCACAGTACATCTGGGCTTGGTACTCGAGACCAACAACCCGCTCTCGTGCACCGTCGGTTACGAAGGGACCATGGCGATCCTCGACGAGATGAAGCGCAAGGACCCGAACTTCGACGACACGACGCAGAACTTCCCGTTGAACACAGCCGCCAACTGCCAGGCACCCCAGGGCAGCGAAACGGGAGTTCGGAGCGCCAACCGCATCGCGTTCGCCGACCCGAACACCTCGCAACCGTGGGACAGCAAGCCCAAGGTGGACCCGGACAAGCTCAACCTGAACCCGATTGCCACACAACTCGCACCGATGCTCGGTGCCACCCCGAAGTAGCCGTAAAAAACTGGCACCGTCGACGCTCCGCGACGATGATGATGTGATGTCGCAAGGAACGCCTGAGAGGACGTCACGAAGTTTCGAGGAACTTGTCGCCGAAGCCGAATCCGCCTCCGTCGACGGGTGGGACTTCTCGTGGCTCGACGGGCGCGCCACGGAGCAGCGTCCGTCGTGGGGGTATCAGAGGTTGATGGGTGAACGTCTCGGTGGTGCCGGCGCTGCGCTGGACATCCAGACCGGCGGCGGCGAAGTCCTCGCCGCTGCACCGACACTCCCGCCGGTGATGGCGGCAACCGAATCCTGGCCACCGAACGTAACCAAGGCCACCGCGCTTCTGCGTCCCCGAGGTGTGGTGGTGGTCGCGGATCCGGACGAGCCACCGCTACCGTTTGCCGATTCGGCTTTCGATCTGGTGACCAGTCGACACCCTGCGACGGTGTGGTGGGCCGAGATCGCTCGGGTACTCGAACCGGGAGGAACGTACTTCGCTCAACATGTCGGTCACGCCAGCGTGTTCGAACTCGTCGAGTTCTTCCTCGGTCCTCAGCCGCAGGCTCGTCGCGGACGGCACTACGAGGACGAAAGCGCCGACGCGATTTCGGCCGGGCTCACCGTCGTCGACCTTCGTTTCGAGCGTCTGCGCATGGAATTCTTCGATATCGGCGCCGTTGTCTACTTCTTACGCAAGGTGATCTGGATGGTTCCGGGATTCACCGTCGCGCAGTATCTGGACCGGCTCCGGGAACTCGATCAGCAGATCCGTCGAGACGGATCTTTTGTCGCGTACTCGAGTCGATTTCTGATCGAGGCGCGCAAATAGCCCCGCATTACGCGGGGTGAATGGTCTTCCAGTGCTCGGCGATGTCGATTCGCCGCGAGATCCAGACCTTTTCGTGTGACTGCACATGGTCCAGGAAACGCTCGAGGGCGGCAGCTCGGGCAGGGCGTCCGACTATGCGGCAGTGCAACCCGACGGAGAGCATCTTCGGTGATCCGGCCGTTCCCTCCGCATACAGCACGTCGAAGGCGTCACGTAGGTGCGCAAAGAACTGATCGCCGCTGGGAAATCCTGCTGGAGAGGCGAAACGCATGTCGTTGGTATCGAGCGTGTACGGAACGACGAGATGCTTCACCGACTCTGTGCCACGCGGAACGTCTACCCAGTACGGCAGATCGTCGGCGTACGAATCGGAGTCGTAGACGAAGCCGCCGTGCTCGACCACCAATTCGCGGGTGTTCGGTGAATCGCGTCCGGTATACCAACCGAGAGGCGCCGAACCCGTCAGATCTTGCAGAATCTGGACTGCCTCGGCCATGTCGGCGCGTTCACGCTCGATGTCCACGGATTGGTAAGACTTCCAACGTAATCCGTGACACGCGATCTCGTGACCCAACTCCTGAAAAGCACTGACTGCTTCCGGGTTACGCTGCATTGCCCGCGCCACCGCAAAGACTGTGAGAGGCAGGTTTCGCCGCTCGAAGGTCCGCAGGACACGCCACAACCCGGCCCGGGAGCCGTACTCGTACAGCGATTCCATGCTCATGTGTCGATTCGGAAATGCTTCCGCCGGAGTCATTTCCGACAGAAAAGTCTCCGAAGCCGCGTCCCCGTCGAGGACGTTGTTCTCGGCTCCCTCTTCGTAGTTGAGTACGAACTGAACCGCTATCCGCGCGTCGCCGGGCCAGTGCGGATGCGGCGGATGAGGGCCGTACCCCACCATGTCCCGGGGATAGTCGTCGCGCGGATAGTCGCTCATGGCAACAACTTTACCGTCAGCGCCCGGAGATCACAGCGCGAGCAGCGTCGGTGAGTACGCCGAATACTCTCAGCCGCGCCAGGCCACCGTCCGGGAAGATGTCCAGACGAACATCGGTGACCGGAACTTCGGAATCGATCGGAAAGCGATGGCGCGTGTCCGGACGCAGCGTCGTACGCGGCAACAGTTCGAACCACTCCCCTTCCGGAGTTCGGCCGGTCAGAGCGCCCTCACCTGGACTGTTTCCGAGGAAGTACGAGGTGTCGATCTCGACGAAACTCAACACGCCTTCACCCGCGAGTTGTACTTGCACCCAGTCGTTTCCGTCGTCGCGGCGCCTGGCGGTCTCCCACCCGTCCCCCATCGAAGCAGCGCGTCCGGGGAACAGAATGTTCTGCGGTGAGCTGTAGAACATGTTGGAGCAATCGGTCACGCGGCCACCGTTTTCGAGTGCTGCAAGGTCCAACGGCCCGGCATCGAGGAAACGCGGGTCTGGCCGTGCTTCACCGTGAACACGGAATCTCGCAACGCCGCCGTCCGGATAAATGGTCAGCTTGACGTGCGTCCATCGATCCTCCGAAACCACCGAGAACGGATTCTCCGAGTCACCGTGCACGGTCGAGCGTTCGACGATGGTTGTCCACTCGCTGGATCCGGCCAGGTCGACGGGATCCGGATACCCGTCGACGGAGATTGCTTCCACCGAGATCTCGGGCGGGTAATTGCCCTTGAACCACGCGGTGTCGACCACGACGCCTCGCACCACTCCAGGAACACCGAGGCGCACGATCGCCTCGTCATGGCCTGCCACACGGCGACGACGCGTCTCCCAACCGTCGTACACCTGCCCCTTGTGTCCGAACGTCGCCGGCTGGTATCCGGCTTTACCTGGTCGGATCAGGGCCTCGCGCTCGGCGAATGCCTCGTCGTTCGCCCAGATGACGGCTCCGCCGAGGGTGCGCAGTGCCAGGTCGGGCAGCAAGGTGAATTCGGTGGTGCTCATCGGTCAGTGTTCTCCTGTGATCGGTGTGGTGCGTCCTACGAGGTGGTGGAGTGCGTTGGTGTCCGCGCTCGGGGCGAGCCGGAGAACGTCGGATTCTGGATAAGCCCCCGCGTCGAGCCCACGCAGTACCACCGCTGCCAGCGCCTGGGCAGTTGCAGGTTCGTCCATCACGTCGCCACCTTGGCGCCCCAGGTACGACTGGATGCGCGGGGCAGCGGCGCCGAGCGCGTTGCGGTAGAAGCCGAACGTGGCGAGCCAGCGGGTGACCAGATGCCCGGGGTGCATGTCCCACCCCTGGTAGTAACCGCGTTCCAGGGACCGCGTGACGAGGCGATGGTGCCGAGTGATCGCGTCGCGGATCGCCGTGGCGCTCCCGACGGGCGCGACCTGAGTTGACCCGTCGCACACCCAGACGCCGGTCTGCGCGGCAGCAGCCAACATGAGAGCCTTTGCGTGGTCTGCCACCGGATGTTCGAGCGACTGATGACGCGATGCAATTCCGCAAGCCGCACTGTAATCGTAAGTGCCGTAATGCAAACCGGTCAGACGGCCGGCACCGCGATGGATGGCCTGAGCAACTGCCACAGTTCCGTCGGCAGCGATGACCGCCTGCGGGCTCTCGATCTGCAGCTCGAACCGAAGCGAACCGGTCTCGAGTCCGTGCGCCTTCTCCAGTTCTTCGCAGAGCACCGCCGTCGCCGTGACCTGCTCCACCGCGCGCAGTTTGGGAACGGTGAAGACAAATCCGTCCGGCACTCCGCCGGCCGCGTCGAGCACAAGCTCGAGCGTCCTGATCGAGCGTCGACGCTCACCGGCCGGCAGCCCTTTGAACCTGATGCCGCCCCAGTTCGGCCCGGCAGGATCAGCGCTCAACGCTGCAAGTGTCCGCCCGGCCGACGTCGCTGCTGTGTCTTCTTCTTCGTCGCTGCGGCGTCCGTACCCGTCCTCGAAATCGATCCGAAAGTCTTGGACCGGCTTGCGGCCGAGTTGAACTCGCACATCTGCGAGCGCATTCTCCGTGTCGAGATCGGCGAACACATGCGCATGGGAATCGAGAAGCGCGATCGCCTGCTCACCCCAGAGACGAGGGGTGTCGACGGTTGCATCCGCGGCACTGACGTAAATCGTGTGCACGGGCTGGATCTCGTCACGGTTTCCCGGGTACTGCGCCGCGAGCCGCTCGTCCACCGGATCCAGAAGTCCGTCCAGACGATCGTGGACGGCGGCGGAGAGTCGGGATTCTGTCATCGGACGATCTTCGCAGAACGTCCGCCAGCCCGCAGGTTCTCACGCCGCCGATCCAGTCCGGGTCAGCGACCCCCTACGAACGGAACGTTGACGAAGCTCGGCCGATCCGCAGCCAATTCGATGTGCTGCGGCTTCAGTTGGCTGTCGGCAAGCATCGGCCCGAGCGCCAGGTATCGCGGCACGCTGGCAGCGTAGACGTCGACGCGGAGCCGGTGACCGGGTTGTAGCACTGCGTCGGTCGGGAGCATGTTGATGTCGACGGCGGTGACCTCACCGGGAACCACCGGCTGACGCGTGTCGATCGTCAGATAGTGGTGCGGTTCACTGTAGTCACCGTTGGCCGAGCGAGTGCTCTTGGAATCGTCGACCGCCCGGAGCGACGCAGTCAGAGCGCCGTTCGTGATCGGTGTCGATGTTCCGTCCGGCGCTACGTCGTTGACCGTCGCTGCCCAGAATCCGTCCGTCGCGTCCAGGACTGTCTCGAGGTGGACGTTGATCGGGCCCGAGAGTGAGGTCGGCTCCGTGACTGCCTCACCGGTGAACGTCAGACCCTCCGCTTCCTGGAATCGGGAATCCTTGGAACACGACGCACCGAGCACCACGGAGATCCCGGCAGTGCCCTGAGTTCCGTCACCGGAGCAGAAGCCTCGCAGTCCGGGTGCGACTGTCAATCGCGCTGCGGCACTGGGCTGGTCACTGGTCAGTGAACCGTCGTAGGCCGCGTGTGCGGCAGTTCCGCTGGGCGCGGAGTTCAGATACATACGTTCGTACGTCGCGCCCGCTCGCGGGAACTGATCATCCGTGATCCATCCGCCACCTTGCTGGAACATCGTCACCGGACCGTATCGCTCGATTCCGTTGTCGATGCCCTTGAGCCACTTGTCGAACCACGCGCGTTCGAGTACGTCGAGGCGAGGCGGCGCACCGTCCTTGCCGAATCCTCCACCGGGAGTGACGTGATAGCCGTTGCCCATGATCAACTGCTTCTGCCCGGCCGGCAGATCGATTCCGTTGTAGATCCGCGGCTCGCTGTTGGCGAAGATGTCGTGCCAACCGCCGTAGACCATCGTCGGAACAGTGATGTTGCCGACGTCAGCGGATCGGTCCTGATAGAACTGACCGTCCTGTGCGACTTGCAGAGTCGACGGTGACACGTCCTCGATTCTCTGGGCCGTCATCGCTTGTACCAGTTCAGGAATCAGGGTGCCGGGATCCTCGAGGCGGCTCGCCAACCACAGTGGATCGAAGTTGCCTTGCAGGATGTCCTGAACGTTCGGAATGAGTTTGAGCCCGTTGACCGCGGTCAGCCACAACGGCATGAACCCGACTCCGAGTCCGCCACCGGTTCCGACGATGTCGCGTAGCAGATCGTTGCCTGGTTCGACCGGGAAGATTGCCTTCAACGCAGGCGGATTGTTACTCGCGGCCTGTACGGAGTTGATCGCGGAGTACGAGATTCCGGCCATCCCCACTTTGCCGTCGGACCACCCCTGCTTGCTCATCCAATCGATGACTTCGACCGAATCCTGTTGCTCGCGCTTGCCGAGCACGTCCCAATTACCTTGGGAGAAGCCGGTTCCACGTGCGTCGACCACTACCTGCGTGTATCCGTTCTGGACCAGATCACGGTTGACGCCGAGAACCCTGGCGCCTCCGCCGGCAATGACGCCCGTCAACTCCGAGACTCCGTCGAACGGCGCCGCGAGGTCGAGCGAGTTCGCCACGTCCATCAACGTCTCACCCACCTGCGGGATCGACAGAGCTGAATCCACCAACGTGTCCAGCAGTTTCGTGTACGGAGTTATGTTGAGAACCGAAGGCGCCTTCGATTCCACAGCGCGCCCGGACGCATCCGCCGGTCGGTACACATTTGCCTGCAGAACCGTGCCGTCACTCATCGTGATGGGTACGTCCCACTCGACGGAGACGCCCGGATACTGCGGCGCAGTCTCCGTGGCCGCGAGCCAGGTCTGTCCGTCCGACCCTCCCGTCGGATCCGCGGAAGCGACGGCGCTCGGCACCGTCAATCCCACGACGCACAGCCCCACCGCAATCGTTGTCGACCTTCGACGTAGAAGTCGTGTCCTCACGAAAACCCCAATTTTCTGTTGTGATGACCCAGCCCTGCCCCCACGACAGTGACCGGCGTCACGAACTTACCGGATAGTAACTTTCGTCCCATATGTCGTCAATAGGTCTCGATGCCGCCCGGACGGCTAGCTTTGAAGATGTGTCACGATCTCCCCTTCCCGTCCGCGACGGCCTGAACCCGAGTCGCATCCGTCAGCCAGACGACGGCATGTGGGCGACGACGCTCGACTACCTGCTCGAACGGTTTCCCCAGGACGCCGTCCGCCTACGGGAGAAAGTCGCAGCCGGGGAGGTCGTCGACGAGAAGGGCGTCGCGATCACCGAGACGAGCGGTTTCGCCCCCCGGCGTTTCGTCTACCTGTACCGCGACGCTCCCGTCGAAGCGCGGGTGCCGTTCGAGATCGACATCCTCTACCGGGACGAAAACATCCTGGTCGTGGACAAGCCGCACTTTCTCGCGAGCACGCCCCGCGGGCGATACATCGCCGAATCGGCCTTGGTGCGGTTGCGTCGGGATCTCGATCTGCCGGAGTTGAGTCCAGCGCATCGCCTCGACCGCGTCACGGCAGGACTGCTGCTGTTCACCGTGCATCAGGCGGCCCGGCGCGGCTATCAGACCATGTTCGCCGAGCGTCGCGTCACCAAGGAATACGAGGCCATCGCGCGTTACGACGCGCAGGTGAGCACTCCCGTGATCGTGCGCAGTCGCATCGTGAAAGAACGCGGCGTGCTCAAGGCCGCGGAGATCGAGGGCGAACCCAACAGCGAGTCGCGGATCGAACTGATCGAGACGCGAGACGGCTTCGCGCGGTACCGGTTGACTCCCCATACCGGCAAGACCCATCAACTTCGCCTGCACATGACCTCGCTCGGGCTCCCGATCCACGGCGACAACTTCTATCCCGACTTCTACGACGTTGCCGCAGAGGATTATTCGAACCCGCTGCGCCTGCTGTCGAAGGTTCTCGAGTTCGAGGATCCCACGACCGGCCGGCTGCAACGGTTCGAAAGTCGGCGGACCCTGTCCTGGCCGGACGAATCAGGCCGTGGCGACTCGCCGTAGGGACCCCGGACCCTTCCACTGCGCCTCCGATACCGGGAGGATGGAAGCGCAGACCGCACCGCAAGAGGAGACCAGATGAGCAAGACCGCCGTCGTACCCGAAGCCGTACGGGAGATCGAGCGCAAGTACGAGGCGCCGGCCGAGCAGGAAGTTCCCGCGCTGGGTGGACTTCCCGGTGTCGTCGGCGAACCGGTCCACGACTCGATACAGCTCTCTGCCACCTACTTCGACACCACCGACTACCGGTTGCTCGCCGAGAAGATCACGCTGCGCAAGCGTGAGGGCGGCGATGACGCGGGGTGGCACATGAAACTTCCCGCAGGCGAGGACACTAGAACCGAAATCCAGCTTCCCCCGGACGAGAGCACCGATGTGCCCTCGCCGCTGGCGAGTCTGATCCGGGCGGTCATCCGCGGTCACGATCTGGTGCCGGTCGCCCTGATCATCACCGATCGGGAGCGCACCAGACTCAACGGCGAAAACGGCGTTCTGCTTGCCGAAGTGGTCTCCGACACCGTCATCGCCTGCAAGGCAGACGGTTCCGGTGAGTCGACGTGGCAGGAAGTCGAGGTCGAACAAGGCGCAGGCGGGCAAGCCCTGGCCGATGCAATCGAGTCGGTTCTACTGGACGCGGGGCTCGAGCGTTCTGCGAGTCCGTCCAAACTCAAACGAGCACTGGGCACTTCGGTCACTCCATACGTCGGCCACGAGGTCACCACTGGCAAAGCGTCGAATCCGCGAATTCTGTTGCGTAATTATCTCATCGAACAACTACGCGCACTGGTCGCCGCGGATCTCGGAACGCGCCGCTCCGACGACGAAGCAGTTCACGACTTCCGGGTCGCAGCACGTCGCATTCGCAGCGCTCTACAGTCGTACGCCGGTCGCTCCCCCAAGACCGACGATCTCATCACGGATCTTCGGTGGATCGGTGGAAAGTTCGGTGACGCCCGCGACGTCGAGGTCCAGTGGGAGCGTCTCGTGGAACGACTCGGTGAAATCGACGAGATGCCCGAGCGAGAAGCAGTGCGCGCTCGAATCGACGAGCACTTCTCGGCCCGCGGTGAAACCGCACAGGAAACCGCCCTCGAAGCGCTCGATTCCGAGCGCTACACCACACTGCTCGATCGACTCGACGAGTACGTCGGCGACCTCGAATTCGACACCGCCGCCCACCGTGTAGGAAAAAAGGCGTCGGCACGAGAGCTGGCGCATACCCTGCGCCATCTAGCTCACAAGGTCGGTAAGCGGGTCGATCACGTCTTCGATGCCGATACCCGCACCGAGCGTGACGAGCGAATGCACCGCGCACGCAAGGGCGCCAAGCGGATGAAGTACGCGATCGAGGTCATGGAACCGGTGTCGAAGAGCCGGGCCAAGCGCGCCTTGAAGCATTTCAGCCACTTCCAGGATGTTCTCGGCGAGCATCAGGATTCCGTTGTAGCCCAACATCACCTGCTCGAAATTGCTGCGGAGCAGGAGCACACCTCGCTCACCAGTTTCGGATTGGGCATGGCCTACCGACGAGAACTGGAAATCGCCGACGGGCAATCAACACTGCTCCGCAAGACGTGGAAGGAAGCCGTCAAATCAGCGTCGTCACTCTGGTGACCAGGCTGCAACCAGTCGACCGATCTCGATCATTTCAGAGGAGTAGACATGAACACACTTGCAGGACACCAGGACGTCGTCGCCGGTATCGACGGATCCGAGGCCTCGACGGCGGCGGCCCGGTGGGCAGCCTCGGTCGCGAACGCGGTGAACTCACGACTGATTCTGGCGCATGCCCTGCCGCAGGAGGGTCCGATTTACAGTCCCGCTGCAGTGATGTTGCAGTCGCAGTTCCTCAGCCAGATCCGCGAAGACGGCGAAGCGATCATCGATGCCGCCGCCGCGGTGATTTCAGCTGAATTCCCGGAACTGACCATCGAATCCGAGATCGCACCGGGCCCGGCGTCGACGCACATCCTCGAATCCTCGGGTACCGCACGCCTGATCGTGATGGGGTCGACCGGATCCGGCGCACTGCGCTCGCGGCTACTCGGATCGACCGCACTGAAGGTGGCAAATCACGCAACCTGTCCGGTCACCGTCTGGCGTGGTTCGGCGGAGAATCCCGGTCCGGATCAACGTCCCGTCATCGTCGGAGTCGACGGAAGTGCGTTGAGCAAGAAGGCCGTCGAGTACGCGTTTCGTTATGCCGATCAGTTCGACGCGCCGCTTATCGCGGTCCACACCTGGCAGGGCTCGTCCACCTTCCGCGAAGGCGGAGCGGGAATCCTCATCGACTGGGAGGCCGTCGAGCAGGAGGAATCAGCACTGCTGGCAGAGAACCTGGCCGGCATGGCCGATCAGTACCCGGACGTGCCGGTCACCCGCATCAGTGAACCCGGCGCCGCCGCCCCCGTCATGCTCAAGTACGCCGACGATGCGCAGTTGATAGTTGTCGGAAGCCACGGCCGCAGTGCGATGGCCGCCGCCGTGATGGGCTCGACCAGCCAGAATCTGCTGCACCATGCGCCAGGGCCGGTCATGATCTGTCGCACCTGAATTGCTGTGCGCCTTTATTAACCCCCCGCGGTTAATAAAGGCGCACAGCAGGGGTCAGGCGAGGCCCGTCCCCACCAGCTGACCTACTCCGTACGTCACAGCCATCGCGAGCGCGCCGCCGATCACCACTCTCAGCACCGCTCTGGTCTTGCGGGCTCCGCCGAGCGTCGCGCTGATCGTCCCCGTCAGTGCAAGTGCGATCAGCACTGCAAAGAAGGCGATGGGGACGCGGATACCCGTCGGCGGCAACAGAATTGCGACCAACGGGATCGCCGCACCGATCGTGAACGAGATTGCCGACGAAATCGCCGCATGCCATGGATTGGTGAGATCGTCCGGGTCGATACCCAATTCGACTTCGACGTGTGCCGCAAAAGCATCGTGCTCGGTCAATTCTTCGGCGACGCGGCGGGCCGTCTCCGGACTCAATCCCTTGTTCTCGTAGATCTCGGTCAGTTCCTGGAGTTCCGCCTCCGGTGTCTCGAGGAGTTCCTTCTTCTCCTTCTGCAGGAGTGCGCGTTCGGTGTCTCGCTGAGCGCTGACCGAGACGTACTCACCCAACGCCATGGACACAGCACCGGCAACCAGACCAGCGAAACCGGCCGTGAAGATCGCGGAGCGCTCGGTTGTGGCTGCCGCGACACCGACCACGAGGCCTGCGGTCGAGACGATTCCGTCGTTTGCCCCCAGAACACCTGCACGCAGCCAATTCAGGCGATTGTTCAAACTCGGTGCGTGAGGTTCCGATTCCCCACCGGGCGCCCCGTCGGTCAACTGCACACTGTCTCCGGACATGGCAACAGATTAGGACGATCAGTCCGGTTGCGATAGCAATCTGAGCCTGTCCTTCGCGTACTGATATATTCCCAGACAGAACCCAACCAAGCATTTGCTAGGTTATGAACGGCACACCTCTGGAGGCATTGTGAGCGCAGCACGCACCGCTTTTGTCAGCGGCGGAACCGGTGGAATCGGGTCGGCGATCGCCCTGACTCTCGCCGAACGCGGGCACGACGTCGCCTTCACCTACCGAAACAACAAGAACGCTGCCGAGCAACTGAGCGAGCAGATTCGAGCGCATGGCGTGCTCGTCCACTCGTATTCTCTCGACTTGACCGACGAGCTGTCGATCAGCGCCGCCGTCCGCGATGCGGTCAGTGATCTGGGCGCATTGACGACCCTCGTCCACGCTGCGGGACCGCACGTCCCGATGACGCACCTCTCGCGCGTGACGCCGGCGTTCTTCACCGAACAACTGAACCAGGAAGCCGCGGCGTTCTTCACACTCGTCCACACCGCCCTGCCTGCGCTGCGGGCATCTTCGGGTTCGGTGGTAGCGGTGACAACCGCGGCAACGGATCGTTTTCCCGTGCGCGACGGACTCTCCGCAGGCACCAAAGGGGCTGTCGAACAACTTGTTCGCGGATTCGCCGCAGAGGAAGGACGCTACGGCGTTCGGTTCAACGCGGTAGGACCAGGCATGTTGACGGACGGAATGGCGGAGCGACTGATCAACTCCGCCGAACTCGACCAGAGCGCACTCGACGTGACGATGAGCCGAATTCCGTTGAAGCGCTTCGGATCAGCTGCCGACATCGCCGAAGCAGTATGTTTCCTCGCAAGCGACGCGGCCGGATTCATCAGCGGTCAAAAGCTCAACGTCGACGGCGGCTACACCGTCTGAGCGCTATCCACCCAACTTGCGAAAGACCAGTCGCACGGCAAGTTCGAGGTGCGCCATCACCTCGTCCGTCGTCATCCGGCCGGCAACCCACGAGACCAGACTCGACATCCAGACGTCGTCGATGACCTTCACCGCATCCATCTGCTGTTGCGAGACTTCCTCGACGCCGATCGCCTTCGCGAACATCTCGGTCACGACCCCACCGAGCGCGTTGAGTTCCGGAGTCGCCGACGCGTCCGCGAACATGTACGCCCGAACCAACGCTTCGTAACGGAGGTGATCGGTCTCGAGGACCTCCGTATTCTTGCGCAGCACAAACAGAATTCGGTCCGACGGAGTCTCACCCGGGATTACAAAGTCCTGGAATCTGTCACGCAAACCCTCGAACATCCACAACAATGCGACGACAAGCATGTGGTTCTTGGACGGGAAATACCGGTAAACAGTGCCGATCGCGACGCCGGCGCGATCGGCCACCGATCGCATCTGCACCGCGTCGTAGCCGCCTTCGGAGGCGGATTCCATTGCGGCGTCGACAATCCGGCGAAAACGCGCTCGTTGCGACGGCGTCGTACGACGTCCGGTCACCGAGCTACG
Source organism: Rhodococcus sp. ARP2 (assembly GCF_001029585.1). Classification (NCBI taxonomy): domain Bacteria; kingdom Bacillati; phylum Actinomycetota; class Actinomycetes; order Mycobacteriales; family Nocardiaceae; genus Rhodococcus; species Rhodococcus sp. ARP2. The sequence continues at coordinate 70,721 of NZ_LEKE01000089.1, read as the reverse complement.
TTCGACCACCGACTGGTCTGCCTTGTCGCCACCTGCCATGTCCACAACCCTAATTAGACGTCGTTTTGCCGACTCCCAATGTAGCCGCCCAACGCAATCGTCGGGTGCATGACTGCCCGCTTCCGAGCTGGCCGCCAGTAAGACTGGCCGAGATCAGGAAGCGCGCCGCGGCCGATCGGATCGGCCGCGTCTACGTGGATCTTCCGACCAGTCGCGCGACGGTGCGCGTCGGCCCGGCGCTTGAGTCCGGCGCCGGTCGGGTTGCGGCGCCCGTCGCTCCGGTCGGCGTTGACCAGTAGGGGCCGGCTGGGCGCGGCGAGCAGGCGGCCGACGTCGGTCAGTCTGTGGCTTCTTGGCAATGCCGAACCGAGGCTTGCCGAAGACCAGCGGAATCCAACCGCGACCGCTGCTCTCGGCAGAGGCGACAGCCTCGGGCTCACGGAAGGCTGCGTGCGCGATGAGCCCGAACATCAGCAAGGTGGTGATCATCGACGTTCCGCCCGCCGAGATGAGCGGTAGTTGCAGACCGGTCACCGGAATCAGGCCAACGACGTAGGCGATGTTGATGAACGCCTGCACGACGATCAACGTCGTTGCCGTCGCCGTCATGACCTTGAGGAACGGATCGGTCGACCGCTTCGCGATTCGCAGTCCGACGATCAGAACCGCGGCGAAGAGAGCAACGACGATCAGCGCACCGACCAGACCCAATTCTTCACCGATCACGGCAAAAATGAAGTCGTTGTGCGCCTGAGGGAGGTAACTCCATTTGGCGTCGGACTGCCCCAGACCGCGACCGAAGATGCCGCCGTTCGCCAATGCGTACTTGGCCTGAGTGCTCTGGAAGTTCAAGCCTTGCGGGTCGAGATCAGGATTGAGGAAAGCCTTGATGCGATCCGAGCGGTAACCAGCAGTAAGCCCGAGCACGAGAAATGCGACTGCGGAACCGAGCGTGAGGCTGATGAACGTCTTCATCCGGAACAGCCCGAACCACAGCACCGACATGAAGATGATGCCGATGGTGATCGTGGTTCCGAGGTCCTTCTCCAACACCACCAGAACCAGAACCAGCAGCGTCGTCCCGCCGATCACCGGCAGCGCGCGGTTGACATCCATCCGCGCGTTCATGAACGACGCAACCGTCGCCGCGGACCAGATCGCCAGAGCAAGTTTGGCCAGCTCCGACGGCTGGAAGGAAATACCCGCGATCACAAACCAGCTGCGAGCACCCATCTGTTCCGAGCCGATACCTGGAATCAGCACCAGGACAAGCAGAACAAGACACAGGATCAGCAGCCATGGTGAGGCTCTACGCATCGTTTCGGTCGGCAACCGCACGACCGCCACGAACATCACCAAACCGATCGCTGCGAACATGCACTGCGGCCAGAAGCGGGCGTAGGACGTCCCGGACAGAACATAGGATTCGACGCCCGAAGACGACAGCACCATCAGCAGTCCGAACGCGACGATCAGCACGACCAGACCGACGATCATATGGAAATCGAACAGTGGCCGATTCGTCCACATCGCCGTTCGAGCGCGGAAGGGTGTCGATGTGCGGTCACGTTTGTCCGACGATCCACGGGGTGAGTTAACTGGCTCTCCACTCCCGCGACCGTTGGGCTTGTCTTCACTGCGACCGGTCACCACACAAGTATCGTCCCACGACTCCTAACCCATGGGTAACACAAGTCCCATGAGTCACACGGGCTCGGCCTCCCGAGGTCCATGTAGACCCACGAAATACCAGGTCACGTCCTTCGCCGGCGTCGGTCTGCCACCGCTCCCGCCAACGAGAGCGTCAACATGACCACGCAGACGGCAAGCGCGATCCCGAACGCACGTCCGTATCCGTCGGGCGACGATCCGAGCACACCGAGATACAACCCCGATACCGCGGCCAGCGAGATGGTCGCTGACAGGCGCTGAGACAGTTGAAGGAAACCCGCCGCAACACCGTTCGCGCCCGGCGGTGCATATTCGAGAGTCAGCACCCGATTGGGCGCGTCGACCAAACCGCTGGCAACTCCCGACAACACCGCCAGGACCACCAGCACCGGGATCAGATGTTCCCGCGGAATCAGATTGACCGCTGCGATGTAGCCGAGGATGACAAGGATCTCGCCGACTATGGCAAAAACCACCGCACTTCGGCCGAACCTGGCAACCAGCCGCCATCCGAAAGCCGACGTCAATGCCATCGCGAGTGAGCTACCGGTCATGATCAACGCCGCACTCAGCGGGGCGAAGCCCAAACCCTCGATCAGATAGAGGCTGAGCACCGCGTTGACGGCGAGGATGGATCCGAACCAGAAGAGTGCAACCGTCGTACCCAACCGGAAGCCCCGTGAGGCGATCAACGACGGAAGCAGTACCGGCGTCCCGCCGCGCTCGGCGTACCGACGTTCCCAGAACCAGAAGGCAACGGCAGCGCCGAACGCACCGATCAGGAAAGCCGCAGCCACAGTGACACTGGTTCGGGTCACGATGGGCCACAACAGGAGCCCGGTCGTAGTCGCCAGCAGACACAGCCCAACCGGATCGATCGATGCGCCTGATCGGGTAGTTCGATCACGGCGCAGAAAGCGAAACGCCAAAATCAGAGTGATCACGGCAAACGGCACGTTGAGAACGAGAAGCAACCGCCATCCGAAGTCGGCGTCAGAATACTTCAGCAGAACGCCACCGAGGATCGGTCCGGAAACGCCGGCCAGACCACCCGCGGTGCTGTACGCGCCTAACGCCTTCGCCCGAGCCTTTCCGGACACCCGGTCGGTGATGATGCCGAGCACCTGCGAACTGATGGTGCCTGCGCCGATCCCCTGCCCAAGACGAGCCAACACGATCATCGACGGATCCGACGCACATGCTCCGAGGATTCCCATCACAGCGAAAATGCTCAGCCCCGCCAAGAACAAGCGTCGACGCCCGACGACGTCACCGAGTCGGCCCGCCGGCACAAGGGCCAAGCCGAAAGTCAGCGAATAGCTCGCAAGGATCCACTGCACCTCGGAGGTCGACGCGCCCAGCGACGCCCGGATCGACGGAACCCCGATTCCGAGCACCGCCGAATCGAGAAGGGTGGTGAAGCCCGCGGCTACGCAGACGATGATCTCCCAGCGGACGGCCGAATCGAGCTTGGTGGATTCGGCCGCCGCTGTGACCGTGTGGGACAGGACCCGTTACCCCGCAACTTCAGACGCGGCCCGACGCGTGAGCGGCGGTCGCAACCCCAAGTGCTCTCGCAGCGTCGACGTGGAGTACTCGGTGCGGTACGCCCCACGCTCCTGCAGTTCCGGGATCAACCAGTCCACGATCTCGTCGAGCCCGGTCGGCACCAGGTACGGCGAGATATTGAAGCCGTCCGAAGCTCCGTTGCGCACCCAATGGACCAACTGATCTGCGACCTGCCCCGGGGTGCCCGCAAAACCCGAACGCTGCGAGGTCTCGATGGCGACCTGACGTAGCGACAGGTTCTTTGCCTCGGCGAGAGCCCGCCATTCACGTGCAATCGCAATGGGGTCGTTGCCGTCTCGCGCGGAACCGCGAGTCTCGGACACCGGGCGCGCAACCGGATCTTCCTCCGGTAGTGGACCGTCCGGGTCTCGGTCGGAAAGGTCCTTCCCCCAAACCAATCCGACGAGGGACAGTGCGGTTTGGCCGGTGAACTGACCTTCGAGGACCCACCGCGCCTTCTCTTCGACCTCGGACTCGTTCTCCGCCAACACGATCTGCGTGCTGGGCAGGATCTTGACGTCGTCCTCCGGTCGCCCGACGCTACGCAACCGAGCCCGAATGTCGTCGGCGAAGTCGAGCGCGCCGTCGAAATGCGTCCCGTGTCGCGAGAAGATGACGTCGGCGTGCGTCGCCGCGAAATCGCGTCCAGTCGGCGAATCGCCCGCTTGAAAGATGACTGGATGTCCCTGTCTGCTGCGAGGAAGCGTCGGCGTCACGGAGATGTCGAACTGCGAAGTCTGGCGGCGTACGTCGCTCACGGCTCCCGGAGTCGACCAGTTCTCGGACGTGCGAGAGTCCGAGATCGCGTCGTCCGCCCACGAATCCCACAGTGCCCGTGCAGTTTCGATGAACTGTCCGGCACGCTCGTAACGCAGGGCGTGGTCGAGGAAACCACCGCGACGGAAATTCTCTCCCGTCCAAGCGTTGTCGGTGGTCACCGCGTTCCAGCCGGCCCGTCCGTCGGAAAGTAGATCGAGGCCGGAGAGTCGACGGGTGAGGTCGGCCGGTTCGTTGTACGTGGTGTTCTGTGTCGCGACCAGCCCGATCTTGTCGGTGATACCGGCGAGGGCGGCCAACTGCGCAATGGCGTCGGGGCGGCCGGCGATATCCAGATCGAGAATCTTGCCGTTCTGCTCGCGAAGACGAAGGCCCTCACCGAGGAAGAAGGCGTCGAACAGACCTCGCTCGGCGGTGAGTACCAACCGCCGAAACGTCTCGAAGTCGATCTGGGATCCGCTCGAGGAATCGGACCAGATGGTGGTGTGGTTGACCCCTTGGAAGAAGACGCCGAAGTGAACGTGAGCGTCGGGTCGAGGTACGGCGGAGCGTGATGCAGTCATAGCCGAAATGTCCTTAGCGCGAAGTCAAGTCAGGAGGAGTGGACGAATCGATTTGCGGGCCGCTGCAGGCCGAGGTTGCCCCTCAGAGTCGATCCCGGAACCGGGCGTCGCGTCAATCCGGACTTCGACAGCGCCGGAAGCACGAATTTGGCCAGCACCGGAAGGTCCTCGTCGATCACGAGAGCGTGGAAATGAACACCGTCGAGGTGTCCGGCCAATTCCTTCAGAACCACGGCCGCTTCCCCCGGATCTGCAGCCAGGAGCAGTCGGCCAGTGACGACGGCATTCCCGTACGAGTTCAGCTCGATCAACCGCTGCGCCGCAGACAGATTCGGCGTATCGAATGCCACATCGACCTCGGCGACCACCAATGACGCGCCCTCATCGCGCGCCTTGGCAGCCGACTGTGCAATGGCCTCCACCGAATCACCGGAAACGAGAACAACATCGGCCTGGTGTGGTTCGATGGCGCCGTAGCGGCCGAACACCACCAACTGGCCTTGCGGCGGCCGCGGAACGATTGACGGCCCCTTCACCGAGAAGGTGTCGCCCTCGAAATTGACGTAATGCAGACGATCACGCTCGAGGAAACGCCCACTGAGATAGTCACGGACGACGGCGTCGTCCTCCCACGAATCCCATAGATCTGTCACGACGGTAACCGAATCCCGCTGCTCCTGCTGACGCGCCGACTCCGTCGTTACCGGAGCCCTCCCCCACGCCCTCGCCGCGGCATCGTCTTCGACCGGAACAGCAAGCCAGCCGCCACGCCCACGCGAGGAGTAGTCCAATGTCGCCAATTGCGAAGAGGTGTGGAACGGTTCGGCGTAAGTGGTCCCGACGACGGGGACCAGTCCGATCGTGCTGGTCGTCGCTGCCACGTATGACGCCCTGGAGACGGCATCGATGCGGCCGACAACGTCACCACTCGGAGGGAGGATGGAATCGTCGAACGTCGCGAAGGTGAAGCCCGCATTCTCGGCAGCCGCGACGCGATCGCGCACGGCCTTACCCGTGAGCAACTGATCCGGGCGGTGTGAGCTTCGGCGCCAGGCAGCGGGGTGAGTGCCCTCGCCGTCCAGTTCGATACCCACGGCAAATACAGTCATGTGTCCTCCATCGGTCCTGGCGGTAGCACCCACACTGCGCAAACGAAGCGGGTTGCTGCGGCATCATCGAGCCAGGTCTCTCAGCCACTCTGGATGGTGGATGCAATCTATGCGGGCGACGCTGAACAAGTCAAATCACGATCGGCGAATCATATTGACCAACAACATATTTCAATACAATCATCCTGATCGAAAGGGTTGCGCAACGCTAGCCGACGTAGACACCAAAGAGCCCCGCCCGACTCGCGTCGGACGGGGCTCTCGGTGTGCGCTGGAACGCTACTTCGCTCCCATCCATGCCTGATCGAACAGCATGATGCCGGTTGCAGTCGGAACCACACCGTGCACGTTCTTCTGCCAAGCCCAGAACGACGTGAGCCCGCCGATCGGCGCCGACGGAACCGTCTCGTTCCACAGCGTCTGAATCTTGCCGATGATCGCCAGGGTCGACGAATTATCCTTGGCTTGTTGTAGATCTGCGATCAGCTGATCCATCGCCGGGTTCGCATATCCAGCAGTATTCGCCATCGAGGTGCTGTTGGTCGTGGAGAACAATCCGAGATCGAGAATCGACTCGTACATTCCGATGCCCGCGTGCGCGAGGTCGAAATCGTGCTTGACGTAGACGTTCTGCACGATGTCGCCGGCGTTGTTGGCCAAGATCAAGTTCACCTCGAACCCGACGGCCTGCAACAGTGACTGCACGGCGAGGCCGATCGCGTGGTCCTTGGGCTCACTGAGCACGACGTAGTCGAGCGTGCCGTCGTATCCGTCTGCCTTCGCCTGATTCAGAAGCTCCTTGGCCTTTTCGGGGTCGTAGGCAATACCCGGTGTGTCTACGTGCCATTGCGACGTCGGACCGAACAACTCCGAGCCAGGCAGTCCCTCACCGTTTTCCACGCGCTGATCGATCAATGTCGTGTCCAGCGCGTAGCCGATAGCCTGTCGAACGCGAACATCCGAGCCCGGTCGGCCTTCACGATTGTTGACAATCTCGGCACTACCGGCGTTGAGCACGTCGATGTAGCCGGGGTAACCAGCGGACTTGGCGGAATTGATCGCCGAAGTAAGGCCGCGAATGTAGGCAACATCGAGCTGACCGCTGTTCAATGATTCGAGATTGGCCTGCGGACCGTTGAGTGCAACCATCCGCAGTTTGTCCAGCTTGGGAGCACCGCCGTAGTAGGACGGGTTGGCCTTGAAGATTCGCTCGACACTCGGTGTGAAGAGATCTTCGGTGAAGGGTCCGGCACCCACCGCGGTGAACTTGTCGCCTTGCTGCGAACTCGGGGCGACGATCATCCCGTGCCCGAGAGCGAGCATCGACGGAAAGCGCATCCACGGCGTTTTCAGCTTGAAGTCGACCGTCGTGGGACCGCTTGCCTGCGCCGATTCCACCGAAGCCAGCCACAACTCGGCGCCATTGCCCTTGCCCGCGTTGTACCGATCGATGCTTGTGATCACGGCGTTGGCGTCGAGCGCGGAACCGTCGCTGAACTTCACACCGTCGCGAAGTTTCAACGTCCACGTGCTTCCGTCGTCGCTGGTATCGAGCGATTGAGCCAACTTGGGCTCGAACTCGCCGCTCGCAGTGTCGTAACTCATCAGGACGTCGTACACAGCAGCGAAGGCCTCACCGCCGGAACCGCCGCGCGCTGCCGTCTTGGTCGGGTCGAGTGAGGGAACGAGCACCTGCACGCCGTACGTCATGGTCCCGCCGGCGACCGCGTCGCCTGGGTCCGGTTGCTCGTTGACCATGCCGGTCACGACGTCCCCCGACGTGTTCGTCGTATCGGTCCCGCTGTCGTCACCGTTGCTCGCGCAGCCCACCAACAGAACCCCGGTACCGAGCAACGCGACGGCGACCCGGCTGACTTTCCCGATGCGCCAAGATCTCGAGTGCGACACGGAGATTCCACCTCACTTCCAGTAGACGCAGCCACGGATCGGCCGCAATCGGCTAATAGTGATGTCCTCTGTGGAGTGACGCCCAGCACGTTCCCGGTGACCGGAAATATTCACGCAGACAAAGGATGCGCACAACTGAGATGATCGGGCCGAGTGGTTGACGGCGACTGACATCCGAACACGAAAAAGCTCCAACCTTATGTTCGAAGAACATGAGATTGGAGCTTGTCGATAAGAATTATGGTGGCCAGGGCCGGGATCGAACCGGCGACCTTCCGCTTTTCAGGCGGACGCTCGTACCAACTGAGCTACCTGGCCGGACGGCACCCGAACCGAATGCCTATCGCATTGCTTTGTTCTCAACCAATTGATTGAGAACAAAGCTTTGCGACCCTGACGGGACTCGAACCCGCGACCTCCGCCGTGACAGGGCGGCGCGCTAACCAACTGCGCCACAGGGCCTTGCTTTTTCCTTGCTGTGAAACCGTACTACATCTTCGAGCCGCTCCCAAACCACTGTCCTGGCCTGGCATTTGTGCATCTCAAAGCGTGTCGTGCGGGTCAAACCATACTGCATCGTTTCGCTTTCGCAAAACGTACCCCCTACGGGATTCGAACCCGCGCTACCGCCTTGAAAGGGCGGCGTCCTAGGCCGCTAGACGAAGGGGGCCCGCCGGATCTCTCCGAACTAGTACCCCAACGGCGTTCCGTTGGGAGCTTGGATAGCTTATGGCACAGCGTTCGGAAATCACAAATCGCCTGGTCATGGGCAAAAAGTGGACTATTCCGCGTCGGGGAACTCCACTTGTGGCCAGCCGTCGCGATGAAACTTCTCCAACCACTCCGGTGTGGCCATGGCTTCGAGCACCACTTCGAGGGACTCCTCGAACCACACACCCAGATCGCCACTCGAGGCAATCAGGTCCGCCATGTACCGCTGGCCGGCAAGGCTCGCTGCCAGTACGCGCGTGAATTTCTCCGGGTCCACGTCTTCGCGGAGCAAACCGTCGTCCTTGGCGCGCAATGCCAACTCGTAGGCGGTCTTTCCCCAGACCTGCCCGCCACCAGATTGCACATCCTTGTAGAACTCCGGCTCGATGATCAGCCGGAATTCCGCCTGCACGATTACCTCGGTACGGAAGACCTCGGCAATGTCGAGCACGAGCCCGTGCAATGCGACGAATGGATCGAGGTCTGTTCTCTTGGCCCAACGATCAGTGATTCCAGTGAAGGTTTCGATAGCCGAGGTCAGAACCGCTCGCGCCAACTCTTCCTTGGACTGGAAATGGAAATACATGGCGCCTTTGGTGGCGCGGGAGCCCTCGAGGATCGTGTTCACCGACGCAGCTGCATAGCCGCGCTTGGCGAATTCGACTGCAGCCGCTTCGACCAGGGCGGCGCGGGTACGCCGCGCACGCTCTTGTTGACGTGCCATTTACGGTGTTGTGCCTCTCGCAGAGTTGGTACGCAGAATCGCCGTGATCGGCGCCTGTCATCCCCCGAAACCTCACAATATCCCCTCCAACACACCCTACGTAAGGACTAGAGCGATACCCGCCAAAAGTACTAGAGGCAATCGGCTGTTCGGGGGACAACAACCGACTTTATGCCCAAAAGACACCAAGTGGTATGGTTTTGGCCGCTCGGGTGCGCTGCAGGGGGTGCGCATCCGAGCTTTTTCGTGTCCGAGATTCCGATAATCCGACCTCGCAGACGGAACTGCTTCGCCGACGGATGAACGGCAATCCCAAGGTTTTAAACAACTAATGCGATTGTTTATTCCCCAGTTTTTGTCGAAACCGTGCTGGCAGCATCGAAATAACACAGTTAGACTGTCTAAATGAACGATGGCGAGGGTCGCATCAAGACTCGGGACGAGATCGACGTACTTTGGGACGATCTGGGTGCCTTCGTCCGGCGTCTTCGCACCAAACGCCACGACCACAAACTCACGCCGAGCCAGATCCAAGCTCTCGGCCACCTCGACCGACAAGGTCCGTTGACCGCAAAAGCGTTGGCGAAATTCGAGCGCGTCACACCGCAATCCATCGCCAAGACCGTGGCCGCGCTCGAGGAACAGGGCATGGTGACGCGAAGGGCGGATCCATCGGACGGCCGCGCGGCCCTGGTCACGATGACCGAACTAGGCACATCGACCCTTCACGAAGACCGAACGAAACGCACGCAGTGGCTGGCCGAGGTCATCGACGCCGAGTGCACCGAAGCCGAGCGTGACTTGCTGCTGATCGCCGGCCGCATCCTGCGCACACTAGGCCAGGACGCTTCCCCGCCATCAGCATCGACACCGATATCAGAGGAGTCACTGATGAACCCGTGACCGCCGTCGCCGAAACGTCGACACCCCAAGCCTCCGTTCCCCTGAAACTGAGTCTTGCTCTCGGTTCGGGAACCGTCCTTCAGGCACTGAACTCGTCGATGATTGCGGTGGCAATCGTCCCGATCGCTACATACTTCGGTTCCAGTTCGGGCACAGCGTGGGTCATCTCGGCTCTCTACATCGCGACTGCAGTCACGGCACCGGCGGCTGGCCGACTCGGATCGATCCTCGGCGCCAAACGCGTCTATCTGGCGGGATTGGGTCTGATCGCTGCCGGATCGATCCTCGGCTCGCTCGCCCCGTCACTGGGTTGGCTTATCGCGGCGCGAATTCTGCTCGGAATCGGCACGGCGACACAGTATCCGAATGCGATGACCGTCATCCGCGAATACGCTGACCGTCACCGGGCTCAAACCCGTTCAGCTATAGCAACACTCACCATTTGCGCTCAATCGGTCGTCGCGCTGGGGCCTACTCTCGGCGGGCTGCTGGTCGGCACACTCGGTTGGCAGTCGATCATGTGGGTGAACCTCCCGCTTGTCGTCGTCACTGCCGTATGGGTCTTCTTCGCCGCTCCGAGCGACTCCGCCCTGCCCGACCGGGCCGGCGCCACTGCGTTGTTCAAGTCTCTCGACCCACTCGGTATCACGCTGTTTCTAGCCCTGACGACGTCGACGATGCTCTTCCTCCTCTCTCTCGCCGAGCACGCGAAGTGGTATCTCGTCCCGTCGACGGCCCTCTTCGCGTTCCTGTTCGTCTGGTGGGAACGTCGAACCACCTCGGCGTTCATCGACGTCCGTGCCATCGCCCGAAACCGCGCACTGAGCATGACTCTCGGCCGGACCCTGCTGACTTACACAGCGTTCTACTGCATCTTCTTCGGACTCCCCCAGTGGCTACAGGTAGCCCGCGGAATGTCACCGATCAGCGCCGGGCTCTTCATGCTGCCCGTCGCTGCGGTCGGGATCTTCGCGACCATGTCCGCGTCCAGGGTGTACGGGAAATTCGGCGCACGAATCACCCTCCTGATCGGCACCGCCGCGTTGGCTGTCGGCGGGATTCTGATCGCCTTTGTCGAATCCAGTTCGACTCCCCTTGTGGCACTCCTGCTGATAGCGGCGATCCTGGGCATCCCCAACGGCTTCAACAACATGGGAAACCAGAACCTGATCAACTCGGTGACCACCTCCGCCGACGTCGGGACCGCGATCGGCCTTTACCGAACAATCCAGTACATCGGCGCCAACCTTGCGGCCGTCGTCATCGAGCTGACCATGCGCGGAACCATCGACGACGCGGGTCTGCATCGCACGGGCGGGACCATCGCCGTCATCGGAATCGCCCTTCTGGTGGGGGTGGTGTTTTCACGGACTCTGCGGTCCCGTTAGACTCTGCGCCGCGCCCCTATAGCTCAGTTGGTAGAGCTACGGACTTTTAATCCGCAGGTCGTAGGTTCGAGTCCTACTGGGGGCACAAACACAGACCCGGCGCCTCATTCAGAGGCGCCGGGTCTTGTGCGTTCATGCCACATCAATTCGTGCCACATCAATGCATCAGCAGGTCATCGAAGCAGGAACTCGAGGGTCACGCGCTCGAATGCCTCCTTGGCTTCGATCATCACCCAGTGCCCGCAGTTCGGGAATACATGCAGTTCGGCGTTCGGAATCAGTCGCATCGGAATCATCGGCATGTCCGGTGGACACTGCCTGTCGTCGAGCCCCCATGTCAGCAAGGTCGGGCATTGCACCTTGTGCATCATCGACCAGTACGGCGGCACATCCGAGTTGGACATCATCTGCTGCTGAGCGGCAAAGGCTTTGGATCCGTACATCGCGGTCAATGCCTGGTGCGAGGCCGGATCGTTGGCCGTTTCCCATCGTTCCTCGATCCGCGCCTCGGTGACGACAGTCTTGTCGTACACCATGCATTCGAGCCATCGAACCAACTTCTCACGGCTGGGAGCGTCGGCGAAGTCCTGCAGGAGACGGGTACCTTCACTTGGATTCTGACTGAAGATGTTCGGGCCGACGCCACCGATGGTGACCAGCCTGCAGACACGCTCCGGGAACCTCATCGCGACGTTGACGCCGACTACCCCACCCATCGAATTGCCGATCATCGCAGCCGATTCGATTCCCAGCGCGTCCATGAATCGGATCACCGACGACGCTGCCGTGATCACCGGATGGCCGTCGACGGGATCGCTCACGCCGAAACCCGGGAACTCGAGGATGTAGCAGTGGAAATGCTTCGCGAATACCTCGAGGTTCCCCCGATAGTTCCGCCAACCACTCACACCGATCCCTGAGCCGTGCAACAGGATCAACGGCGGACCATCGCCCGCCTCGTGATAGCGCAAAGTCCCCTTGTCGGTAGCGACTTCGCGTTTGGTCCCCTCATAGGTCACGTCCATCACGCAAGATTAGAACGTGTTACAGATTCAGGACGGCTGATTGCGGAACTTCGCAACCACCGTCAGAAGCATCCCCCGCCACCTCGACGCCCACTGCGATTCGTGGACTTCTGCTCGCTCGGTTTCGACTTCCCCGGCCCAGCCTTCACACATCGGTTGGGGCGCCGCACTTGCTCGAAGTGTCCGGCGCTCACAACATGACCGGCCACACTCACCCGGACAGACGTGTCTGCGCGGGCGGTTCCGACTTCCGCCGAACCCAACGTCAACGCGAATGCAGCCACCAGCACCAGGGCTACCTTCTTCGAGATCTTCATTGGCACGGCCACTGAGACACGGTTCCACTCCAGATACTGAACAGGTGCGCGCGCCGAAGGAACACGCTGAGTGTCGACGATATTCAGTACGGGTGGCCGGCCGCGATCCTTTAGCTCACCAGTATCTGAACAGTCGACAACAAAAGTTTGGGCGGCACGTCAACATCCCGAGGGCGTCAACGAGCCAACGACCAAGCTACGCACCAATACTGAGAATCACGTAAACATCGTGCAGACGCCGGGGCCGGCGCCTTTCGAAACTCCCCCAAAGCGATGTCCAGGTTCACGTCCTGCCTGAATCGTTCTGTTTGGTACTTTTACCCCCTGAGACGCACTCCTCAGATTCGCTGTCGACCCAGCACAAACGGCGTGCAGTACAAATCGGATACTGCGGCCCGCGAACGCCTTACCAAGCACTCACGAAAGCCCGGGCAAACATGACCGAAACGGAAACCACAGTGCGGGACGACCCGCCGCGGACGCCATTCGAACCCGAGGATCGCTGGGTTCCCGTCGACCGTAGATGGTTCGGCCTGGACCGAGCGACCATCATCCCGGCAGCGATAGTGCTGGCCGTTGCGATAGTCATGAGCATCCTCATCCCGGCCGTCAACAACTCTGTCGCCTACGACGACGAAGTCGTGGCCGGGGATGTCATGGAACTCAAAGACGGCATCACCTTCGTTCCCGCCGTCGGCTGGGGAATCACAGACGGGGTCCGCGAAACTGATGCTCCCGTCTCCGGTTCGTTCCCGCAGCGCGCAACTCTGGTGAACAGCGGTGCACTGTTCACCGTCTACACGGCACCCTTCGCCGGTGACGCGAACGCTCTACTCGAACAGATCAAGAAGACCTCGGACGCCCTGGCAACAGCAGAGTCTTTGCGCGTCAGCGGCGACTCTTCCTCGATCACCACGGCGAGCGGCATTCGTGGTGTTATCACCAGCTACTCGAACTCGACTGCCGACGGCGTGATCGCAGCATTTGTCGTCGACGGAAAAGGCATCGAAGTTGTCTCCACCGGGCCGAGCGATGTGGCTCCGACCATCACGGACGACATTGCTCACATGATCGTGAGCATCAGCCACCGAGCCGGAGAGGGTTCCTGATGAGCACGCCCACAACACAACCCGCAAACGATCTCCTCACCCGCGCCGGTGCGATCGAGAACTCCGGTTGGGGTAGGTCGTTCACGTTCTACCAGCCGCGCAACGCCGCTTTCTGGGTTTACCTCGCTTTGGTGGTGAGCGGCGCCTTCAAATTCTTCTCGCTGCTGTCGTCGTCCGCCGGCGCTTACGGAGAAGCCATCGCGCTTTCGCTGGTGCTGTTCGGTGTGTACGGCGCCATCTTCTGGTGGTTCACGCAGCACATCGACAGGTACGCGCGCCAACCGGTCAAACTGATCGTCGTTGCGTTCCTGTGGGGCAGCTTCGCCGCTACATGGGTGATGGCCGCAAACGCCAACGACGCCATCTTGTCCTTGTACGCCAAGACATTCGGACAGGCGTGGGCATCGGACTGGGGCCCCGGCCTGACAGCTCCGTTCACCGAAGAAATCGCCAAGGGCATCGGGGTGCTCCTGCTCATCGCACTGGCATCTCGATTGGTGCGCACCGCATTCGACGGATTCATCCTCGGCGCCTTCATCGGACTCGGCTTCCAGATCTTCGAAGACGTTCTGTACGCCTTGAACTCGGCCGCGTCGCAGTTCGGAGCCGATCCGGTCGGCGCTGCGATGCCGACGATCATCCTCCGCATGGTATTCGGAGTGGCCGCACACACTCTGTACAGTGCGATCTTCGGTGCCGGACTCGTCTATCTACTGGGACGGCCGGCGGAACCGCGTCGTGTGGGGCGCGGACTCGCGCTGATGGCGACCGCGATGCTGCTCCACGGCCTGTGGGATTCCGCCGGTGCCTTGACACAAGGCAAGAATGCTCTCCTCTTTCCGCTCTTCTTTGTCATGGTCGCCGCTGCATTGACCCTCGTGGTCCGCGTGTTTCGAATGACGGTTCCACGTGAACGCCAGTTCCTGAGCGACATCCTGGCACCGGAAGTCGACCGTGGTGTCATCACGGACGAAGAATTCGTCGCTCTGTGCGGCGACCACAAGGCACGCAGGGCTTTCCGCAAATCTGCAGGCGGACACGCGGCCCGTAAACGCGCCGAATACGTCCTCGAAGCCGCGGCAGACCTCGCCGACGCTCTGGCAGACTCCCACGGAACCAACACCGGCCGAGTCGAATTCGCTCGATCCGAGGTAAGTCGTATCAGGAGTGGTCAGCCGTCGGTCAAGCTCTGACCCGCTCCGAACTGGAATTCAACGCCGCGTTCCCTCGTGCGAGAGCACAAGGGAACGCGGCGTTGGCCATTGATCACGTTGCACATCCGGTTCGTCACGTCGCGATCAACCGCTGAACCGCCCCGACCGCAGCCTCGCGACGCTGAGCGACGGGACGGGACGACTTGAGCGCGAACATCCGGGCAATGTCGGTGATCAACAGAATCAACTCCGCGGGATTCCACTCGGGGTCGATGTGTCCCTCGAGTTGGCCTTTGCGAATCTCGGCTACCTTCGGCCGGAACGTATTGCTTCGTATGTCGTCCTCGCTCATGACGTCCGGTGCTTCGAGATCCGCCCATTGCTGCAATCGAGCGTTCTCGGGATGCGCGACGTAGTTGTCGAAAAGTCGACCTGCATACCCCGGCAAATCATCACCTCGTAGCGCTGTCTCCGCTGTGGTTTCGGACGTCCATTGCTCAGTGACGGCAGAAAACAACTCTTCCTTGCTCGCGAAGTACGCGTAGAGACGGTCCTTGCTGGCACGCGCTTGCGCGGCGATCCGATTGATCCGCGCGCCGGCCAGGCCGTACGTCGCAAATTCGTCCTTTGCGGCCGCCAGAATGCGGTCTCTCGTGGCTTCCCCTGCTGAGCGCATGTTCACAGCCTAGAACGAATCGACCGTTGCCGAACCATCCGGTTCGGCGTAGCGTGCAGAGTTGACGAACAATTTGGTTCGCGAACTTCGGCCAACTCACCCGCCGACGCAAGGAGAGACATGAATCTCGATGACGCTCGAACCGCATTCACCCGGCTCCGTGGATCGGAAAGTGGTGTTTCACCAGCAGAACTCGACGAAGTGTGGGCCGCGCTGGAAACCGTTGCCGCCGAAGAAATCCTCGGCGAATGGAAGGGCGACGACTTCGCCACCGGTCATCGTCTGCACGAAAAACTGTTCGCGAGCCGCTGGTACGGCAAGACTTTCAATTCCGTCGAGGATGCCAAGCCGTTGATCTGCCGAGACGAAGACGGCAACCTCTACTCCGACGTCAAGAGCGGCAATGGCGAGGCAAGCCTGTGGAACATCGAGTTTCGTGGCGAAGTCACGGCGACGATGGTCTACGACGGCGCGCCGATCTTCGACCACTTCAAGAAAGTCGACGATTCGACGCTCATGGGCATCATGAACGGAAAATCGGCGTTGGTTCTCGACGGCGGACAGCACTACTACTTCCTGCTCGAGCGAGCGTGATTCGCGCCGAACAGAATTCGACGTCCGCCATGCAGATGACAGCGGCGCTCTCACACGGCCCGCACTCCCCCTTCACCCTCGACACCGTCGAGATCGACGAACCCCGCGCAGACGAGATCCTGGTTCGCATCGTCGCGACAGGCCTGTGCCACACGGATCTGTTCACGAAGACGGTGCTACCGGAAAAGCTCGGGCCCTGCGTGTTCGGACACGAAGGCGCCGGCGTGGTGCAAGCGGTTGGCTCGTCGATCGACAACATCGCGGCTGGTGATCACGTATTGCTGAGCTACCGCAGTTGCGGTGTATGCAGGCAATGTCTCAGCGGCCATCGGGCGTACTGCGAAAGCTCACACGGGCTCAACAGCTCTGGCGCACGCACCGACGGCTCGACGCCGGTCCGGCGAAACGGAACTCCGATACGGTCCGCATTCTTCGGCCAGTCCAGCTTCGCGGAATACGTCATAGCCTCTGCCGACAACACCGTCGTCGTCGATCCTGCAGTGGACCTGACCGTCGCGGCTCCGCTCGGCTGCGGGTTTCAAACCGGCGCGGGTGCCGTGCTGAATCTACTTCGCCCCGAGCCCGACTCGACGTTTGTCGTTTTCGGGGCAGGCAGCGTCGGACTCGCAGCGCTGCTGGCGGCGAGGGCTGCCGGCGTTTCCACCCTGATCGCCGTGGACCCCGTTGCACAGCGGCGCGAACTCGCCGAGGAATTCGGCGCCGTCACCGTCGACCCGACCACCAAGGACGCGGTTGAAGCAGTACGCGCCGCCACCGACGGAGGTTCGACACATTCCCTCGACACCACCGGAATCGGCTCCGTGATCAATCAAGCCGTCACATCACTTCGAGCACGGGGAACACTGGCAGTAGTCGGACTCGGAGCATCCACGGTCGAGGTGAACATGGCCGACATCATGCTGAGCGGAAAGACAATTCGAGGATGCATCGAAGGAGAGTCGGAAGTCTCGACGTTCATCCCCGAACTCGTCGAACTCTTCACTGGTGGCCGGTTTCCGATCGACCGCTTGGTGACGCGCTACGCATTCGCCGACATCAACAAAGCCGTCGAAGATCACGCGTCGGGGCGCGTCATCAAACCCGTTCTCGTGTGGTGAGGGGCGAAATGTCTCATTCGTCGACCCGACGGAATTCGCCCTAGACTGCGCTCCTGCACTAGACGTCGGAGCAAGGTGGGGACGATGACAGAACACACCAGTACAGGCGCGGGCCACGGCCGGGCCGTTATGCCGATCATCCGGATGCGCGCACGCAGCCGCGACGAGAACCATCGCGCATCGACGCCACTCGAACTGTTCTTCGACCTGTGTTTCGTGGTTGCGGCCGCACAGGCCGGAGTTCAACTGGTGCATGCTGTTGCCGAGGGCCACTACGTCGACGGCATCGCCGGTTATATGTTCGTCTTCTTCGCGCTGTGGTGGGCGTGGGTGAACTTCACCTGGTTCGCGTCTGCCTACGACACGGACGACGTCCCCTACCGGGTCGCGACCTTCGTACAGATTTGTGGCGTGCTCGTCTTCGCCGCCGGAATCCCCGACGCATTCGACGGAACCGACCGTACGACGGCCATCGTCGGCTACCTCATCATGCGAATTGCGCTCACCTGCCAATGGCTTCGAGCCGCCAGCGGTGAATCCGGTGCAGCGCGAACCACTGCTCTGCAATACGCCGCCGGGCTCGTGATCGTCCAGGCCGGCTGGATCGTGCTGCTCCTGATGCCGGCGTCGGCGTGGATACCGGGCTTCTTCGTTCTCATGATCGCCGAACTCGCGGTGCCGGCAATCGCCGAGCGCAACCATCAGAGTCCGTGGCACCCGCAACACATCGCCGAACGCTACGGCCTCTTCACCATCATCATGCTCGGCGAAACCATTGCTGCCGCCACCATCGCGGTCCAATCCGGCATTCGTGATTTCGACGCCGCCGACCTATTGATTCCGATTGCTGTCGGCGGAGTTCTGATCGTGTTCTCCGCGTTGTGGATCTACTTCGCCGTCCCGATCCACGATTACCTCGCAGACCAGGGCAATCGCGCCGTCCTGTTGTGGGGATACGGGCACTACTTCGTATTCGGATCCGCTGCGGCCATCGGCGCCGGCATCGAAGTAGCCGTCGAGGAAGCAGTTGGCGAGGCGCACATTTCGACGTTCGCAGCATCTGCCGCGGTCACGATCCCGGCCGCGATGTTCCTGATCTTCGTGTGGCTCATGCACTCACGCCACTTCAAGCGCGACAGGATCGAGCAGGCTGTTCTACCGGTGAGCGCAATCCTGGTTCTCGCCTGCACATTTGCCGGACACTGGGCGGTCCCGCTCGCCGGACTGGTGGCGGCGGGAACCGTCGGAGTCGGTGTCGGCCTGAGCACTCGGTCGAAGAGCTGACTCAGATTTCCGGGGCTGGAGCCTCGCCCTTGCTCTGCGGCTCGTGTTGCTTGAGCTCACCGCGCATCTTATCGAGATCCTTGCCACGCTTTTTGTACATGTAGCCGAGCGCGACAAGACCCAGGAACAACGCAACGCCCAGGACTGCACCGACAACGGAGGCTCCGCGGAAACCGGGGCCGTCGACGTCGAGGATCCGCTCGCCCGCATGCGCTGCATTGTTGTTGCCGAGAACAACTGTCAGAGAGAGAAGATTCGGCAGCGCGAAGATCACACCCAACGCGAGAGCCGTGATCTGGATGATTCGAGCATGCTTGCGCTTGCGCACCTGCCAGACCGCTCGGAAGAAGATGAGCGGGACCAGGGTGCAGACGAGACCGAACAGCAGTCCCCACGCGATTCCGGCGCTGAAGCTGCCGTTCGCCAACGACGCAATTCGCTGCGCCCACCAACGCGGAAGGAAGGCGGCAAGGATGAAGTAAGCGATGACCAGGACCACCGCCATCACTGCGATCCCGATGGCCTTCTTCGCCCACGGCGGCATGCCCGGCTTTGCGGTGGCCGGTGAAGTTTCCGGTGTCGTCATGACAAATCCTCGTCTAGTCGGCGTCTGTACTGACGAATCTATCCGTTACGGGCGTTCCTCATCCGCATCGAGAACGATCCGGGCAAGCCGCTTCGGAGCAACGAGGGTGAACGAGGTGTAGATCCACTCCTCCAGTTGCGACCATTTCTCCTCGGAAACGTCGGTGCCGATGTCGAGCGAAACCCACCCGTGACGACCGAGACCGTAGCCGGCAGCGCTTGCGCCTGGTTCGGTGGCCACCACCGCTTCGGCTTCCTCCTTGCTCAACTTGACGGTCAAGGAGGTGGCTTCGAGGTTGCAGAACACGAAGTTCTTGCCGCGGACCCGGAAGGTCGGGTGGCCGTCCCACGCTTCGATGTCGACGCGCTCCGCCTCCGGCAGCGACAGCGAGATCTCTTCGAGTCGACGCATGTTGTCGGGCATGGAGACGATTCTGCACGCTCGATACCGAGCTTGACACCCGCGACACAGCTAGGCTCGGCGACGACCGCGTTACCGAACTCCGAACACAGGGAGAGTGGCATGCGCACGTTAGTTCATCTGGTTCTGCTCATTTGTGGAATCGCCGTTGCCGTCGGCTCGTTCATGTACGTACTGGCCGGGGTCAAACCCAACAACGTTCGCCTCGAGGACCTGCGGGACGGTTTTCCGGCCGGGTGGGCAATCGAGCAACTCGGCGATCAGTCCGTGACCTTCTACCGTTCGATGGCGATACTTCTGCTCGCTGCCGCCGTATTGATTCTGATCGCCGCTTTGTTCGGTTCTCGTATTTCAGCGTGGATCGGAATCATCGTGGGATTGGGAACTCTGGGCACGTTCTACTACCGAGTGAACGATCAATTCGACAATGTCATCAGGGAAAACTACTCCACGATCCTGACAAATCAGACAGGATTCATCTTGACGGCCGGCGGACTGATTCTCGCTCTCCTAGCGTGTCTGGTCCCCCGCGAGAAGACCCGAGCCTGACCGCTCGGCAACCGGAGGGTTACCGTCGACGCCGACATTCACTAGTGTCTGCAACAGCCGGGTACTGACGAGTAGTACCCCAGAAGAGGTAGGGCATCAATGGCATCGCTTGACGACCTTCTATCCCAGATCCCCATCGACCAGATCGCGCAGCAACTCGGCGTGGACCAGGCAACTGCCGAATCGGCGGTCAAGACTGCACTTCCGACCCTCGTCGGTGGCCTCGGCGCCAACGCTCAGGATCCCGCAGGCGCAGCCTCACTCGAAAGTGCGCTGCAGTCGCACGCTGACACCAGCCTTCTCGACGACGGCGTCGACATCAGCAAAGTCGACACCGCTGACGGTCAGAAGATCGTCTCGAACATCTTCGGCGGCAACACCGATCAGGTCGCCAGCGCACTGGGCGGTGTCGGTGGCGGCGGTGGAAACGATCTGGTGAAGCAGTTGCTGCCGATCCTCGCTCCCATCGTCCTGGCCTACCTCGCCAAGCAGTTCACCGGTGGCGGCGCCGGCGCGCAGACCCAGGCCTCCGGTGGCGGCGGGCTCGGGGATCTCCTCGGCGGAATTCTCGGCGGTGGCGGCAATTCCGGCGGCGGCATCGGCGGCGCACTCGGCGGCATCCTGGGTGGATCCGGTGGCGGCGGCCTCGGAGACCTGCTCGGCGGCCTCCTCGGCGGCGGCAAGAAGTAAAACGCTAGACAGAACGCACTGCGGCGATCCCGTTCGGGGTCGCCGCAGTGCTCTGTTCAGTCAACCGTCGAAGATCGAAACATCCTCAGCGACAACGCAAACGCAACCAACAGCAGCGCGCCCACAAAGGCACTGACCCCACCCCAACCGCCGCCCGCGTACGCGAGACCAGCGAGGGCGCCCGCCACGGACGAACCCGCGTAATAGGCAAACAGATACAACGCCGACGCCTCGGCCCGGTGATCGGTCGCGATCAGCCCCACCCAACCGCTGGCCACCGAATGCGCCGCGAAGAATCCTCCGGTGAAGAGCAGCATCCCCACGAGAGTCAACGCCAGATTGTCCGGAACGGTCAGTGCCAGCCCGATACCGATGACAACAACCGAGCCGAGCAGAACACTGCGCCTACCCAGCCGGTCCGAGGCCCCGCCGGCTACCGCTGAGGTGAAAGTTCCGGCGAGGTAGAAAAGAAAGACCAGGCCGACAAGTGCTTCGGGAAGTCCGAAAGGTGCTGCCGTGAGCCGAAACCCGAGGAAGTTGTAGATCGAGACGAATCCGCCCATGAGGATGAACCCCAAGGCGAAAAGCGTGCGCAGCGACGGGTTCGCAAGGTGGCGTCGTAGATTCGATGCGATCGCACGCACCGACACCGGTTGCGGGCGAAAGAACTTCGACGCGGGAAGCTTCCGGATCATGTTGAGCGCGAACAACGCTGACAGCAAGGCTGCGGTCAACAATGCCCAGCGCCACGTACTGAAATCGACGACGGCCGACGGAACCAGCCGTCCGATCAGCCCACCGATCGTCGTGCCGGCTACGTACCTTCCCATCGCTGCACCGAGGTCCTTCCGATCGACCTCCTCGGCCAGATAGGCCATCGCTACCGCCGGGACCCCCGCCAGAGCCAAGCCTTGTGCCGCGCGTCCGATCAGCAGAACCTCGATCGTCGGACTGAGTGGCAGAAGCAAACCGATCACACAGGATGCCGACGCCGACGCGATCATCACCCGTGTGCGACCGAACCGCTCGGAGAGCGCACTGGCCGGAATGATCGCCAACGCCAACATGCCCGTCGTCGCCGAGACCGAAAGTGCAGACACCGCGGGCGAGACGTCGAAGCCTTCGGCGAACGCAGGCAGCAATGCCTGTGCCGCGTACATCGAGATGAATGTCGACAGCCCGGCCGCGAACAGCGCAACGGTCACCGTGCGATACCCCGATGTTCCGCGGCGAAGCGGCACCACTTCGGATTCGATCACATTCTCGACAGTCACCACATACCTCCAGGCATCACTTACCTCCGGTAAGAATCCTCCCGCCGCGCTTCGACAAAAGAAAATGCATAAACTTGGAGTTCTATATGCGTCATAGGTATATAGATTGGGTTCGTGATGCTGACCGAAGACCTCGAATGGTTTGTCGTTCTCGCCGAAACCCAACAGGTGACCGCTACCGCGGATCTGACTCACCTGTCGCAGCCGACACTCTCGCGCAAACTCGCACGCCTCGAACGACAGATCGGAGTGACGCTCTTCGACCGTCAGGGACGCCGGCTCGAACTGAACCGGTACGGCGAGATCCTCTACCGACACGCTCGCACCGCTCTTCACTCACTCGACGCGGCGCAGAGCGAAATCCAGTCGCTGGCGAGCCCCGAAAGCGGCACGGTCCGGCTCGACTTCCTCCACTCGTTCGGCACCTGGTTGGTGCCGCACATGCTGCGCGGATACCGCGTCGAGCATCCCGGAGTGCGATTCGAACTGCATCAGGACAGTGCGCAGTTCCTGGTCGACAGAATTGCCGCCGGCACGTCCGACCTGGCCGTCGTCTCGCCGCAGCCGCGTGATCCGCAGGTGGCATGGATGCAGATCGCCCAGCAGTCACTGGCATTGGCTGTTCCGGCTGATCATCGCTTTGCGAAGTTGCATTCGGTCGAGCTCGCGGACGCGGCCGACGAACCGTTCATCGGTATGCATCCGAACTTCGGGATGCGAAGAATTCTCGATGAACTGTGCGCGGCCGCAGGATTCACTCCGAATTTCGTCTTCGAGAGCAGCGAGCTGGCAACGGTCGGCGGACTGGTCTCCGCGTCCTTCGGTGTCTCGGTCATGCCGGTGCAGGATCCACCGATCTGGGCCGAAGGAGTCGTCTACGTACCGATCGAAGGAGCACAGCGAAAAATAGGGCTGATCTGGTCGAAGAGCCGCGAGCTGTCCGATCCCGCCCTGACGTTCCGCGACTACGTCGAAAGAACGACTTGGTCGTGAAAGTGCCCCCGGATAACTACGGATCGGTAACATCCCTCGAGGGGAGCAATTTTCATGCCATTCTTTTCAAACCTACGGTGCCGTAGGCTGGGGCGAAGTCGCGCATTCACTCAACATGGAGGCAAGAAATGACGAGGATTCTGACGCAGCTGGAGCTGCTACAAGAGCTGCAGCCGGTTGCCGAGGAGAACGTCAACCGCCACATCTCCATGGCCAAGGAATGGCATCCACACGACTACGTTCCGTGGGACGAGGGTCGTAACTTCGCAGCCATGGGCGGCGAAGACTGGAGCCTCGAGCAGTCACAGCTCGGCGAGGTAGCTCGCGCCGCGATGATCACCAACCTGCTCACCGAGGACAACCTGCCCTCGTACCACCGCGAGATCGCCGAGAACTTTTCGCAGGACGGCGCCTGGGGAACGTGGGTCGGCCGGTGGACCGCCGAGGAGAACCGTCACGGCATCGTGATGCGTGACTACCTCGTCGTCACGCGCGCAGTCGACCCCGTCGAGCTCGAGCGCTTCCGCATGGAACACATGACAAACGGTTACAGCGCGCCCATCGACGAGGGCGACGCCGGCCTGCTGCACTCGGTCGCCTACGTGACCTTCCAGGAACTCGCGACGCGCGTCAGCCACCGCAACACCGGCAAGGCTTGCGACGAGCCGATTGCCGACAAGATGCTTCAGCGCATCGCCGCTGATGAGAACCTGCACATGATCTTCTACCGCAACATTTGCGCCGCCGCGCTCGATCTTGCTCCCGATCAGGCTCTCAAGGCTGTGGCGAACATCGTCCAGAACTTCCAGATGCCGGGCGCCGGCATGCCGAACTTCCGTCGTAACGGCGCTCTCATGGCCAAGCACGGCATCTACGACCTTCGCCAGCACCTCGACGAGGTCGTCTGGCCCGTCTTGCGCAAGTGGAACATCTTCGAGCGCAACGATTTCAGCGCCGAAGGCGAGAACACGCGCGAAGAGTTGGCGGCCTTCCTCGAGACCCTTGCCGCCAACGCGACGAAGTTCGAGGAACAGCGCGATCGCATGCTCGCACGCGAAGCCGCCAAACGCGAACAGCAGGCTTCTTAGTTTCACCAGCTATTCTGTGCCCGGTACCGGATTCGGTACCGGGCACTTCCAATTGTCACAAGTATTTGTTCAGAGGTAGACATGTCATCCCTACGTATCGGTTCACTCGAGCTGCACAGCCCCGTGGTCCTCGCCCCCATGGCGGGCGTCACCAACGTCGCCTTCCGCACGCTGTGCCGTGAACTCGAACTCGAACGTGCAGGCAGCACGTCCGGCCTCTACGTCTGCGAGATGGTCACGGCACGTGCGCTCGTCGAGCGCCAGCCGGCCACGATGCACATGACCACGTTCGGCCCGACCGAAACGCCCCGGTCGCTGCAGCTGTACACAGTCGACCCGGATACGACCTACGCCGCGGCCAAGATGATCGTCGACGAGAACATGGCCGATCACATCGACATGAACTTCGGCTGCCCCGTCCCGAAGGTGACCCGCAAGGGCGGTGGCTCCGCGCTGCCGTACAAGCGTCGGCTGTTCGGACAGATCGTCGCGGCTGCTGTGCGCGCCACCGAGGGCACCGATATTCCGGTCACTGTGAAGATGCGCGTCGGCATCGACCCCGAACATCACACGCACCTCGACGCCGGCCGGATCGCCGCAGCTGAAGGCGCTGCTGCCGTCGCACTTCACGCACGTACCGCGTCGCAGCGCTACTCCGGCACTGCTGACTGGAACGAGATCACGCGTCTCAAGGAACACGTCACCGACGTTCCGATCCTCGGCAACGGTGACATCTTCGATGCTTCGGATGCTGCCCGGATGATGAACGAGACCGGCTGCGACGGCGTCGTCGTCGGACGTGGCTGCCTCGGACGGCCATGGCTGTTCGCGGAACTCAGCGCAGCTCTCAACGGACAACAGATCGCCACGCCGCCGACGCTCGGCGAAGTCACCAAGATCATCGCCCGTCACGCCCAGCTGCTCGCCGCACACCACGGTGAGATGAAGGGCTTGCGCGAACTTCGCAAGCACGTCTCCTGGTACATGCGTGGGTTCCCGGTCGGATCGGATCTGCGGGTCTCGATGGCGTTGGTCAGCACGTTGTCCGAACTGGACGACCTGCTCGGACAGCTCGATCACGACGTCCCGTTCCCCAAGGACGCCGAAGGCCCGCGGGGTCGCCAAGGCTCGCCCGGTCAGGTAGCACTTCCGGAAGGTTGGCTCGACGATCCCGAGGACGATCTTGTGCCGGTGGGGGCTGACATGATGCACTCCGGTGGCTAGCGAGAACACGCCGTCGGATTACTCTCATCACTTTCTGAGTGAAGCACTCAGGATTCACCAGTAATATGGCTCCAGCTTCGTCGACAACCGGTTGACGCCGGCATCTGAATGACGAGTTACTGACAGTCGACGACGGGACAGGTTGCATCGGTGGGTGATGATCACGATTCGGGCCCACCTCCGCCCGAGAGCCGCGCCCCCTGGGAACGTCCGCTCGCAGACAAGCGGTTCCGCAACGCCCGCCCGGACCAACCGGCAGCTCCCCAGCGTCCTGCCACACCCCAGCGACCAGCACCGCAACCACCCAGTCCCCCGGAGCGTCGCAGCAGTGGACGGACCGGCCGCCGGGATTCGCCTCCGACCGACGACTCTGTTTCGGTCGCCGAGTTGGTCCGTCGGGTAGGCGACAAGAAGCCGCCACCTGCCGCGGCTGCGCCGCCCAAGGCAGCGCCGACCAAATCCGCGCCACCCAGGACTCCACCTCCATCAGCGTCCGCGCCGCCCCCGGCCCGGCCGATTCCCGCGCGTCCGACAGTCCCGCCCGCCGCTGCGGACTGGATCACCGAAGAACATCCCGTCACCTCCGCAGTGCCGCGGGTAGTCGGTGACACCGGCGCTACCCGTCTGGCGCAAAGCAAGATTCGCCGCCGCCATCGCGCAAAAGTGATCGGCCGATCGGCAGTAGCGTTCCTGGCCGTCATGTCTCTCGCGTTGACCGGCGTCGTCTGGGGTTATCTGCGGTCAGTCGAAGGCGGTTTCGATCAGATTGCGGCACTCGACACCGAGTCCGACGACATCATCGACGCCGGGGGCCAGCTCGGCGACGAGACGTACTTGATCATCGGCACCGATACCCGCGCCGGTGCGAGCGGTGAGATCGGCGCCGGAACCGTCGAAGACGCCGAGGGCGCGCGCGCCGACACGGTCATGCTGGTGAACATTCCCGCCGACCGAAGCCGCGTCGTCGCCGTCTCCTTCCCGCGTGACCTCGACGTCGAACGTCCGATCTGCCAGGGCTGGGACAACGACGCCGGCAAGTACACCAGCGAAACCTTCCCGGCAGCCAGTGGCGACAAGCTCAATGCGACGTATGCACTCGGTGGTCCCAAGTGCCTGGTCAAGGTCATCCAGAAGATGTCCGGCCTGAAAATCGGGCACTTCGTCGGAATGGACTTCGCCGGTTTCGAGCGCATGGTCGACACCGTCGGCGGCGTGAACGTCTGCTCCCCCGGACCGATCGAGGACGGCATCCTCGGAACCGTCCTCGCATCCGGCGGAACACAGATGCTCGACGGCCGTACCGCCCTCAACTATGTGCGTGCGCGCCACGTCGAAGCCGAGGGTAACGGCGACTACGGACGCATCACCCGTCAGCAGAAGTTCCTGTCGGCGCTGCTCCGCTCGGCCCTGTCCAACCAGGTCCTCCTGAATCCGAGCAAGCTCAACGGATTCATCAACGCCTTCACCAGCGACACGTTCGTCGAGAACATCGACACGAAGTCGCTGGTCACCCTCGGCCGTTCGCTGCAGAACGTCGACGCGGGCGCGGTCACGTTCTTGACGGTCCCCACGGACGGCACCAACGACTGGGGCAACGAGATTCCTCGCACCGACGAGATCAAGTCCCTCTTCCAGGCGATCATCGACGACGAACCGCTTCCGGGTGAAGAGCGCGAGGACACCACACCGTCGTCGACCAGTTCCACGACAACCCCTCCTACGTCCAGCACGCCGCCCGCCGCCACTTCCGTCGAAGCGATGAGCGCCTACAACATCTCGGTCGACGTCTCCAACGCGTCGGGAATCGCCGGGCAGGCCGCGACGATCGCCGACAGCCTCGCTGCTTACGGTTTCCAGATCTCCACGGTCGGCAACTTCAGCGCAGCCACCGGCCTGGCGAATGCTCAAGCGTCGACCACCGTCGTGCGTTACGCAGCAGGTTACGAGGCTGAAGCGGTCACTGTCGCGTCGTCGATTCCCGGTGCGGTTCTCGTTCTCGCTCCGAGCATGGGAGACATGATCGAGGTCGTCGTCGGAAGCAATTTCGCCGGCACCGTCGTCGCCCCCGCGGACCCGGGGACCATCCTGGCGGCAAATCCGACATCGGTCGACACCAGCACCTCGACGGCTCTGCCCGCCGACATCGCGAGCGTCAACGCAGGCGACACCACCTGCGACTGACACGCGTTCATTCACCTTGCGTTCACCTGGTGCTTGTGACTTGGTCTTTCACGGCACGTAGGCTCTGACCTCATGCGCGTGGCTTACAACGAACAGATGACCGAGCTTGCGGACACGCTCGGCGAGATGGCAGGACTGGCAGGTGCCGCTATGGAGCGCGCCACCCAGTCCCTGCTCCAGGCAGACCTGTCCCTGGCAGAACAAGTAATCGGCGAACACGACAAGATCACCGAACTCAGCACCATTTGCGAGGAGCGCGCGTTTGCGCTGCTCGCCCTGCAGGCTCCCGTTGCCGGAGATCTGCGCTCGGTGGTCAGTGGAATCCAGATCGTCGCCGACATCGACCGCATGGGTGCACTCGCCCTGCACGTCGCGAAGATCGCGCGCCGCCGACATCCCAACCACGTGCTTCCCGAAGAGGTCAACGGCTACTTCGCCGAGATGGGACGCATCGCTGTCTCCATCGGTGCGGCCGCCAAGGTCGTCCTCGAGACCCGCGACCCCGAGCGCGCTGCCCGCCTGCGCGAAGAAGACGAAGCGATGGACGACCTCCACCGCCACCTCTTCACCGTCCTCATGGACCGCGAGTGGAAGCACGGCGTTGCCGCCGCAGTCGACGTCACGCTGCTCGGCCGCTTCTACGAGCGGTTCGCCGACCACGCCGTCGAGGTCGGCCGACGCGTCATCTTCCTGGTGACCGGCAAGCTGCCCGAAGAGCCGGAAACCACCGAGAAGGTCGACAACCTCACCTCGTACCCGGATCTCTGAACTACCCGGATCTCTGAACCCAACCGTCCACGTGAGTAAAAGGCGGCCGCGCACTTGCGCGGCCGCCTTTCCTATTCAGTTCTCGTGTAACCAGGTCTTCAACGTGGGTCCTGCAGTTGTGGATCCCGGCCCGGGCAGCAGCGCCCCACCCTTCATCGCCTTACCCGCTCCCGGCATCGAGATCGGGATCAGCCACTTGCGTCGGCCACGGTATTTCAAAATCTCACGCGTCATGGCCGGGATCTCGAGGACCTCAGGCCCGGCGAGATCTGGAGCCCTCCCGGTCGGACCGTTCTGAGCGCACGTCACCAGAGCCTCGGCGACGGTCTTCGCCGCTATCGGTTGGGAGCGCATCCGGGGAACCATCGCGACCGGCCCCAGTCCGAAGAGCGCGATGGTCTTCTCGCCGAACTCGAACCACTGAGTGGATCGCAGAATCGTGAAGGGAATGCCCGACGCTTCCACCGCGCGTTCCTGCGCGGCCTTTCCCTGGTAGTACCCGAAGGACTTCAACTGCGGATCGTCGCAGTTCACGATCGAGAGCAGCACGTGATGCTTAACGCCCGCTCTGGCTTCGGCCGCGGCGATGTTCTTCGCTGCCGTCTCGAAGAACTCGATCGCCTTCTTGGCACTGTTGGTGACGTGATCACTCACGTCGATGACAACGTCGGCACCGACAAATGCTTCGTCCAACCCCGCACCCGTGGAGATGTCGACTCCCGTCGATCGAGCGGCGGCGACGACGTCATGGCCCCCGATTTTCGCCTGCTCGACGACCAGCTTTCCCATCTGGCCGGTTCCGCCCAGAACAACAATCTGCATGATGCCTCCGTCAAACCCGTGCGCCCGGCTCTCTTCGGCCTGGTCACATACTGGACGACGCAGCCTCCCGAAGTGTGACGGTCGGGCGAATCAGTCGCTGTACTTCTGCGAAACCCGCCCACGCCACTGCGACCAGATCGGATCCAACGCTGCGCTCGCCTCGTGTGCGTGATCGGCCACGGCCCGTGCCAGCATCCCTGCTCCCGCCAGCGGCGTCACGTGCCCTTCGACCACGTCGGAAGTCTTGATCCCCAACAGCATGGTCGTACCGAGCACGCGATGGCCACCGAGAATTCCCGGCAGCGAACGGCCCGGCACGCTACGCAGGTCGAGTGTTTCCACGAGCAGCGCGTCACCGTCGACGGTAATGCGCTGATCCGAGCGAAGGGCACCGCCGGTTTCGCCGGTCCGGCCGAACACGATCATCTCGTCGAGCAGCGCAACCGCATCGGATTCCAGTGAAATATCCACGCGCCTGGTCACATCCGCGCCGCCCGCGACGACAAACGGTGCCGCGCGCCAGATCAGCGCCGCACCGGCGCCGACGCTCGCCGAAGCCGACCACGACGCCCGGCCGCCACGCGCGTTGTACGCGACGGTCCCCGACGGCTCGATCACCTCGAGGCACGTACCCGGAGCGACTACGAATTCGATACGCAGGTCGTCGCCGGCCAGCAGCGTTGCACTGTGCCCTACCAAGGCAATTCGCACGGTGAGCCCGCGAGCGTCGACGAACCGCGGGGCCAGGAAGTCGCCCGAGATCAGCTCTCGCGCAACAGCGGTGTCACCCACTCTCTCGACGACGACCCGCGTAGCTCCGGTGCGCATCAGTGAGCGTGAGAGTGGCTGTGCCCGTGACCGTGTCCGTGGTCTTCTTCATCGGCATGGAAGTGCGGCGCCATCGGGCCCGGATCCTGCGGGGTGTGACTACCCGCGCGGTGAGCTGCGATGACCTGGCGAAGCCACGCACTGAGCTGGTCGATCGTCGCGTGATCCTTCTGGCTGAGCGCGAGCACGGGAAGTCCGTCTCGCGCGGCCGTGGCATCGGCAACCATCTGGACCGCGTCGACGTCGACGTACGGGGCCAGGTCGATCTTGTTGACCACCAACAGATCTGCCCGCTCGATTCCGGGACCACCCTTACGTGCGACGTCTCCGCCGCCCGCGACGTCGATGCAGAAGATCTGGGCGTCGACCAGTGCCGGGCTGAACGTGGCGGTCAGGTTGTCACCGCCGCTTTCCACGATCACCATGTCGAGGGGATGGAACTGACGCTCGAGGTCTTCGACCGCAATGAGGTTCGGCGTCACGTCGTCACGGATGGCCGTGTGCGGGCACGCTCCGGTCTCGACTGCGACGATGCGCTCGATCGGAAGTACGTTGGCCGCGCGCAACAGTCGCGCGTCCTCGTCGGTGTAGATGTCGTTGGTGACCACCGCGATCTCGTACTCCGACGCGAGCTCGCGGCAGATGGTGGCGATGAGGGTACTTTTGCCGGTGCCGACGGGGCCGGCAACGCCGAGCCTCAAACCTCTTGCAGCAGTGGTGGTGTTGTTCAGGTTGTCAAGCACGGAAAATCCTCCTGGATCGAGCGTGGTGTTCGAGTGACCATTGTTCGACCAACGGTCCTGTTGTTGCGGGTATATCTGTGACGCCCTCGACTGCTACGGCAGCCGCGGCGACGGTTTCGATGGTCGGGGCTGCTCGGAGCAACCATTCGACCGGTTCTGCCGGATCCACCGGCAGTAGCTTCAGTGCCGCCGACGCCACCGTTTGAGCGTCGTCGTACAAACAAGATCTAGCTGCCTGTAGGTCATCCATCCCGGAGATCGCCGTGAAGACTCCCAACGCGAGCGGACGCATCGGATGCCCAGGCAGCGCCATGAGCATCTGCACCGCGGGGTGCTGCGGCCACAATCGCGACGCCAGCCTGGCCAGCCCACGTCCGAGCTGAATCGACGCCTCACGCAGCGGCGCGCTGGGCGTCCGAGCGAGCAGTTCCCTCGAGATGTCCTCGAGTTCGCCTGCACCACCGGCACTTACGGCCCAGCGGCGCGTGACCACCGTTGCAGCGGCCTCGACAAGTCCCACTGTTTCGAGTCGACCGCGAATGAAGTCGGGGACCTGACTCTGTAGGAGTCCGCCCGCCAGTGCCGGTTCCAACCCCGACGAGTGCGCGTGACCGCCGGTAGGCAGACGCCCGTCTGCCAAGAGCATCGATGCTATCTCGGCAGACGCCATCTCGATTGACATGGTTTCAGAACAGCATGTAGCGCTGAGCCATCGGCACTACGTCAACGGGGTTGGGCGCGATCAGGTCGCCGTTGACCTTGATGGCAAACGTCTCCGGATCGACGTCGATGGACGGCAGTGCCGTGTTGTTCGGCATATCCGCCTTGGTGAGGTGCCTCGTCGGACGAACACCGGTAAGGGTGCGCGTGAGACCGAGACGACCGGCCAGACCGTCCTCGATCGCCATCGGCGAGACGAACGTCGTGGACAGGTGCGGGGCTGATCCCGGAGTCGCCGCGATGGCCGGCCGAACGAACACCGGCTGCGGGGTCGGGATAGCAGCATTCGGATCACCCAGCGGCGCAGCAACAATCGCCCCACCCTTGATCACGGCAGAAGGACGGACACCGAAGAACGCGGGATCCCACAGCACCAGGTCCGCCATCTTCCCGGCCTCGACCGATCCGATCTCGTGATCGATACCGTGAGCCACCGCGGGGCAGATCGTGTACTTGGCGACGTAACGGCGCGCACGCTCGTTGTCGGCCGGCATGCTGGTACCCAGCTTGCCGTACTGGGCCTTCATGACGTGGGCGACCTGCCACGTCCGCAGGGTCACCTCACCGATACGGCCCATCGCCTGGGCGTCGGACGAGGTGATGGAGATGGCACCGATGTCGTGCAGAAAGTCTTCCGCTGCAATAGTTGTCGGCCGGATCCGGGACTCGGCAAAGGCAAGATCCTCCGGAACCCGGGGATTGAGCGCATGACACACGATGAGCATGTCGAGGTGCTCGGCAACCGTGTTTACGGTGTGCGGCAACGTCGGATTGGTCGATGCCGGAAGAACGTTCGGCTCACCTGCCGTCACGATGATGTCCGGAGCGTGCCCGCCGCCGGCGCCTTCCGCATGGAACACGTGGATCCCGCGTCCGGCGATCGCGTCCAAAGTGTGCTGTACGTAGCCGGTTTCGTTGAGGCTGTCGGCGTGCAGCGCCACCTGGAGCCCGAACTCGTCGGCTGCTCGCAGAGCTGCGTCGATTGCCGCCGGAGTGGAACCCCAGTCCTCGTGGACCTTGAATCCACCTGCGCCGGCGAGAGCTTCCTGACGCATGGCCTCATGGCTGACGGTGCTGCCCTTGCCGAGGAGAAGAACGTTGAGCGGGATGTGGTCGAGGGCCCGGTGCATCATCGTCAGTGACCAGGCGCCGGGCGTGACGGTGGTTGCCTTGCTTCCCTCGGTTGGGCCCGTTCCGCCGCCCGCCACCGTCGTCGTACCGGTCGCGAGCGCTTCCATCATCTCGATTTCACTGAGGAAGTGCACGTGAGTGTCGATCGCACCCGCGGTGAGGATCTTTCCCTCGCCGGCGATCACGTCGGTGCTCGGCCCGATGAGCAACTTGGGGTGCACGCCATCCATGATGTCGGGGTTACCGGACTTGCCGATCGCAACGATGCGTCCGTCGCGAATTCCGACGTCTGCCCGGACGATTCCCCAGTGATCGAGGATCACCGTGTTGGTGATGACGACGTCGAGAGCGCCCTGGTCGCGAGTGGTCAGGCCCTGGCCCATCGACTCGCGGATGCTCTTGCCGCCGCCGAAGACCATCTCGTCGCCGGTCGCGGTGTAGTCGTGCTCGATCTCGATCCACAGATCTGTGTCGGCCAAACGGATCTGGTCGCCAGCGGTCGGGCCGTACAAGGAGGCGTAACCGCGTCGATCGATCCTGCTCATTCGGCTGTCCTCTCAACTGGCGTCGCGACGTCGTCCGGTGAATCCGCCTCGACTGGAACATCACTCACACGAACGTTCACCGAAGAGGCTCGCAAAGGTTCTTCGACCTCGACGCCGGGCGTGCCGAACGGCATCACGGTCTTGGGCTCACGCGCATGCGTCGGTAGGTCTTCGTCCGGCACGATCTGCAGGCCCGGAACCCTTTTGAGTCCGCCGAGCGCGATCAGTGTCACCGTCCTGCTTACCCCGGGTTCGAACCGAACCGACGTTCCCGAGGGGATGTCGAGCCGGAAGCCGTCTGCCGCTTCGCGATCGAAGGTCAACGCCGGGTTGGCCGCTGGAAGGTGGAGATGTGAACCGATCTGAATGGGGCGATCGCCGTCGTTGACGACGACCATCGTGATCTTTTCCGCGTCAGTGCCGAACTCGAGCGGTTCGGTGGACACACGTACCTCACCGGGGATCATCGAATGGGCTCCGTCACGGTGACCAGCTTGCGACCGTCCGGGAAAGTGGCCTCCACCTGGACGTTTGCAATCATCTCGGGTACCCCTTCCATCACGTCGTCGCGGGTGAGCACTTGCCGACCGGCGTTCATCAGTTCCGCAACCGTCATTCCGTCACGCGCACGCTCGAGAATCCAACACGAGATCAGGGCCATCGCTTCGGGGTAGTTCAGCAGTACCCCGCGCTCGCGGCGGTCGCGGGCGACCATGCCCGCAACGCTCAGGAGGAGCTTTTCGGTATCTGAAGGGGTGAGGTGCACTGACAAGCCCTTCCGGTTGTGAAACGACATCGATCGACAGCGTGCTGTCGGGCCGAGATTAGCATTGCCCGAAGCGTCGTCAGTATCCACGAGATTCACATCGTCGGCTACTTCAGCGCGCACTCGGCGCACTTGCGCTGCTCATCGAATTATTCGGGCGCCCAACGACGCTCAGCTCTGCGCCCCGGAGTGGGAACTATCACCACAACCAAAAGTTTCACCCCCGTCTCCTGTTGGAAACGGGGGTGAAACATGATCGTGCAGTGTGCAATCCCAGGGGCTATCCGAAGCGGCCGGAGATATAGTCCTCGGTGGCCTTCTGCGTCGGGTTCGAGAAGATCTTCTCGGTGTCGTCGATCTCGACGAGCTGACCGGGCTTACCGGTTGCCTCGAGGTTGAAGAATGCCGTCTGGTCACTCACACGCGCAGCCTGCTGCATGTTGTGCGTGACGATGACGATCGTGAAGTCCTTCTTCAGCTCGGTGATCAGGTCCTCGATCGCGAGAGTCGAGATCGGGTCGAGCGCGGAGCACGGCTCGTCCATGAGCAGAACGTCGGGCGAGACGGCGATGGCACGCGCGATGCACAGACGCTGCTGCTGACCGCCTGAGAGGCCGCCACCGGGCTTGTCGAGGCGATCCTTGACCTCGGTCCACAGGTTGGCACCGCGCAGCGAACGCTCGGCCACCTCGTCGAGCTTCTTCTTGCTGCGCTCGCCCTGCAACTTCAAGCCCGCGACGACGTTGTCCTTGATGGACATGGTCGGGAAGGGGTTGGGTCGCTGGAACACCATGCCGATGGTCTTGCGGACGCCGACAGGATCGACGTTCGAGCCGTAGATGTCCTCGCCGTCGAGCAGGACCGAACCCTCGACGCGCGCACCGGGAATCACTTCGTGCATGCGGTTGAGTGAACGGAGAACGGTGGACTTGCCGCAACCGGACGGGCCGATGAAGGCGGTGACGCTCCGGGGCGGGACGGACAGGCCCACATCGGCGACGGCGTGGAACTTGCCGTAGTAGATGTTGACGTCCTTGAGATCCAGACGCTTGGCCATTACCGGCTCCCTACTGAGTTGTTGACGCTGTTGAGTACGAACATGTTCCGAGGCCGCATCACTTGCTTCTGACCTGTGAGAAGTGACCGATCAGCTTCGCGACGATGTTGAGGATCGCGATCAGCAGGATCAGGGTCAGTGCTGCGCCCCAGATGCGGTTGGTGCCGGCGTCGGTGGGGTTGTTCATCTCGGCGACCATGACGGAAGGCAGAGTGCCCATTTCGCCGTTGAACAGGTCGAAGTTGATGAACGGCGCGTAGCCGACGAGGATCAGCAGCGGCGCGGTCTCACCGAGCACGCGGGCCAGGGCCAGCATGACGCCGGTGATGATGCCGGGAAGCGCCGTCGGCAGAACGATTTTCGAGATGGTCTTCCACTTCGGCACACCGAGCGCGTACGACGCCTCGCGCAGATCCATCGGGACGATGCGCAGCATTTCCTCGGTGGAGCGGATGACGACCGGGACCATCAGGAGGACCAGAGCCAGAGATACAGCGAACGCGGACTTGGGGAAGCCGAAGGTCGCGATCCACAGTGCGTAGATGAACAGCGCGGCCACGATCGACGGAACACCGCTGAGGATGTCGACCATGAACGTGGTGAGCTTGCCCAGCTTCGACTTCCGGTCGGCGTACTCCACCAGGTAGATCGCGACGAAGATGCCGAGCGGGATGGAGAAGACCGCACACACGATGCCTTGCAGCAGGGTGCCGATCAATGCGTGATAGATACCGCCGCCGTCGGCCGACGCCGTCAATCCGCTCAGTGAGTTGGTGAACCACGTGGGCGACGTCAGAGCGGGCAGGCCCTTTGCGATGACCGTGAAGAGCACCCAGACCAACGGGATGAGCGCGATGACGACTGCCAGGCTCACCAGGATGGTCGCGATGACGTCCTTGGCACGACGGCGGGCGCCGACGCCTTGGAAAGTGGGGGCCTTGACCGGCCGGTCCAGAGTGGAGGTCATGGGTCAGTCCTTCTTTCCGGCGATCACTGCGCGGGCAGCCGCGTTGACGACGAAGGTCAGTACGAACAGCACCAGTCCGGCCGCGATGTACGCGCCTGCCTGGATGTCGTTGTTGAACTCCGCGTAGCCGAGGGCGATCTTGGAGGCGATGGTCGAGCCGCCGTCGAACAGCGACCAGCCGAAGGCCTGAGAGGTGGTGCGCAGGATCAGGTACAGCGCCATCGTCTCGCCGAGTGCGCGTCCGAGACCGAGCATCGAGCCGCTGATGTAGCCGGACTTACCGAACGGGATGACCGTGGTGCGCACAACTTCCCAGCGCGTGGCGCCGAGAGCGAGTGCAGCTTCGATCTGTGAGCGCGGGGTCTGGATGAACACCTCGCGGGTCACTGCGGTGATGACCGGAAGGATCATCACGGCGAGGACGATGCCTGCGGTGAAGATGGTGCCGCCGCCGGTGATCGATCCGCTGCCGTCGGCGAAGAGCGGGAACCAGCCGAGAGTGTCGTTGAGCCACACCGCGACCGGGGTGATCGCCGGAGCGAACACGAGAAGTCCCCACAGGCCGTAGACGATGGACGGCACGGCCGCGAGAAGGTCGATCGTGTACGACAGTGGCCGCGTGAGCCACTTGGGTGAGTACGAAGTCAGGAAGATCGCGATGCCCAGTGCGATCGGCATCGCGAGCACCAGTGCGAACAGCGAGACCAACACCGTGACCTGGAAAAGATCGAGGACACCGAACGCCATCGCGTTGATGTTCTGCGTCACCCATTCACGGCTGGTCAGGAAGTTGACCTGGTTCCGGCTCAAAGCAGGAACAGCACGCCAGATCAGGAACGCGCCGATCGCCGCGATGACAACCGTGATGAAGATTGCCGAACCGGATGCGAGCGAGCTGAAGATGCGGTCACCCGGACGGGTCACCGTCTTGCTGTTGCCGCTTCCCGGACCGTCACCCTTCGGAGGATGCTCGGTTTCTGGAGCCTTGGTGGAAGTAATCGTGTCCTCCGTGGTGCCGTTCGGACCGCCCACCCCGGCCCCGCTGGTTGCGGGGCCGGGAGAACGAGATGTCGAGGTGATGGGCGCGTCACTCATGTGCGCTCACTTCCTTCACGTCTGAATGTAGATCCATGAGCTTGTCCGCACGAGTCTCTAGGTCAGCTGATTGCCGTGATGGACGCGTTGAGGCGATCCTGGACGTTGGCCGGCAGCGGGACGTAACCCTGCTCGGCCAGGTTGGCCTGACCCTCGTTGGCCGCGCTCGTCAGGAACGACTTCACTGCTGCGGTGGTGTCCGCGTCGTAGCCCTTGGAGCAGACGATCGAGTACGTGGCGAGAACCAGCGGGTATGCGCCGGCTTCGTTGGTCTTGAAGATCGACGCGAGGTCGAGCGTCAGGTCGCCGGTTGCGTCGGACTTGAACTTCGCGCCTGCGATCGACTTTGCGGCCGAGTCGTTGGTCAATGCGACTGCCTCGGAGCCGGTGTTGATTTCTGCAACCGAGAGCTTGTTCTGATCGGCGAACGACTTCTCGACGTAGGTGATCGAACCCGGTGCCGTGGCAACTGCCTGTGCAACGCCCGCCGAACCCTTGGCGCCCTCACCGACGCCACCGGTGAAGTCGGACCCTGCGCCCGACGTCCAAGCACCGTTCGATGCCGCGTCGAGGTACTTCTGGAAGTTGTCGGTGGTGCCCGAGGAATCGGAGCGGATCACGGTGGTGATCTTCTCGTCGGGAAGCGAAGCACCGGAGTTGAGCGCGGCGATTGCCGGATCGTTCCACTTGGTGATGCCACCGTTGAAGATCTTCGCGAGAACTTCTGCGTTGAGAACGAGCTTGTCGACGCCGTCGAGGTTGTATGCAACTGCGATCGGGCCGAAGACGAGGGGAAGGTTCCAGGCTTCGCCGCCGACGCAACGCTCCTTGGCCTTGTCGGCCTGCTCGTCCTTGATGGCCGAGTCGGAGCCGGCGAAGTCGATCTGGCCGGCGATGAACTGCGTGCGACCGTCGCCCGAACCGCTGGGGTTGTAGGCGACGTTGACGGTCTTGCCCTTTTCCTGGCACACGGAGATGTAGGTGGCGACGAACTGGTCCATGGCATTCTTCTGTGCCGAGGAACCAGCGGCAGAGAGGTTGCTCTTGCCTTCGCACGTTGCGTTCGATGCGGACGCGTCCACACCCGTCGACGACGAGTTGTTGTCGCTGCCACATGCGGCCAAGGTCATGGCGCCCACGGCCACTACACCGAGCAGGGCACCACTGCGCTTGAGATTCACCAAGATCCTCCGGAAATCGCTACCGCCACGCCCACGATCGGGCGGCGACATGAGATGCAAAATGATTGAAATCTGCATCAGGCAACACGGCGCTGCCCACAGAGAAAAGTAGGCGGGCGCGGTGTCCGGTTGGACCACACATGGTTAACAGAGAATGAACAGACTGGACATTTCTGCGTGTTCGACTGTGACGTCAGAGCGCGCGAGCGTAAGCCATGTCCACGTGGAACCGATCGAAGCCGAGTCGCTCGTACGTGTGGAGGGCGGCAGTGTTGTCACCTTCGACGTACAGAAGGACCGTTCCGAGGCCGCGATCTCGCAGGTAATGCATGCCTGCGAGAGTCAGCACTCGGCCGAGACCACGTCCCTGCGCCGCGGGATCGATACCCACGACGTACACCTCCCCCAGCTCGGGATCGTCACCTTCGGGTGCGTGCACCTTGGTCCAGTGAAAGCCGAGAAGAGTATCGGGATCGGTGTCCGCGAACGCCATGAACAGACCGGCCGGGTCGAACCAACCTTCGGCCGTTCTCTCGTCGATCTCCGCCTGGGTCCAGCCACCCTGCTCGGGATGCCAGGAGAAGGCCGCGTTGTTGACGCGAAGGATCTCGGAATCGTCTTCGGGCCCACGGTACGTCCGCATCGTTATACCTTCGGGCACAACGATTTCCGGAAGCTGCGCAGCATCGAGCGGTCGACGCAGCTGGAGGAGTTCACGAACGCTGACCAGATCGAGGCTCTTGGCGAATTCCACTGCGGCGTCGACGTTTCCGTGCGCCCAGACTCGCGTGCCCGGCCGACCTTCGTCGAATACCGCTGCGGCAAGCCTGGTTCCGATACCACGGCGCCGCGCCTGCGGGTCGACCACCAACTCGGCCATGTCGGGATGCTCGTCCGAACCGGCTTGCAGCTGTGCATAACCGACGACCGTATCGCCGTCGAGTTCGACAAAGTGTCGTGCTGCGCCGCGCCCGGCAACGGCATGGCGCCCCTGTTCCGACACGGGCGCCTTGCCGTCGAACTCGGTCGCGCGATCGAGAAGCGCGGAAACCTGCTCGGCGGATCCGGCCTGCAGTGAATCTGCCCAACCCACGTCAGACCACCGATCCGTCGGCCGCGTCGTAGTCGACGTCTTCGTCGTCCTCGAACTGAACGGGAGCAGCTGCGCCGCCCTTGGCCCTCGTCGGACGCACTGCCTTGTATCCGACATTTCGGACTGTACCGATCAAGGACTCGTATTCGGTGCCGAGTTTCGCCCGCAGACGACGCACGTGGACGTCGACCGTCCTGGTGCCGCCGAAGAAGTCGTAGCCCCACACTTCCTGCAACAGCTGTGCCCGGGTGAATACCCGACCGGCATGCTGCGCGAGGTACTTGAGCAGCTCGAATTCCTTGTAAGTCAAATCAAGGGGCCGTCCACGCAGTCGTGCCGTGTACGTCCCCTCGTCGATAACCAGTTCGCCCAGCGTGATCTTTCCCGACGCTTCCGGACTGGCGACACCGCCGCTGCGGGCGACCAACAACCGCAATCGGGCGTCCACCTCAGCCGGACCGGTACCGGGAAGCAGGATGTCGTCCAACCCCCAGTCGGCGTTGACGGCAACGAGTCCGCCTTCGGTGAGGACGGCGACCACAGGTACTGCGGATCCTGTGCTTCCGAGCAATCGACACAACCCGCGTGCGGCAGCTAGATCAGTGCGCGCATCCACCAATGCCACGTCCGCGGAACTTGCCTCGAGTAGCGAGGAAACCTCTGTGGGGGCAGGCCGAACCGAGTGCGCCAGCAACGCCAACGCCGGTAGTACAGCTTCCGGGTTGGGGTCGGAGGTGAGGAGGAGCAGTTCCACACGGCCTCCTATCTAGTAGCCCGCGCAACCCGTGAGGGCAACGCTCGAGTAGTTCGACGCTTTTGGTCGGTCCCTACATTAGCGTGCCTGGTACCGGGGCCGTCGCATCGAACCCCGACCGGAGTCCGTCACAATGGTGCAGTGCGCAAACTGATCATCGGCATCGTCTTTCTCCTCGGCCTCGGACTGGTGGCCGATTTCGGCGCTGCCGCGTACGCCGAGTACCGGGTTTCCCGCGAGCTCCGAACCGGCGCATCACTCGAGTCGGATCCGGAGGTCACCTTCAACGGGTTCCCCTTCCTCACCCAAGCACTCGGCGGGAAATACAAGGACGTCTACGTCAGAGCTACCGGCGTCCAGAGCGACGTGGTCGGCGAAGTGACCGTCGAAGCCGACCTGCGCGGGGTCACCGTTCCCTTCTCCGACATCGTGAACGGCAATGTCACCCAGCTCCCCGTCGACAAACTCGACGGCCGGATGGGAATCAACGCCACCGACCTCGGAAAGCTGCTCAACATCCCTGACCTGCAGGTATCTTCACCGCCGGCCAACAAGTCGGATGGCACCGGGGGCAGCGGTGGAACGGGCGCGAGCACCGCGGGGGCCGTCGTGCTGACCGGAACGGTTGCCGTCGGTCCGGTCGAGACTGCAGTGAGCGTCCAGGCCAACCTGGTTCTGGAAGGTGGGCAGGTCAAGATCGTCGCAAGCAACCTGTACTTCGGTCCGGAGGGCAAAGCCGATTTCTCGATCCCCGCAGCACTCGAACCCGTCGTCCTCGGATTGTTCAGCTACACGATCGATCCGCAGGCACTCCCCTACGGAATTCAGCCGAGCCTGGTCTACGCGGAAGGCGGAAGAATCGTGATCGAAGGCAGCGCCGAAAACACGACGATCGATCTCGCAGAGCTGCAGAACCGATGACCGGGATCACAATTCTGCTGGTCGCCCTCGTCGCCGTCGTCGCGGTCGGGCTCTTTCTCAAGTCACGCAACGGGAAGGTCCGAGTCACCACGCCTGCCGCAGCCGGCGCCGCTGACAGCCGCCTCGAACTGCTGAGTTCTGCCGGAGTGTCTTCGCCGAACGGCGGGCCCGTCGTACTGCATTTCTCCGCCGACTGGTGCGGACCGTGCGCGGCAGTACGCCGCGTCGTCGGCCAGGTTGTGGTTTCGATGG
Source organism: Rhodococcus sp. ARP2 (assembly GCF_001029585.1). NCBI lineage: Bacteria > Bacillati > Actinomycetota > Actinomycetes > Mycobacteriales > Nocardiaceae > Rhodococcus > Rhodococcus sp. ARP2. Next base: position 29,473 of record NZ_LEKE01000089.1, on the reverse strand, counting down.
CGGACGCTCCCCGTCCGCCGGTGGAGATCGAGCTCGACATCGACAAGGAACCGGCTCTGGCACGCGAAATGAGCGTCCTGTCGCTGCCCACCACGTTCATCCTCGACGGTGGCCTGGAGGAACAGTTCCGAGTGTCCGGAGTGCCGTCCGCAGCCGATCTGAAAGCTGCGCTCGTACCACTATCCGGACCCCACGAGCCAAAATCCGAGAATTCGGGGTAAACTCGCCGACGTGCAAACCCGCCACGAGCTGATGCTCACCCGACGCCGCGCAGTAGACCTGTGCCGCCTCGGGGGCTGTTGCTGTACCTGTTGCTGATCACCACATCCGTCAGATCTCTCTGACCTTCGAGCTTTCGCTCACGTGATCAATCCACCGAGTGGGACTTTTGCGTCCCCTTTTCTCGGTCCAGGCAAGCACCATGCAATCCAGCGCAGGAGCACTCCCGATGTCCACAACCACAGCCCAGCTCGAGCAAGTCGACGTCCGCGGACCTCGGTTCGCCGCGTGGGTCACCACCGGCGTTCTCGTTCTCACGCTCATCTTCTCGACCTTCTCTCTGCCCGCCGCCACCGTCGTTCTCGCATTGCAGGCGATCGTCTTCGCAGTCGGAGCGGTACTCGGCCCCAAGCGCAGCCCGTACGGCCAGATCTTCGGCAAGCTCGTCGCCCACCGACTCTCGCCGGTCAGCGAACGCGAACCCGTGGCGCCGCTGCGCTTCGCTCAGTTCGTCGGCTTCGTCTTCGCCTTGGCAGGCACGGTCGGTTTCCTGGCCGGGTCGACGATCGTCGGCACCGTTGCCACCGGCTTCGCCCTGTTCGCGGCCCTGCTCAACGCCGCGTTCGGCATCTGCCTCGGCTGCCAGATCTACCCACTCGTCGCCAGGCTGCGAAATACCGGCCGCGCGACCACCGCATGAAAACGCTTGCCACACAACCCCGCTGAACCCCTGCTAGATATCGACCGATGCAAGACCACATCGAAAGGAACACCATGGCTCGCTCCGACGTCCTAGTCTCCGCTGACTGGGCTGAGCAGAACCTCAACACCCCCAAGACCGTTTTTGTCGAGGTGGACGAGGACACCAGCGCATACGACGGCGGCCACATCGAGGGTGCAGTCAAGCTCGACTGGCGCAAGGACCTCCAGGACGGCGTCCGACGCGACTTCCTGAACCAGGAGCAGTTCTCGGACCTGCTCTCCGCCAAGGGCATTGCGAACGACGACACCGTCGTTCTCTACGGTGGCAACAACAACTGGTTCGCCGCTTACGCGTACTGGTACTTCAAGCTGTACGGCCACCAGGACATCAAGCTGATCGACGGCGGCCGCAAGAAGTGGGAACTCGACGGACGCCCGCTCTCCAAGGACGCAGTCAACCGCGAAGCCACGCAGTACAAGGCCGAGACCCCCGACTTCTCGATCCGCGCATTCCGCGACGAGGTCATCGACGCCATCGGCAGCAAGAACCTCGTCGACGTTCGCAGCCCTGACGAGTTCTCCGGCAAGATCCTCGCTCCCGCCCACCTTCCGCAGGAGCAGGCGCAGCAGCGTGGCCACGTCCCCGGAGCCATCAACATTCCGTGGAGCACCACCGCCAACGAGGACGGCACCTTCAAGTCGGACGACGACCTCACCAAGCTGTACGCGGAGAAGGGCTTCGACGACACCAAGGAAACGATCGCCTACTGCCGCATCGGCGAGCGCTCGAGCCACACCTGGTTCGTACTGCAGGAGATCCTCGGCAAGAACAACGTCAAGAACTACGACGGCAGCTGGGTCGAATACGGCTCACTCGTCGGCGCACCGATCGAATTGGGAGCCTGATCATGTGTGGAGCACCTACCCAGGGGCAGACCCTGCCTGCCGGCGTCGACGTCGAGAAGGAAACGGTCATCACCGGCCGCGTTCTCGCCGCTGACGGCCAGCCCATCGGCGGCGCATTCGTGCGTCTGCTCGACGGCTCCGGAGAGTTCACGGCCGAGGTCGTGGCATCGGGAACCGGCGATTTCCGCTTCTTCGCCGCTCCGGGCGAGTGGACCGTGCGTGCACTGTCCAGCTCGGGCAACGGCACATCCACCATCGCTCCCGAGGGCTCGGGCGTGCACAACGTGGACGTGACCGTCAGCAAGTAATTCCTGCTTTTTCAGGCGGCCCCGCACCCCTTCGGTGCGGGGCCTTCTGCATTCCGGCTCCCGATTTTTCCGGTCGGTCGCCGCGGTCTAAGATGTACCCGTGGTCATTTTCTTCGAGGTACTCCTCGCACTCGCATCCGTCATGATCGCTTGGTTCTCCGTGTACGTCGTGTACCGCTTGGTCACCGACGAGTCGTGAGTCAGGCTCCGGATTCAGGGTCCGACGCGACCGCTGACGATTCCGCCGCTGCAGGTGCCGTGAGGCGCGGCAGCGGGGACGAAGCTGTCGCCATCGCCGTCGAGCGCTCCAAGTCGACGGCGTCGCTCAACATTCCGACCCTGCCGGACCTTCCGTTGCCAGAGGACACCGCAAACCTGCGCCTCGGCCCGGACATCAATCCCGAACTCCTCGCACTGCTCCCCCTCGTCGGCGTCTGGCGCGGCGAAGGTGAAGGGCACGACGAGACCGGCGACTACGCCTTCGGTCAGCAGATCGTCATCTCTCACGACGGCGGCCCCTACCTCAATTGGGAGTCCAGATCTTGGCGTCTTGACGCCGACGGCAAGTACGTGAGCCCTGATCTGCGCGAGAGCGGTTACTGGCGCATGGGCGGCGACGGCATCCCCGGCAGCGTCAACCAGGAAGTCGTCGAACTCCTGCTCAGCCACAGCTCCGGCGTCGTCGAAATGTACTACGGCCGTGCGCTTACCCAGGCGTCGTGGGAACTTGCCACCGACGTGGTGATCCGCAGCCAGTCCGGTGCACTGTACGGCGGCGCGAAGCGCCTCTACGGCATCGTCGAAGGCGGCGACCTCGCGTACGTCGAAGAGCGGATCATGTCTGACGGTGGCCTGGAACCGCGCCTCTCGGCGCGGCTGACCCGTTACATCGGCTAGTTCTGCTGTGCGCCTTTATTAACCCCCGGCGGTTAATAAAGGCGCACAGCAGATCCATCCACAGGCACCGACAAATTCCACAGGCGGGCTCTGGAGCGGCAGTTTCGACCGATTCCTGTCGGACCGCGATCTCACGGTATTCGCATGAACTGCGACTACATCGATCCTGATCTCCGAAGACTCTTCGACTTCCAGCACGGGCTCGCGACCAATAAACAGCTGCGCCCTTTCGGCTATTCACCGCGGCGCATCCAACATCTGGTCGAATCGGGTCAATGGACTTCCGTCCTCCACGGCGTTCAATCCAGCACCAACGGCCCACTCAACCGAGCAATGATTCTCGAGGCCGCCCTTCTCTTCGGCGGCGGAGAGACCTACCTGAGTCACCGGACTGCAGCTGAAGAGTGGGGGCTCACGCACATCGAGTCCGAACTGCCGGTCCACATCACGGTCCGATACGGCAGATCCTCACGCTGTCAGAGGCCGACGGTCAGACCCGAACGCTCCCCGGCGCGCCCCGTTCCGTTGGGGTGGTCCACTGCCCATCCCGGAGTGATCGTTCATCGTTCACGCGCTCAGGCCCACATCGGCGTTGCCACTCAGCCTGCTCGTACTTCGCTGGCCGACACCGCAATTGACCTGGCGGTTGCAGAGCCGTCGGCTCGCGACGCCGCTCGTTCTCTGGTCCGCTCCGCCACGGCGTGCAAGGTGTCCCGGATGGAACTACGCACCCGAATGGAGTGCCGCCGGCCGAGGCGATATGTCAAAGCGCTGTCCTCGACATTGGACCTCTTGGATCGCGGCGTCCAGTCGGTACTCGAACATCGCTACGCAATCGAAGTCGAGCGAGCACACGGTTTGCCGGAAGCACGACGGCAATCGCCGGTCATCGTCGATGGGAGAACTCTCTACGAGGACGTCGACTACCGCAATTGCGGTGTCGCACTGATCGTTCGACTCGACGGTTTTGCCTTCCACTCTTCTCGGGCGACTGCACTGCGGGATCGGCGGCGAGGTAACGCATCCGAACTGTCAGGCAACGCCACATTGGTCTTCGGTTGGGAGGAGGTGGAGGGGGCCTCGTGCCGAACTGCAGCCGAGGTCAGAGCGATCCTCGAGCGCGGTGGTTGGTGGGGGCCTAATCCTTGTCCACGCTGTGCGCCTTTATTAACCGCCGGGGGTTAATAAAGGCGCACGGCACGAAGCGACCCCCGAGCCACACCCACGCTTTCGCGCGGATCCCGGTCGGACTGATCGGGGGCTCGGGGGTCGGGTGGCTGCCTGGGATTCGCCGGCCGCTCACGCGGTAAGTGAATTCCATCAGCGATTGCGGCTAGCTGGCAGCCACCTCACGCGTCCGTCTGTACTTCAATTTCAGACCACCTCCTTCCTTGTGTAAAGGAGAAAGTACGCCCACTTCACGACGACGGCAACGTATTTTCCACAGAAACTTTTCCGACGCATATCACCTGGTCAGCTGCTGCGCCGTCCGGAAGTTGGTGGGTGACGACAACAACGGTTCGCGAAGAATCGACCAGCGTTGCGTCGCGACTGAGCAACTCGCGGAGCAACTGAGCGCCTGCCTCCGCGTCCATGTGCTCGGTCGGCTCGTCGAGCAGCAGCACCTCCGCAGGCGAGACGATCGCGCGTGCCAACAGCAACCGACGACGCTCACCGCCCGAAACCGCTCGCATGCCGCCGACCAGGTAGGTATCGAGCCCTTCCGGCAGTTCCGACAACCAGTCGCCGAGACCAACTGCGGCAAGTGCCTTCTCCGCGTCCTCGGCGGTGAGGTCACCCCGCGCAACGCGCAGGTTCTCGAGTACCGACGTCTCGAAGAGGTGTGCGTCTTCGGCGAAGTACCCGACGTGCCTGCGCAGGTCGGCCGGATCGATATCCGAAATATCCACTCCGCCAACGCGAACTGTTCCCGCGACGGGCGGCAGCAACCCCGCCATCGTCATCAGTGCGGTGGTCTTTCCGGATCCGCTCTCCCCGACGACGGCAACGCGGGCACCGCGAGGAAGATCCACGGAGGGCGGTTCGGTCACCTTTCCCCCGGGCCAACCCGCCTGCAATGCATGCACGCTGAGAATCCAGTTCTCCGGCCACGCACGATTTCCTTCGACGTGTTCCGCGTCGGCTCGATCGAGTACCGCCATGATGCGAGCCGACGCCAGCCGCGCCTTGGTCAGTGCCACCGCCGCACTGGGCAGTATCGCGGTTCCCTCGAAAGCCGACAGTGGAAGCAGTACAAGGATTCCCATGGACATCGGTGACATGTCGGTGGTTCCGTACAGCGTAATTCCGATCAGCAGGGCACCAAGGACGCTCACGCCGATTGCCAGGGGCGTCGCAGCGGCGCCAAAGGCACTCGGTACCGCCGCGCGATCGGTTGCATCGACCACCTCGTTCTCGGCGGACACAGCCTCGCTCACCGCCTGATCCAAGCGACCTGATACTCGAAGCTCAGCGGAATGGTCGAGCGCGGTCACCGCTGACGCACTGAATCGCGCTGCGGCAGCTGAACTGTCGGCCTCCGCAAGTCGAGCAGCTCGCGCCGACAGCCAGGGCGCCGCAATCCCGGACACCGCCAGCGCAACAGCCAGAATGAGTGCGGCCGGAATCGAGATGAACAACAGGATTCCCACCGCGGCGAAGGCGAGGACAACCGAAACAGCAATCGGGATCAGCGCTTTGACGACGACGTCGCCCAGCGCGTCCACGTCGGAGCCCGTACGGGAGAGCAGGTCACCGCGTCGTAGTCCGGCGGCGGCCGCGGGATCTCCCGCCGCCAACTGCTGGTAGATCCTCGACCGCGCTGCGGTGGTGCCGCGCAATGCGACGTCGTGCGTCGTCAATCGCTCGAGGTAACGGAAGACACCACGCGAGATTCCTAACGCGCGTACGGCAACCACGGCGACGCTGAGATCGAGAACGGGTGGCATCTCCCACGCGCGCGTGATCAACCATGCGGACAGCGCCGCCAAGGCGAGTGCGCTACCGAGTGTTGCCACACCGGCGGCCACCGCAGTCAGTACGCGTCGTGGTCGAAGTTCCAGTAGCCGAAGAGCACGCAGAAGCGGATCGTGAGCGTCACTTCTCATGAGCGCGCACCTCGACGATCCGGTCAGCTGCGGCGAGCACACTCGGACGGTGGCCGATCACGACAACAGTGTCGCCGCGCTCCGCCCGTGCTCTCAGAGAAGCCAACACTGTCCCTTCCGAATCGGAATCGAGGTGAGCGGTGGGTTCGTCCAGGACAAGAAGTGCGCGGTCGGAGGCGAGCACGCGTGTCAGCGCCAGTCGTTGTCGCTGCCCCAGCGACAAACCTGTGCCGCCGACGCCGATAACGGTCTCGACACCCGCAGGCAGCTCGGCCAATACCGCGTCGAATCCCGTCGCAGCAGCGGCGCGAGCCAATGCTTGCGCATCGACGACCCCGGTGAGATCGAGATTTTCACGAACGGTGCCGGGTAGGAGGACCGGATGCTGGGGAAGCCATGCCAACTGACTCCACCACGCGTGCTCGTCCAGGTCTCGGACATCGACGCCGGCGACCGTCACGCGGCCACTGCTCGGTTCGATCAGTCCGAGTAGCGCGTGCACTGCCGTCGACTTGCCGCAGCCGTTGGGACCGGTGAGCACGGTGATCGCCCCTGACAACGCCACGGCGGAAAGTTGAGACGGTGCGACTCCCCCACGAGAGGTCACGCCGAGTCCGTCGAAGACGATGTCGGCACCGCGAGCGACCACCGTCGTGCTACCACCCTCCGGTGCGGCAGAATCCGCCTCGATCACCTCGAATGCCTTGTCGGCTGCCGCCATTCCGTCCTCGGCGGCGTGGAACTGGGTTCCCACCATCCGAAGCGGCAGATACACCTCGGGTGCGAGGATCAACGCGACTATCCCCGGCTCGAGTGACATGTCCCCGTACACGAGTCGCAAGCCGATGCTCACGGCCACCAATGCGACGCAGAGTGTTGCGAGCAGTTCAAGCACCATCGAGGACAGGAACGCTACGCGCAGAGCAGACATGGTCGTTCGCCGATGGGCGTCACCGAGTTCACGGACTCGCTCGGCAGGGCCTTGCTGACGACCGAGCGCTCGTAGCGTCGGCAAACCGGCAAGTAGATCGAGCAGCTGCGAAGACAGCGTGGTCATCGCTGCCAACGTCTTCTCCGATTTTCCCTTTGTCAGCAAGCCGATCAGAATCATGAAGATCGGGATCAGCGGCAGCGTCACGAAAATGATGACCGCAGACGTCATGTCCTGCACCGCAATGACTATCAGGGTGATAGGCGTCAGTGTCACCGACAGAACCAGAGCCGGAAGGTATCCCGTCAGGTACGGGCCGAGGCCGTCGACACCGCGGGTGACCACGGTCGCGATCTCGTCACGCCGAGGATCCAGATCGCGCGGACTCATCGCCGTCGCCGACGTCAGCACGCCGTTCTTGATCTCGGCAACGACGCGAGTCGACGCCCGGTGCGCATACCTGGTCTGCAGCCAGGTCCCCAGAACCCTGACCGTCACAGCTGCGGCCAGAACAACCAATTCGGTTGTCCACGAAGAAACATCCACAGTTCGAGTGGTGATCACTCCGGCCAGGACTCGGCCGATCATGAGCGCCGCGACGATGACCATCACGACGTTCACCATCGACAGAGCGACCGTCAGGATCAGATAGCCGCGCGCAGAAGCGGAATGTCGCCACAGCCGCGGGTCGATCGGCCCCCGGCGACGCTCCCGAGTGGTGGGAGCGTCGCCTACTTCGATAGTCACGTGAATTCGACCGTCAGTTCTTTCGTCATTCGAATGTTTCGTGATTCAAGGTTGGTGACTACCACGTCTTCTCCTTGAATCGCAGACCGATCGACGCCGGAATCTGCTTGGAGGAGATGCGCTGTCGGAACACCCAGTACGTCCAACCCTGGTAGATGATCACCACCGGCGTCATGAATGCCGCGGCCCACGTCATCACCTTGAGCGTGTACGGACTCGACGACGCGTTCTCGATGGTCAGGCTGTACGCCGGATCGAGCGTCGACGGCATGACGTTCGGGAACAGCGAGGCGAACAGCAGCACGACGGTGGCGATGACGGCCACACAGGTGAGAACGAAGGCCCAGCCTTCGCGCTCGGCCCGCGTCAGGAAGACGACGCCGATCAGTGCAGCAGCAGCGGCGGCTACCAGAATCCACGTCCATCCCTTGCCGTAGGCGAGCTGCGTCCACAGGACGAATCCGCCGGCGACGGGAATAGCCGGAATTGCGAGTCGTGCAGCAATTTTCACTGCGTCTTCACGAACCTCGTCGGCACTCTTGAGTGCCAGGAACACAGCGCCGTGGAGAGCGAACACCAGCGCGGTGGTCAGACCGCCGAGCAGTGCGTACGGGTTGAGCAGATCGAAGAATCCCGACTCGACCTGCTTGTCGGCGTTGATCGCCACGCCCCGAACGATGTTCGCGAAAGCCACGCCCCAGAGAATTGCCGGGACCCAGGAGCCGAAGATGATGCCCCAGTCGCAGCGCTGACGCCATTTGTCGTCGTCGATCTTGCTTCGCCATTCGATGGCACAGATTCGAACGATCAAGGCCACCAGGATGATCAGCAGCGGCAGATAGAACCCGGAGAACAATGTCGCGTACCATTCCGGGAATGCCGCGAACATCGCGCCACCGGCGGTGATCAGCCACACCTCGTTGCCGTCCCACACCGGGCCTATCGTGTTGAGCGCCACCCGTCGACGCGTATCGGCCGGGAGGTCACTGCCTCTGCCGACGATCGGCATGAGCATTCCGACACCGAAGTCGAACCCTTCGAGGACGAAGTAACCGATGAAGAGCACTGCGACGAGCACGAACCATACTTCTTGAAGTCCCATGATCGCCTCCTAGTACGCGAACGACAGTTGTTTGGGCTTGTCCGGATCTTCCGGCTCGTCATGATCCGTATCGCCCGGTGGATGCATGTCGTGTTCCAACGGACCTTCCTTCGCGTACCGCACGATCAGCTTGAACCAGACGACACCCAGCGCTCCGTACAGGAGGGTGAAGGTGATCAGCGAAGCCCAGACGGTAGCCGACGCGTGGTCCGAAACACCTTGGTCGACAGTCAGTCTGATCATGTCGACGCCGGTTGGATTGGGATGCACCACCCAGGGCTGACGGCCCATCTCGGTGAAGATCCAGCCCGCGCTGTTCGCCATGAAGGGAGTGGGAATCGCGACGAGACTGAGGATTCCGAACCACTTCTGGTCCGGGACCCGCCCCTTACGTGTGACCCACAGTCCCGCGAGAGCCAGTGCTGCCGAACCGGCGGCGAGGCCGATCATGGCGCGGAAAGACCAGTACGTGACAAAGAGATTCGGTCGGTAGTTGCCCGGTCCGAAGTCCTGCTCCGCCTGCTCCTGCAGTTGGTTCACGCCTTGCAGTTCGACGCCGGTGAACTTGCCCTCGGCCAACCACGGTAGAACGAACGGCACCTTCAGAACGTGCGTCACGCTGTCACAGTTGTTGTGTGTACCGATGGTGAGAATCGAGAAATCCGGATCCATCTCGGTGTCGCACAGCGACTCTGCCGACGCCATCTTCATGGGTTGCTGCTGGAACATGAGCTTGCCTTGAACGTCACCGGTGTAGATGATGCCGATTCCGGCCACGATCATGACGAGCAAGGCGAATCGTGTTGCCGGGCGGTACATCGTTCGTGCGTCGGTTTCGAGACGCTCGGCTTCGGCGGCCTCAGCCTGCTTGGCGCGGCGCATGTTCCGCACCATCCACCAACCACTGATGCCGGCAACAAACGTCGCCGCCGTCAGGAAGGCGCCGGCAACCGCGTGCGGGAAGGCAGCAAGAGCGGTGTTGTTGGTCAACAACTCCCAGATGCTGGTGAGTTCGGCACGACCCGTTTCAGGGTTGTACGTCGCACCGACCGGATGCTGCATGAACGAGTTGGCCGCGATGATGAAGAACGCCGACGCGTTGACGCCGATCGCCACGAGCCAAATGCACGCCAGGTGTACAAGTTTGGGCAGCCTGCCCCAACCGAAGATCCAGAGTCCGATGAAGACGGACTCCATGAAGAAGGCGACAAGGCCTTCCAATGCGAGCGGAGCTCCGAAGACGTCGCCGACGAATCGCGAGTACTCGCTCCAGTTCATTCCGAACTGGAACTCCTGCACGATGCCGGTGGCTACACCGAGTGCGAAGTTGATGAGAAAGAGCTTGCCGAAAAACTTGGTGAGCCGATACCAGTGGTCCTTTTTGGTGACCACCCACATCGTCTGCATGATCGCGATCATCGGTGCAAGTCCGATGGTCAGCGGAACAAGGATGAAGTGGTAGACGGTAGTGATACCGAACTGCCACCTGGAGACGTCCAAAGTATCCATTGGCTACTCCGAGAGTAGGGCCCTGGGACAGGCTTCGGGGTTCGAGACGCGGGCAGTCGCTCGGCCCCTGCGGACACGGTACTGCTGTCCGGTTTGGACCGCAGGACTTTGCTACTACCAAATGTAGTAGAGACCTGTCGCGATTCCTATTCGCCTATCGCCCTGCTGAATCCGAATCAATTGCACGTTCAACCAATTCCGCGAATTCCTCGGAGACCTTCGGCTCTGGCAATGCGAGCCCGTCGAGTGTATGGACGCGCGCGGCCAGCGTGACGCTCGAAACCATCCACACTCCGTCGGCCGCAATCAAATCCGCAGGTCGGAGGGTTTCGTATCGGCAATCGAAGCGAGCACTGCCGGCAACGTCGAAGAGGGCACGCTGCGTCGTACCCATCAAAATGCCCTGTGCGGGAGGCGGTGTGATCAAAGTCCTGTCCCGAACGATCACCACCGTCGAGCGTGGCCCCTCCAACACATTGCCCTCGGAACTGACGAAGATCACATCGTCGGCACCCAAATTCGCCGCATATCGGAGCGCTGCCATGTTGGTTGCGTAGGACAACGTCTTCGCGCCCAGTAGCTGCCAGGGTGCCCGGGCAGAGAGATCGACCGAGAAACCTCGCTCGAGAGTCATCACCGAAAGCCCCGATTCGCGGACCTGTCTGACCCGATCGGCCACCGGACCGACCATCACGAAGGCTGTGGGCTTGTCGCCGCTCTCCCTGCCGCGAGTCAGAACGAGACGAAGCGCGCCTTCCTTCTCTGTCCCCCACTCCTCGGCTGCCATCTCGATCGCCAGACGCCAGTCATCGAGAACGGGGGCGGGCAGACCCAGTGCCCGCGCGCTCAGAACCAGTCGACTCAGATGTCCCTCGACCACCCGCGCCCTACCGTCGCGTACCAACAGCGTCTCGAAGACTCCGTCGCCGCGCACCACCGCCAGGTCGTCGGCGTGCAGAAACGGTGCGTCAGCATCGAGCACCTCATGGTCGAGAGTCACCAATACGCGATCAGGCATGCCATCAACCCTAACGATCCGCCAAGCCGCCGGGGCCGCCCTGTAACCGCGATCCCGCCCACACTCCTAGACTGGTCTTGTGGTCGACAACGCTCTTGTGCCCAACAGCCCACTTCTGACTTCCCCCGGCGCGGTCACCGCACCGGACGGTTCGGCCGACATCGGTGTCGCATGGCACTACGGCGATCCCCTCGGTGAACAGCGAACCGCGCAGCGCGCAGCAGCGGTGGTCGACCGCAGTCACAGATTCGTGATCGCCATTCCCGGCGACGAACGCCTCACGTGGCTGCACACGATTTCGAGCCAGCACATCGCCGCGCTCCCCGACGGCAAGAGTGCCGAGAACCTGAGCCTGGATGTCAACGGACGCGTCGAGCACCACTTCGTGCAGACGGACCTGGCCGGTGTCACCTGGATCGACACCGAAGCCGACCGCGGACCCGACCTCCTCTCCTTCTTGAAGAAGATGGTGTTCTGGTCCAAGGCCGAACCTCGAGACGGCAACGAACTCGCGGTCCTGAGCCTGGTCGGTCCCGAATCCCCGGCTGTCCTCTCCGCGATCGGCGTGCAGACACCAACCGATGCCTACGACGCTCTCGCGCTGTCCGACGGCGGGTTCGTCCGCCGCATGCCGTGGCCCACCGAGGACTCTTTCGATCTGCTCGTCCCACGGGAGCAACTGGCGGTGTGGTGGACCAAGCTGACCGATGCCGGTGCCAAGCCCGCCGGAAGTTGGGCCTTCGAGGCGCTCCGCGTCGAAGCGAGGAGGCCCCGCCTCGGACTGGACACCGACGAGCGGACGATCCCGCACGAGGTCCACTGGATCGGCGGGCCGGCCGAACACGGCGCCGTCCACCTCGACAAGGGCTGCTACCGCGGTCAGGAAACCGTCGCCCGGGTTCACAATCTCGGCAAGCCCCCGCGCCATCTCGTCATGTTGCACCTCGACGGCAGCGCCGAAGCGGTCCCGGAACCGGGTGACCCGATCACGGCGGGCGGACGAGCAGTCGGACGTGTCGGGACCGTCGTCAATCATCACGAACTCGGCCCGATCGCGCTCGCTCTGATCAAGCGCAACATTCCGGTCGACACCGAACTGATGGCCGGCCCCAGCGCTGCGTCCATCGATCCGGATTCGATCGTCGCGGACGACGCACCCCAGGCCGGACGTGAGGCTGTCAACCGATTGCGCGGAAAGTGACGGGCATGGTCGACGCGGTCTGCGTCGTCCACACCGAACGTGACAGTGGCGTCAGGCGAGTCCCCCGGACCGCGATCGACAAGCGTCCCGTCGACGGCCGCGTCGCGGTCGGCCGACTCGGCCTGGGTGGCGACTACGTCTGCGACACCGAGTTCCACGGCGGCGCCTTCCAAGCTGTCTACGCGTATCAGCGCGACGAAGCGCAGCGATGGTCGGACGAGTTGGGCCGACCGCTCGCCCCGGGGTGGTTCGGCGAGAACCTCCACATCAGCGGAATGCTCGTCACGGACGCCGTGATCGGCGAGCGTTGGCACATCACCGGAGCCGAGGCGTCGGACGTTCTCGAACTCGAGGTAACCGCTCCCCGCGTCCCGTGCGGCACGTTCGGCATCTGGGCCGCGGAAAAGGGCTGGGTCAAAAGATTCACCGAGCGGACCGACGTCGGCGCCTACCTTCGCGTCAACCGGACCGGCACGATCGCCGCGGGCGACTCGGTCACCCGAGTCCACGTACCGGATCACGGAGTGACTGTTCGAGAAGTCTTTGCCGGAACCGACCCCGAGAGACTCCGACGGCTCCTCGCAGAACACACCGATCTTGCACCGAACGTCGCCGCGCGCGTCCAGAGGTTCATCGAACAAGCAGAAGCGCAGGTGCACTCGTGAGTATCGAATTGGTGGAAGTGGTCCGCTCCGGATTCCGCGAATGCGTGCATCGCGGATCGGCCGTCATTCTCGGCGCCGACGGCGAGGTCGTTGTCGGACTCGGGGAGATTCACACACCCATCTACCCACGCTCGGCGAACAAGCCGCTGCAAGCCGTCGCTGCGCTTCGTAACGGCTTTGCACCCACCAGTCCGGAAGAGTTGGCCGTCGCGTCGTCCTCACATGCGGGCGAGGCCGATCACATCGAACTGGTCGCCGCGCTTCTCGCTCGCTACCAACTCGGTGTCGACCAGTTGCAGTGCCCCTCCGATCTGCCGGGCAACGAACTGGCCCGAGCCGAACTGATCGCAGCGGGCGAGCTTCCCAGTCCGATCTACATGACCTGCTCGGGCAAGCACTCCGCGATGCTCGCGACGTGCGTCGTGAACGACTGGCCGCTCGAGACGTACATGGAGCCGACCCATCCCCTCCAACTCGCGATCCAGGAGACGATCTTCGATCTCAGCGGCGAGGAAGAGCAGGAACTCGGCATCGACGGTTGTGGGCTCCCGATCGTCCCGCTTTCGCTCACGAACCTGTCTCGGGCATTCGGACGCCTGCCCTCGGCTGAGCCGGACTCCCCCGAACGGGCTGTGGCCGACGCGGTCCGCGAAAACCCCTTCCTCGTCTCGGGCACGGGCCGCAACGATCAGCGCCTGATGTCGGCCGTGCCGGGTCTGTTCTCCAAGACCGGATACGACGGCATCTACGCCGGAGCGCTTCCCGACGGTTCCGCTTTCGCCCTCAAGATCGACGACGGCCACGAGCGGGCGCTCCTGCCCTTGGCGGCAGCTCTGCTCAAGCGAATGAACACCGAGTGGACCGAGGAATTGGCGGCTCTCGCATCCGCTCCGGTCTTCGGCGGCGACGCCCGAGTGGGGACGATTCGCGCAATTCCCGGAAACTTCTGAGCAGTTCTCACAAAGTTCTGACGAGTTCTTTCAGCATCCTGGCAGCTCGCGGCCATAGTGAGAGCAATCAGACACGGCGGTGAGGCGTTCGTGGAAGCGGAAGCGACTTTTCCACGCTAGAGTGTGTGTCAGGAAACTTACACACTCAAACGGGGCCGCCAAATTCCCCAGGCCGCCCCGCGAAAGCGCGAGGGGGTCAGCCATGGGCCGCGGCCGGGCTAAGGCAAAGCAGACCAAGGTTGCACGCGAATTGAAGTACAGCGTACCGACCACGGATTTCGACAGCCTGCAAAGAGAGCTCGCAGGTGGATCGACCAACTCGCATCGGAGCAGTGTCCGATCGGACCAGACTTCCGATAGGGAAGGGCATGCGCGAGAGGACGACTACGACGACTGGCGGCGTTGACCGCGCACTGCCACCGCGCAGACTGTGAAATGAGGAAGAGCTGATCGCTCTTCCTCATTTTTGCGTTCCATTTTCTGCCTCGCGCCTGCTTGTACGGACACACAAAACTGCCCCACCGGATCTCTCCGATGGGGCAGCTGACGTTGCGGTCTAGAAGCGCGGGTGGTCTCCGGCCAGGAACGCACGCTCTGCAGCGGCGTCCGACGCCTTCTTGACGCTACCGAGCGTCCAGCAGTCGATGTGGCGTGCAGTCAGGACGGCAAGTGCGCGGTCGACGTCCTCGGGCGCCACGACGGCAACCATGCCGACGCCCATGTTGAAGGTCTGCTCCATCTCGGCGCGCTCGACGCGTCCGCGCTGCGCGATCATCGCGAACACCGGAGCGGGGCTCCAGGTTCCGCGATCGAGTTCGGCGACCAAGCCCTTGGGCATGACGCGTGCAAGGTTGTTGGCGAGGCCGCCACCGGTGACGTGGCAGAAGGTGCGCACGTCGGTCTCGGCAGCGAGTGCCAGGCAGTCCTTGGCGTAGATCTTCGTGGGCTCGAGCAGTTCCTCACCGAGCGTGCGGCCGAACTCGTCGACGTGTGCGCTCAGGTTCATGCGGTCGATCTCGAGCAGGACCTTGCGGGCCAGGGAGTAACCGTTGGAGTGAAGTCCCGACGAGCCCATGGCGATGACGACGTCGCCGGGGCGAACGCGGTCCGGTCCGAGCAGCTTCTCGGCCTCCACGACACCGACGCCGGTGGCGGAGAGGTCGTAGTCACCGTCAGCCATGATGCCGGGGTGCTCGGCGGTCTCGCCTCCGAGGAGAGCGCAACCGGCCTGGATGCAGCCCTCGGCGATGCCGCTGACCAATTCCGCGACGCGCTCGGGGATGACCCGGCCGACAGCGATGTAGTCCTGAAGGAACAGCGGCTCGGCGCCACAGACGACGAGGTCGTCGACAACCATGGCGACGAGGTCGAGTCCGACCGTGTCGTGCTTGTCCATCGCCTGCGCGACAGCGAGCTTGGTTCCGACGCCGTCGGTCGATGCGGCGAGCAGCGGCTCCTTGTAGTCACCCTTGAGGGAGAACAAGCCGGCGAAACCACCGAGGCCACCCATGACCTCGGGGCGGCTGGCCTTCTTGGCCAGAGGGGCGAAGAGTTCCACCGCCCGGTCGCCTGCGGCGATATCGACTCCTGCTGCCGCGTAGGAGGCGCCTGCGGTGCGGTGACTGTCCTCGGTCATCGGGTTACTACTCCAGCCTTGTATTTCTCGCGAGCACGTATTGCTCGTGCACAGGTAAGTGGTCTTGCAATGTGAAGTGTTTGCAATCCTCGTGACGCGAGATGGATCGTTCGACTCGAGACCCAGAGCGCGCACACAAATACCGACGATTACGCCCATACGCTACCGGACCGGCCCCCTCGGTGAGACCTCGCGTACCCCGAGACGTCAGTTCTGCAGCCGCGCACCGATCGAGGAGTGCAGCGCTCGCAGACTGTTCTGCCCGAGTGCAACGGTCTCGGATTCGATGTGTTTGAGGAGGTGCCCGTCGTGGACGACCTTCTCGCTCGACTGGATCAGCACCGTGCCGGCTCCGGTGAAATCGAACTGGCGTTCTTCACCGGTATTCGCGCCGAACATGCTTCCCCGAACCGCGCCCAGGAAGCTCTGCATCCAGTCCGCATCGAAGTGATGGGACGGCGACGGGCAGTCGGCCCAACCCACCAACGCCTGCGGGTCGATGCGCAGCGGCGGCTCCGCGAACATGACCGGGCCGTTGGACGACGCCAGGAACTTGCCCGTTCCCAGCAGCGTCAAAAAGCCTGGGACGATGGACTGTTTGAGGTCCAGGCTCGTCTCGAAGGCGAGGAGATTGGCCGCGCGAATCGTGAGGTTGCCGTCGTCGAGGTCGTAGGAATTGATGTTGAATCCGCGGTCGCCGAGGATCAACTTGCCCTGCCCCTGGGCGAGCACCCAGTCGTCCGCGTAGAGCGGCGAAGAGAACCTGGCCGCGACGATCGCCGTCATGCTCGTGCGCCCGAGCGGCTCGAAGTTGATGTTTCCGTAGTACGCGATCATCGCGCCCTTGGACGTGAACCACGGTTGTCCGGCCATCTCGACGCAGAAGGCGTAGTCGTTGCCCGGGACGTTGTCGTTGGCGGGCAGAGTTGCCGGATTGTGAATTTCGATACCCATGCTCTTTGCCCTCTCAGAACTTCTGCTCGGACGCCTGGACCCAGACGGTGCCGGCGCCGGTCATCTTCAGCTGGATGGACTCCCCCGAGCCTTTGCCGACTGCCTCGCGCCAGCCGACGTTCGCGGAGATGTCGACGTTGATCTGACCGATATGGCACACGTATGCCTGCGGGTCGACGACGACCTGAGGATTGTTCGGACCGACCTGCAACGGAATCGCGCCCCCGTGCGAGAGAACCGCGACGCTTCCCTGGCCGTGCAACTGCGTCGTGAACAGTCCTTGACCGGTCATCGCTCCGCGTACCGCTCCGCGCACACCGCCCTGCGACGTGAGAGCGACTATCGAACTCTGGAGGTAACCGTCGTGTGCGAGGAGTCGGTCGGCTTCGACCGTGAGCATCGACGAACCGTCGAGGTGGATGACCTCGACATACAAGCCGGCGTGCCCGTAGAAGACCTCACCGTTTCCCTCGGCCGCCATCATGCGTGCATGCTCGCCGGACATCATGCGGCCGGCCATCCCGGCGATACCGCCCATGTTCGGCATGGCGCCTGGCCCACCGCCCATGCTGTGCGGGACGAAGCGGACGTCACCGGTGTAGTAGAGCATCGACCCGGTGCGGGCAAGCACGTTCTGGCCAGGCGCGAGGGTCGACTTGACGACCTTGCTGTTCACCAATTCCAACGGCATGGTTCAGCGCTCCTCGGGCTGGATGTAGACGACTCCGGATCCGTCGAATCGCAGCGAGAACGCTTCACCGCTGCCACCGCCGATCGCGGAGCGCCAGGTGACGTCGGTGACGAAGCTCTGGTTGAGCTGGCCACGGTGAGCGACGAATGCGTCGGGATCGGCAACCAGCGGATACTGCGGGCTGACTTCGAGCGCGATGATCGGTCCGCCCTTCGACAGCACGGCCACCAGACCGGTGCCGCTGACGACCGTCGTGAACAAGCCCTGTCCGGAACCTGCGCCGCGGAGGCCGGCAAATTTCACATCGGTTCGCAGCTGTCCGACCAGTGCGAGCAACTGTGACGCTTCCACGTGCAGAGCGTCGTTGTCGAGTTCGATGATCGTGATGTCCTGGGCGTCGACCGCGAAGTAGACGGTGCCTTGTCCGCTGACTTCCATCAGGGACAGTGATTCACCTGCCGCCTTCTGTTTCAGCGCGGCACGTAACCCTCCGCCACCGCCCATACCGGCGTTCTTGAAGGTGATCGCACCCTCGTACGCCACCATCGAACCGTTGATCGCTTTGATGGTGTCCCCCACCAGGTCTGCGACCAGTACCCGGTGCCCATCCATTCTCAGTTGCGCCACGGAGGGCACTATGCCAGATGCTCACGACGTATGCCGTGTCGTCGAACGGAAAGTCGTGGAACAGAAAATCTGCCGCCCACATGTTGTGGACGGCAGATTCTCGGCTATCGATTTTCGGCGCTTTTGCAGCTTTCGGTGTTCAGGGGCGGCTGAGCGCGCTCGCGTTGTCGTTGTCGCGAGTGGCCGTCGAACCTGCGGTGCTCTCGAGCATCCCCTCGAGGACGTTCTTGCCGATCGACGTTTCCTTGGGAAGCGCGATCGGGTAGGTCCCGTCGAAGCAGGCGGCGCACAGACGGCTGGCCGGCTGCTCGGTCGCGGCGATCATGCCTTCGGTAGAGATGTATCCGAGCGTGTCCGCTCCGATGGAACGACGCACACCGTCGAGCATTTCCTCGAACGTCGCATCCTGTCCGCCTGCTCCGTTGGCGATCAATTCGGCCGGTGAGGCGAAGTCGATGCCGTAGAAGCAGGGCCACTTGACCGGCGGCGAGGCGATACGGACGTGAATTTCGAGGGCGCCGGCTTCGCGGAGCATCCGGATGAGCGCACGCTGAGTGTTACCGCGGACGATCGAATCGTCCACCACCACAAGCCGCTTGCCGCGGATGACTTCCTTGAGCGGGTTGAGCTTGAGCCTGATACCGAGCTGACGGATCGTCTGCGACGGCTGGATGAAGGTACGGCCGACGTAGGCGTTCTTCATCAAACCCTGGCCGTAAGGAATGCCCGAACCCTGGGCGTACCCGACGGCTGCGGGGGTGCCGGACTCGGGAACGGGGATGACCAGATCGCCTTCGGCGGGGTGCTCGCTGGCGAGCAGACGGCCGATCTCGACGCGGGTCGAGTGGACCGAACGGCCACCGATGACGCTGTCGGGACGCGCGAGGTAGACGTACTCGAAGACACAACCCTTGGGAGTCGGGTTCGCGAAACGCGAGGAGCGGACGCCGTCTGCGTCGATCGCGAGTAGCTCACCGGGTTCGATGTCGCGAACGAACGACGCGCCGACGATGTCGAGGGCTGCGGTCTCGCTGGCGACTACCCAACCGCGGTCGAGTCGACCGAGGCATAGCGGGCGGATGCCGTGCGGATCGCGCGCTGCGTACAGCGTGTGCTCGTCCATGAAGGTGAGGCAGAACGCGCCCTCCAACGTGGGAAGCAATTCCATCGCGGCCTGTTCGATGGTGCTGTCGCCGGCAGCGTGTGCCAGGAGACCACCGATGAGGTCGGAGTCGGAAGTCGCGGCATTGGGGCGCTTGTCGTTGACCAGGCCGGCGGCACGGGTGCGGCTCGCGAGTTCAGCGGTGTTGACCAGGTTGCCGTTGTGGCCGAGCGCGATGCCGGTACCGGCAGTGGTCGTACGGAAGATGGGCTGCGCGTTCTCCCACGTCGTGGAACCGGTGGTGGAGTAACGGCAATGTCCGACGGCGACATGTCCTGGCATCGCTGCGAGAGTCTGCTCGTCGAATACCTGGCTGACCAGGCCGAGATCCTTGAACACCAACACCTGGGAGCCGTCGGCTACCGCAATGCCGGCAGCTTCTTGACCACGGTGCTGAAGTGCGTACAGGCCGTAATAAGTGAGCTTCGCCACATCCTCTCCCGGCGCCCAGACGCCGAATACACCGCATTCTTCGCGGGGCTCGTTCTCGTCCTCGTCGGACGGGTTCGAAGCGAGGAGATTTGGACTGTTGACCGACAGATCGGCACGAGTCACCGGGCGCTCCCTTGTGGGCAGGGGTTGGGGGGCATCCACAGTCTACGGCCATTTTGGGACACACTTCCCCTGAGGGCAGCCTTGGGCCTCAGATCACGCCGAAGCGAACCGGATGGTCTCTGTCACTACGCCAACCGGAGCAGTGGGAGCCAGTGCGCAATTTCGGGGGCGCGGCTACCTGAGGCGTCGACTCGCCCGTCCCCTGCGGCCTCAGAAAACTCGAGCAGTCCGGTGACCATCTGCAACCACGTGCGAGCGTCCGTCTCGACGACGTTTGGCGGGGTTCCGCGCGTATGACGTGGACCTTCGATGCATTGCACGGCGACAAACGGCGGCACCCGCACCTCGACGCTCGATCCGGGGGCGATCTGTTCGAGAGTGCGCGCACTCATCTTCACTGCGGCGCCGAGTTCAGCGCGAGAAGGCTTCGGAAGTTCCGGATCGCGAAGCCACGGGCCGACAGCCAGGACTGCGGCACGGAATTCGGCGGGGTCGACGGCGCGGCGGGGCGGCATCAGTTCACTCCCTGTCTGCGAGTAGCGATACGAACGGCAAGTGCGCCACCGGCATTGGTCGCGAGGTGCAGCAATGCCGGTGCGAGGACGCTGCCACCCCTGCGATGCAGCCACTCGAACAGCAGTGCCGACGCGCCGGTGAATGCCACTGCAGCGGGAACGTTGTCGCCGGCGCCGCGGGCGGGGGCGACGTGCCACAACCCGAAAGTCAGTGCATGAACAGCCTGCGCGGTGGGACGGTTCAGCTCACGATTCCAGACTGCGGACATCGCGCTACGGAACAGCAGTTCCTCGGAAAGCACCGTGCCGAAGGGGATGTGCAAGATGATCCATTCGAGGAAGTCCTCACGGCCGTCTGCTCGCTCGTCGGCAGCGAGTGTCGCACGCAAGGACGGGACAACCAGAGCGGCGCTGTAGCCGGTGAGGACCGCCCCGGCCGCGGCTCCGCCGAACTGGGCACCACCACGAATTCCGGTGTGCGCCAATCCGAGTTCCTCGCGGGTGTAACCACGCGCGAGTAAGACTCCGATGGCCGACAGACCGGCTGCGGTGTTGACCACGGCGCGAGCGCGAGGCGAAAGACCGAATGCCGGAAGCACGACGTTGCTCCAGGTGATCGCGGCGGCGGAGAGCGCGATCGAGGCGACTCCCCTCACTTCTCGGGGCCCTCGGATTTCACGGCGACAACCAACGCCGACCGCACCCGCTCGGTTTCTGCGGCCGTCCATCCCTCAGGCTGGGCGACGCTGATCCAGGCGTCCAGAACGGAGGTTCCGTAATTGTGACCGTGACCGTCCGGAACTCCCGCGGCGTTACCGAGGTCTGCGGACACCTGCCAGAACGTCACGACCGGGAACCATTTCATCGACGGTGAGCGGTCGAATCCCGGTACTTCCTTGAGCCACTCGGGCCGGTTGAACATGAGGTCGGGTGACCACCACACCACCGGATCGGAAGGATGCTGGACAAACAGAACTCGCGGCTGCGGCCACGTCATACCGTCGGTCGGAATGTCTTCGGAGCGATCCGCGAACCGGACTCCGGCCAGACCGTCCGCGTACACGGGCGCCACTTCGGGAGTGCCGGGATCGCGCCTCTTCTCGATCGAACGCCACAACTGCGTCGCGTTCGGTGGACCTACCCACAGAATTCCGTCGGCGGTATCGCGCGCCGCTTGCAGTGTGTCGAATGCCCCCGCGCCGGCCATGACGCCGAGGCTCTCGCCGTAGACCATGAACTTCGGTCTGGTGGCTTCCGGTTCCTGAAGCCATCTTTCGTGTACCCGCTCGATCAAAAGGCGACCGGCAGCTTGCGCCTTCTCCTGGTCTGCGAGGAACGAGATCCAACTCGGCAGGTACGAGTACTGGCTGGCGACAAGAGTAGTGTCGCCGCCATGTACAAGCTCGATTGCCTGTGCCGCAGTGGGATTGACCCACCCCGTACCTGTCGTCGGAATGACCACAAGGACCTTACGTTGGAAGGCGCCGGTTCGCTCCAGTTCCTTGATGACCAGATCCATGCGCTCTTCGGGATCTTCGGCGCTTTCGAGTCCGGCATACACGCGAATCGGATCCATCGCAGGCTTACCGGTTGCCGCTTCGAGTTCCTGGGCGTCCAGTCCACGCGAGACGAAGTTTCGTCCCTCGAACCCCAATGTGTCCCAGGGAGCAGCAGATTCGGGGCTACCCGATTTCATCGGATCCTGCGGTTCGACGACGCCGTCTCGAGTGGTCGAGTTCTGCAGACTGAAGATCGAGTTGGTCGCGGCATAGATTCCGCGGACCAGGACGCCGTCGACCAACATGAAGAACAGGACGGTGACAACCAGGACGCCGACACCATTGGCCACAGACCGCGACCAGTGGAACCGCCGCATCAGCTGTCGGGCAATCAGTTTCACCAGATCGTGGAGGACCCGCCAGATCGAGATGAGCAGGCCGCCGATGAAGAGGCTCAATCCGAGGGTTCGGATGTAGCCGGAGGTGGTCGTGCCTTCGGCGTCGGTCAGCGCCGCAATTTCGCGTTGCCACCCGGCGGCGTAGACCAACATGATGATCGCCGCGACGATGGATGCGACCGGTACGAAGACCTTGATCGCGGAAGGCACCGGCTCGGGAAGGGGCCACCACCGTCGACCGCTGAGCAGGTATCGCTCCACAGCCCAACCGATCGCGGTGCCGACGCCGTAGCCGATGGCCGAGTTGATGCCGCCGATCAGACCCTGGAAGAGCCAATCGCGCGGCAGCAACGACGGCGTCAGAGACCAGCAGAAGAAGAACGCGGCAAACGCGATGCCGGTGAAGTCGAGTTTGAG
The DNA here is from genome assembly GCF_001029585.1 of Rhodococcus sp. ARP2. Taxonomy (NCBI): domain Bacteria; kingdom Bacillati; phylum Actinomycetota; class Actinomycetes; order Mycobacteriales; family Nocardiaceae; genus Rhodococcus; species Rhodococcus sp. ARP2. Next base: position 6,757 of record NZ_LEKE01000089.1, on the reverse strand, counting down.
GAGCCCCCACGCCCACTCGGTGAAGCGGTTGTCGAACTTCTCGAGAGATGCGGGAACAGCCAGCCGCAGGTGGTGTTCCTGCGGCTGGCTGTCAGAAGAAGTCAGTTCTCCGGAATCGACCATCTATCACCCGAACAGTGCGGGCAGCGTTCCCTCGAAGGCCTCACGGAGCTTGGCCATCGTGACGGAGAAGTGTCCCTGGACCTCGACGGAGTCGCTGCCCTCGTCGACGACCCCGATACGCGTCCACGGCAAGCCGCGAGCGGTGCACATACCGGTGAAGCGGGTCTCCTCGGTGCGAGGAACCGCAACCAGGACGCGTCCGGACGATTCCGAGAACAGGGTCACGAACGGATCTGCGCCCTCGGGAATCAGGATGCGGCAACCGGTTTCGCCGGCCAGCGCGGCTTCGACGACAGCCTGGGCCAGTCCACCCTCGGAGAGGTCGTGAGCTGCGGTGACCAGTCCGTCACGCGAGGAGGCGAGCAGGATGTCCGCAAGCAGCTGCTCACGGGCGAGGTCGACCTTCGGCGGCACGCCACCGAGGTGACCGTGCTCGACCTGCGACCAGATGGAACCGTCGAACTCGTCGTGGGTGTCGCCGAGCAGGATCAGCGTCTCGCCAGGCTCGAGTCCGAGGCCCGTCGGGATACGGCGGTGAACGTCGTCGATCACACCGAGGACGGCAACCACCGGCGTCGGCAGGATGGCCGTGGATCCGGTCTGGTTGTAGAAGCTGACGTTGCCGCCGGTGACGGGGATGCCGAGGGTGGCGCAGCCGTCGGCGAGGCCGCGAACGGCCTGCTGGAACTGCCACATGACACCCGGGTCCTCGGGAGAACCGAAGTTCAGGCAGTTGGAGACGGCCTTGGGCGTTGCGCCCGTGACTGCCACGTTGCGGAAAGCCTCGGCCAATGCGAGCTGCGCACCGGTGTACGGATCGAGCGCGGTGTAGCGGCCCGAAGCGTCGGTGGACAGTGCGATTCCGCGTCCGGTCTTCTCGTCGATGCGGATGACACCGCCGTCGGCGTTCTCGGCCAGGACGGTGTTACCGCGGACGTAGCGGTCGTACTGCTCGGTGATCCACTTGCGGCTGCACAGGGCAGGCGAGGCGATCATCTTCAGCAGGGTCGCTTCGAGCTCGGCGTCGGTTTCGGGACGCTTCAGTCCGGCGGTCGTGTTCGCGATCAACGCGTCCTGGCTTGCCGGGCGCTCGACGGGACGGTTGTAGACCGGGCCCTCGTGAGCGACGGTGCGCGGGGGAACGTCGACGACGGTCTCGCCGTGCCAGGAGATGGTGAGGTGCTCACCGTCGGTGACCTCGCCGATGTCGGTGGCCAGGACGTCCCACTTCTTGCAGACCTCCATGAACGCATCGACGTTCTCGGGCGTGACCACGGCGCACATGCGCTCCTGCGATTCGCTCGAGAGCACCTCGGCGGGGGTCATGCCGGTGGCGCGCATCGGAACCTTCTCGAGGTTGATGTGCATGCCGCCGTCGCCGGCCGCAGCCAACTCGGAGGTGGCGCAGGACAGTCCGGCGCCGCCGAGGTCCTGGATGCCGACAACGAGGCCGGCCTTGTAGAGGTCGAGACAGCACTCGATGAGCACCTTCTCGGTGAAGGGGTCGCCAACCTGAACCGCAGGGAGCTTCTTACGTCCGCCGGTGTCTCCACCCTCGTCGTCGAACGTCGCCGACGCGAGGACCGAGACGCCGCCGATGCCGTCGAGACCGGTGCGTGCGCCGAACAGGATGATCTTGTTGCCTGCACCCGAAGCGAAGGCCAGATGCAGATCCTCGACGCGCATGACGCCGGCTGCCAGTGCGTTGACCAGCGGGTTGCCTGCGTAGGACTCGTCGAAGACCGTCTCGCCGCCGATGTTGGGGAGGCCGAGGGAGTTTCCGTATCCACCGACACCACGCACGACACCGTCGACGACGCGACGGGTATCGGGGGCGTCAGCAGCGCCGAACCGAAGCTGATCCATGACGGCGATCGGACGAGCACCCATGGCCATGATGTCGCGGACGATGCCGCCGACACCGGTTGCCGCACCCTGGTAGGGCTCGACGTACGAGGGGTGGTTGTGGCTCTCGACCTTGAACGTGACTGCCCAGCCGTCACCGATGTCGACGACGCCGGCGTTCTCGCCGATACCGGCCAGCATGTTGGCGCGCATCTCGTCGGTGGTGGTCTTGCCGAAGTATCCGAGGTGGACCTTCGAGGACTTGTACGAGCAGTGCTCGCTCCACATCACCGAGTACATCGCCAGTTCGGCGTCCGTGGGACGGCGGCCCAGGATCTCCTTGATGCGTGCGTATTCGTCGTCCTTGAGACCGAGCTCCTTGAACGGCTGAGCGGCATCGGGATCAGCCGATGCGTGCGTGACGGTATCGACCTGGTGAGCAGACACTGGAGAGTGGTCCCTTCCCTACGGGAGTCAAGAGGCAAGCCGGCGCGGAGCGGGACACCACGAATGTGCCCAACGAAAGAACGTGCCGGGGGACAGTCTATCGGTGTGGGCCGACGACTTCCGCAGACGGCAGCACCCGCAACACCTCCGGGCCTGCGAAGTATCGCCCGTCACACCCGCCCCGGTTTGGGTAATCCGGTCGGTTTTCTTAAGGTCAGGCCGGTTCATTCTTTCCCTCGAAAGGTCTCGCATGCCCCAGGATGTTCGTCAAGCCGACCTCACGGCACAGTCCCAGTCAGTGACCACTCCCCTCACTCCGGCTGCAATTTTCCTGGTCGCGACCGTGAATCCGGGTGGCGAGAACACCACACGAGAACTGCTCGCCGATGTCGCCGGCCTGCAGCGGGCTGTGGGGCTGCGCGTCCCTGGATCGGGTTTGGACGTCGTGACGAGCATCGGTTCGCTGGCCTGGGATCGACTGTTCGCCGGTCAGCGCCCTGCGCTGCTGCACCCGTTCACCGCTTTGCAGGGTGACGTTCACTCGGCGCCGTCGACTCCCGGTGATCTGCTCTTCCACATCCGCGCGATGAGTATGGACGCGTGTTTCGAGGTGGCTCGGCAGATCACGAAGCGACTGCACGGCGCGGCCACGGTGGTCGACGAGGTTCACGGCTTCCAGTACTTCGAGAACCGCGACCTCATCGGCTTCGTCGACGGCACCGAGAATCCGGTCGGCCGCGACGCCGTCGCTGCAGTGACGGTCGGCGACGAGGATCCTGCGTTCACCGGCGGCAGCTACGTCCATATCCAGCGCTACATCCACAAGATGCGCGATTGGGAAGCAATCACCGTCGACGAGCAGGAGGGTGTGATCGGGCGCAGCAAGCTCGAGGACATCGAGATGACGTCCGACGTGAAGCCGGCCAACTCGCACGTCGCGCTCAACGCAATCAAGGACGAGAACGGCAAGGCTCTCGAGATCCTGCGTGCCAACATGCCGTACGGGCGCCTCGGTGACGACGAGATCGGCACCTTTTTCATCGGCTACTGCCGCACGCCTGCGATCACCGAACGGATGCTGGAGAACATGTTTCTCGGCGACCCCCGCGGCAACTACGACCGACTACTCGACTTCTCGACGGCCGTGACGGGCTCGATGTTCTTCACACCGAGCGCCGACTTCTTCGAGGGTCTCCCGGCCGCACCCGCCGGGCTCTCAGCACTTTAACTACGCGACCTCTAACTTCGAGGCGTGAGGAAGGCACCGAGCGCGTCGGCATACATGCGGACGTCTGCCGCGCCCATCAACTCGCGGGCAGAGTGCATCGCGAGCTGGGGTGCGCCGACGTCGACGGTGGACAGTCCGGTCCGTGATGCCGTGATGGGTCCGATGGTGGAGCCGCACGGCAGATCGGCGCGGTGGACGTAGCGCTGCATCGGCACTCCCGCCTGATCGCACGCGAGCGCGAATTCGCCTGCACCGGCCGCATCGGTGGCGTATCGCAGGTTCTGGTTCACCTTGAGTACAGGCCCACCGTTGATCTCGATCCGATGAGCGGGCTCATGGCGGTCCGGGTAGTTGGGGTGCGTCGCGTGAGCCATGTCGCCCGACGCACACACCGAGCCCGCCATCGCCTGCAGGAATTCTTCGCGGCCACCACCGCGCCCCAACACGATCCGTTCGAGCACGGTGTTCAGCAGATCTGAGAAAGCTCCACGGTCGGACATGCTGCCGACCTCTTCATGATCGAAGAGTGCGAGCACCGGGACCTGCTGACCAGGTGACTCGACTGCGGCCAGAAGTGCTTGTGTCCCTGCATAACACGTGCCCTGATTGTCCAGCCGAGGGGCGCTGACCAATTCCTTGTCCACCCCCACGACTGCGCTGGGCGCAAGATCGTGTGTCATCAATTCCCAGCCGAGAACCGACGACGCGGCTACACCCGCACGCTCGGCGACAAATCCGATGAACGACTTGGGTTTCGAACCCACTCCCCAGATTCCGTTGAGGTGCCGCTGCGGATCCAGCGTCACGCCCTTGCGATCTTCGGACAGGTGGATAGCCAACTGCGGAACACGCAGAATCGGGTCGTCGATGCGAACCAGCTTCTGCTCCACCGTGTTTCCCACCCGGACACTCAATCGGCCGGAGATACCGAGATCGCGGTCGAGCCAGGAGTTCAGCCACGCACCGCCATACGGTTCGAGGCCCACCATCTGCCACCCGGCCGAAGTGAGGTCGGGATGCTGTTTGACCCGCAGATTCGGGCTGTCGGTGTGACCTCCGACGATCCGGAACGGAGCGGCGTTTTCCACGCCCTCGGTGCTCCAGGCAATCAGCGAACCACCGCGCACGAGGAAGTACCGTCCGGGCTCGGCGGGCCACGACTGCGTTTCGTGGACTTCGACGAACCCACCGGCCGTCAGCTCGGTCGCCACCGTCGCGCACACATGGAACGGCGACGGTGACGAATCGACGAAGCTGCACAGGCCGACTGCGTCGGCCCCGGTCCGAGAAGTCTGAGAAGTCATGCCCCTCATCATGCCCGAATCGGTGCCCGCGAAATCAGTGGGCACGAAATCAGTGGGCGCGAATCGGGTGAGCTCAGAACCTGTCAGCTCAGGCGTGAGGACCGGACACGCAGAACTGGTTCCCATCAGGATCGAGGAGCGTCACCCAGCGGAAACCGTCCATGTTCTCCCGGTGGTGCTCGGTTGCTCCGGCCTCGACGAGCCGCGCCACCTCGGCGTCGAGATCCGGACTCCCCAAATCGAGATGGATGCGATTCTTGCCGGCAGTGGGGTCCGGGACCTTCTGGAATGCGAAGTTGGTGGCGCTGTCAGGGACCGCGACGATGTAGAACCAACCGTCGTTCTCCTCGACGATGTTTCCGCCCAACTGCGCCGCCCACCACGTTGCGAGCGGACCGGGATCGAGACTGTCGAAAGTGATCATGCCGAGTGTGAGAGTCATGCGCACAAGCTAATGCAAGCCACCGACAAAGAGTCTCGATCTCGGGCTGAGATGAGACGATCCTCGAATGCGACTCACTACGCTTCGCAACCGCGTTGCAGAACCACTCTTCGCAGTTTTCATCGCGACCGGATTACTCCTGAGCGTCCTCGGAGTGCTCGCCTGGCGATTTGCCACGCCATCCACGCGGACAGAACATATCGGCATCCAACCTCCACCACCGCCGCCGATAGAGGACGGCAAGACGGGGTACATGTGGGTGATCGACGGCTACAGCTACTCCGACGCACCACATTGGTTCCCCGCGGCCGCTTGGTTCCTGATGGTCGGAACGGCTGTCGCCGTTGTCGTCTCGGCGATACTGAACGCGACGGGATGGCGACTGGCCCGCGACGCGCACGGTAGAAAATTTGCTCTTCCGCTTGCCCTTTCAGCTTTCGGCGCAGCCTACGGACTCGCGGTTGCCGTTGTCGGACGAATCTGGCCGCCCACCTTCTATTCGGTGGTCCTTCCCGAACCGCGCGACCCTCAGAACCCCTACCCGGCATCGGCCGTTATCCACTTCGACCTCGAGCCGAACCTGATCACCTTCACCGCAACAGGTCTTGCCGTCGGCCTTCTCGCGGCCGCCCTGCTTTATGTCCGGAACTACTCGCTCACACGAACGAACTAGCGGGCGCGGAGATCACTCGACCGCTTCGAGTTCCGCGACACTACCGTCCGAGATCACTCGGACGTGGCGGGTGATCTTCTCGATCGGCCAGTCCCACCACGCAATTCGCACCAACTTCTCGATGTCTTCAGCGCTGAAGCGGCGCTTGATCTCCATCGCCGGGTTGCCGCCGACAATTGCGTAGTCCGGGACGTCGCGTGTTACGACTGCGCCGGTGGACACGATCGACCCGTGGCCGATCCGGACACCGGGCATGACTGTCACGTTCCCGCCGAACCACACGTCGTTCCCCACGACGGTGTCACCGCGCGACGGCAGATCCTGCACCAAATCCATGTGCCGGGCCCAATCGCCGCCCATGATCGGGAACGGGTAAGTGGAGACACCGTTCATACGATGGTTCGCGCCGTTCATGATGAAGGTGACACCGGTGGCCAGGGCGCAGAACTTTCCGATCACCAGTTTGTCGGGACCGTAGTGATGCAACACGTTTCGAGTCTCGAACTCTTCGGCGAACTCCGGATCGTCGTAGTAGGTGTACTCCCCTACCTCGATCAACGGGTTGTCGATCAACGGCTTCAGCAACACCACTCGTGGTTGCCCGGCCATCGGATGAACATTTGTGGGATCTGGCGCGTTCACTGCTTACTCCGATCCGTCGGCGCGGTGTCGCCGACCGCAGCAAGACTATCCGG
>NZ_LEKE01000072.1:0-3521 GCF_001029585.1 Rhodococcus sp. ARP2 | reverse complement strand
CGCACCGTATCCACAACGTCATGTACCGGGACCAGAGATCCCTCTCCCCTGGCGGCAGCGACGTCTCGGGGCACGTCGAGTCCGTCTTCTGTATTGAGATATCCGAGATGAAGGACAGTCACTGCGAGTCTGTCCTTCCGGTAGCCCTCTCTCAACGCGTCGGCAATGCCGTTGATCGCGAACTTCGATGCACCGAACGCAACCTCCGGCCTACCGCTTCGCGGGAGTCCCGAGGTGGACCCGGTCAAGATGATCCGAGGTCGAGGACGGCCCATCATTCTCGGGATCAGGCGCTTGAGCAGGAGAATTGTGGCCGTGATGTTGGCGTTGATCATTTCGAGCATTTCGACATCGGATTGATCTGTGAACGCATAATCGGAAGTGAAGGCATCCCCTTCCCAAATTCCGACGTTGCAGATCAGGGTATCTACACCACCGACAAGCTCCTGATCGATCGAATTCGCTGCCGTAACAGGATCGGTCAGGTCGGCTTCGATCCACTCGGAGACGTCGAACCCGTCAGGACGCCGACGCGATATGCCGAGAACTTCGTCGCCATCGCTCCTCAGACCCTCGATCAAAGCACGACCGAGACCTCGGCTCGCACCGACAACAACCGCCCTCGCCACAATTACACCCTTCGTCGTCGCTCGAACCGATCCTATCGATCCAGCCGTCGCCGGTAGTTTCGTCGAGAAGCGAGAGACTCAGATTCGCACCGTAGTGCAGCTGGACAACTACGGGCTCGCCAATATTTCAGCCAGGGCACTGGCGAACTCGCGTGCTTGGTCAGAGGTGATGGTGGAGGCGGTCACACGAAGTGCCCGGTGGCACTGACCCGGCGTCGCCGAGAACTGACTTCCGTCCCGCACGAGCCAGCCAGACTCGGCGAGTCGCTCGACAATCGGTTCGGAATCCCGATCCAGCGGAACCCAGACATTGAGTCCGTCGAAAGTGTCAGGAACCTCGATATCATGTTCTGACAGTGCAGATTTCAGAAGGGTTCGGCGGCGCTCGTAGACAGCGCGAGCATTGGCGAGGCCGTCGATCACCGTCGGATCACTCAGCAGTTCAGCACTCAAGCGCTGCTGCAGGTGACTGACCCAGTTGGCGCCCGACCGGAGATGAGTGCTCAGCCGAATGCCGGTGTCGAGGTCCGAGGCGACCACTGCCACGCGCAGGTCGGGCCCGAGAAATTTCGACACGGAACGAACAAGCGCCCACCGCGTCGTGCTCATCGGAGCGAGCCGACAGTACCGATTGCTGGACACGGCAGAGAAGTGATCGTCCTCGATTACCAGAACGTGAGGGAACTCGGCCAGGATGCTTCCGAGAATCGCCGCTCGGTCGGCGCTCATGCTGACCCCGGTGGGGTTGTGCGCACGAGGGGTGCAAATAATCGCGCGCACACCACTTTCGAGAGCACGCAGCAGCCCTTGCGGGGTAATACCCGAAGTGTCGATGTCCATCGGTACCGCTCGGAAGCTGTTGGCTTTGAGCGTTCCGATGCTCGCCAGGAAGCACGGATCCTCGATCGCGACGGCGTCACCTCGGGTCAAATGAGCGGTCAACAGTCGCTCGACCGCGTCAACGGCACCGTTGGTGATGGTGATCGAGCACGGCCTTGGAACCTCGTCCTCGATCGAGGAACGTGCCCAGGAATCGAGTAGAGGCTCGGTGGCTGCGGCGCCGTACAACCGGGGCGTGTAAGTGGTCCGGTCCAACGAGGCTCTGAGATCAGGCAGCAATGCCGGATCAGGATTTCCGCTGGCGAGATCCACGCTGCCAGGAAGAGCGATACCGCCTTCTCCTTCCAGGAACGGTATGGCTCGCACGAAGCTGCCGCGCCGGCCCTGTGTCTCCACAACTCCCGCCGCCACGAGCAAGCGATAGGCTCCGGCAACTGTGTTCCGGTGAACCTCGAGATCGTCGGCCAAGGCCCGTATGGGCGGCAACGCATCCCCTGGAGCCAGTACCCCAGCACTGATGAGATTGCGGATGCCCTCGGAAATCTCGCCCGCTGTCCCGCGGACGACATAGAGCCTCACCTGGTCCGCCACAGTGCTGGTCACAGGCTCACTCTATTAGCACATGACAAAACCTCCACGCTGTGACACATTGTCACATGACAAAAAATCTGCGAGGAGACACATGATACTGCCCGGACAATTCCGCCTCTCGGACGACGCGGTCGCCGACTCTCTCCGCGCCGGTGGATTCGGACACCTGGTCACACCGGGCCCCGAGACCCTCGAAGTCACGTCGATGCCACTGCTGTACAACGCCGAAGGAAACGTGTTGGAGGGGCATCTCGCCCGGACGAATCCGCATTGGCGATACACCGGGACATCGGAGTCTCTGGTGATCCTCCCCGGCGCCGACGCCTACGTGAGCCCCGAGTTCTACCCGAGCAAGAGCGTCCACGGGAAGGTTGTCCCGACGTGGAACTACGAAGTTCTCTACGTCTACGGCCAACTGGTTGCGCACGACGACGAGCAGTGGCTGCGTGCGCACGTCACCGCACTGACAGCTCGACATGAATCCGGCCGTGAGAACGAATGGAAGGTCACCGACGCGCCGCCGCAGTTCGTCGATGCGCAGCTGCGAGGGATTGTGGGGATCGAACTGCACGTGGCCCGTGTCTACGGAAAAGCGAAGTTGAACCAAAACCGTTCCCCCGCTGATCGCTCCGGCGTCATCCGGGGTCTGGAGAAGGGCTCATTCTCCGAACGAGAGACCGCCGCAGCGATGGTCGCCGCCGGCCTCGACAACGGTTGACCGTTACGCCGTCGTCGTACGCCTTGTCTAGTCGCACATTCAGGTGAGCGGTTTTCCACCCGTCACGCCGATGACTTCCCCAGTGGTGTAACTGGATTCGCCAGAGGCGAGAAATACATAGGCGGGAGCAAGCTCGGCCGGCTGACCTGCCCGCCCGAGCGGAACGTCGTCCCCGAACGTCTCGAACTTCTCCTTGGGCATCGTCGCCGGAATCAGTGGCGTCCAAATCGGTCCAGGTGCAACGGCATTGACCCTGATTCCCTTTCGTGCGACATCGGCGGCCAGTCCCTTGGTGAAGTCGATGATGCCCGCCTTTGTCGTGGCGTAATCGAGCAGCTCGGGCGACGGGGACGCACCTTGGATGGACGAGGTATTCACGATCGTCGATCCGGGCTCCATCTGCGCGATCGCTGCTTTGGAGAGCCAAAATAGTGCGTAGAGGTTGGTTTTCATCACACGGTCGAATTGTTCGGTGGTGATATCGGCGATGCCGCCCATCTGCACCATCTGAAACGCGGCGTTGTTCACCAAGATGTCGAGTCCGCCGAGTTCACGCACCGCGGTTTCGACCAAAGCAGAACAATGTTCCTCGCTTCGGAGATCTCCCGGCACCGAGACGGCTTTGCGACCTGCCTCCTCGACCCAGCGAGCGGTTTCCCGAGCGTCCTGTTCTTCCTCGTCGAGATAACTCAGGACAACGTCCGCGCCTTCTCTGGCAAATGCAATCGCGACCGCACGTCCGA
>NZ_LEKE01000050.1:0-3588 GCF_001029585.1 Rhodococcus sp. ARP2 | reverse complement strand
GCCGTACGACCAAGTCGACGGATTCTGGTTGTGTGGCCCCTTCGGGATGGTCAACGACGCCCAGGAAGTGCTGGCCGGCTTGGGAATTGCCAAGGATCGCATCCATCACGAGCTGTTCTACGTCGACGACGTCGCTCCGCCGGTCGCAGTGCATCGTGAGCGCGGAATTGTCGGACCGAGCAGCCAGGTGACTATTACTCTCGACGGTCGATCGACCACCGCGACGTTGCCACGCGACCAGTCGATTCTCGATGCGGCCGAACAGTACCGCTCGGATCTGCCCTTCGCGTGCAAGGGCGGAGTGTGCGGAACCTGCCGCGCCAAGGTCACCTGCGGTGATATCGAGATGCGCAGGAACTACGCCCTCGAAGACTACGAAGTCGACGCGGGTTTCGTGCTGACCTGCCAGACCTTTCCTGTCGGTGAACAGATAACAGTCGATTTCGACGCCTGACCGCCCGCACAGCGCCCTCACTGAGCCCACCGGAGACAATCATGACCGAACTCGCCACAGCTACTTCGCAAGAAATCGAATTTGCCAGCCGGGACCGCATTTCGACGCTCCAACTCGAGCGGATGCAATGGTCACTGATGCACGCGTACACCAATGTTCCGCACTACCGCAAAGCTTTCGACGACGCCGGCGTCCACCCGAGCGACTTGAAGGATCTGAGCGATCTCGCGAAGTTCCCCTTCACCACCAAAGCGGATCTGCGTGAGAACTATCCGTTCAAGATGTTTGCGGTGCCCCAGGACAAGGTCTCGCGAATTCACGCGTCTTCGGGGACCACCGGTCGCCCGACGGTGGTGGGGTACACGAGCAACGACCTGAACAACTGGGCCGATCTCATCGCGCGCAGTCTCTCGGCCGGCGGGGTGCGGTCTTCGGACAAGGTGCACGTGGCTTACGGGTACGGTCTGTTCACCGGCGGGTTGGGAGCACACTACGGTGCGGAGCGTTTGGGCTGCACGGTCATTCCCATGTCCGGTGGCATGACCGAGCGGCAGATCCAACTGATCGAGGACTTCGAACCCGACGCGATCATGGTGACGCCGTCGTACATGTTGACCATCGTGGATGCGATGATCAAGAAGGGTATTGATCCTTCGAAAACCTCGCTGCGGGTTGGAGTTTTCGGAGCGGAGCCGTGGACCGAACAGATGCGTACCGAGCTGGAACAACAACTCGACATGCACGCCGTCGACATCTACGGGCTCTCCGAGATCATGGGCCCGGGCGTGGCAATGGAATGTGTGGAAACCAAAGACGGACTCCATATCTGGGAAGACCACTTCTACCCGGAGATCATCGACCCGGTCACGGGTGAGGTGCTGCCGGACGGAGAGGAAGGTGAGCTCGTTTTCACCTCGCTCACCAAGGAAGCGCTGCCTATCATTCGCTACCGGACCAGGGACCTGACCCGTCTGTTGCCCGGGACGGCGCGCTCGATGCGACGGATGCAGAAGGTCACCGGCCGGACCGACGACATGATCATCCTGCGTGGAGTCAATCTGTTCCCCACACAGATCGAAGAACTGATCCTGACCGTCCCCGCCCTCGCGCCTCAATTCCAGTGTGTGCTGGAGCGTCCGGGTCGTATGGACACCCTGACAGTGCGCGTCGAGGCTCGCCCCGACGCGGCAATTTCGGACCATGCGGCAGCGTCGTCTGCATTGCAGAAGCTGGTGAAGAACAAGATCGGTGTCACGGTCGAGGTAAACGTTCTCGAACCCGGCGGACTCGAACGCTCGATCGGCAAAGCGCGTCGTCTGATCGACCAACGTCCGAAGGACTGAAACTACTCCAGGGCCATGCGGGTGGCGAAGATTCCGAGAATGCCACCAGCAAGCCACTTCTGAGCCCGCATCCATACCGGACGTGCCACGAGGAAGGTCGACACGGCCGCCGCACAGCACACGATCAACGCGTTGACAGTGACTGCGACCAGGATCTGCACGCCGCCGAGTACGAGTGCCTGTTGCCAGACCGGGCCCGCAGTGGGATCGACGAACTGGGGGATCAGGGCCGCGTACATCAGCGCAATCTTGGGATTGAGCAGATTGGTGGTCAACCCCATCCCGAACAGACGGCCGCTACCGTGGCGGTCGACTTCGCCCACCTCGAAGGCGGACTTCCCACCTGGTCGAAGGGTCGACCAGGCGAGATAGGCCAGATACAGGGCGCCGCCGATTTTCACCGCGGTGAACACCGTGGGTACGGCGAAGAGAACCGCTGTCAGTCCAGCGCACGTGGCGGCGAGGTAGACCAGGAAACCGGTTGCGACTCCGCCGAGTGAGATCAAGCCTGCCCGACGGCCCTGGCTGATGCTGCGCGATACCAGGTAGATCATGTTGGGGCCCGGTGTCAGAACCATCGCCAGGGCTATCAGCGCGACTCCCGTCATCGACGCTGACGTGATCATGTCGGTCTCCCACTACTCGATCTGGACGTTCCGTCGAGTACACAAGGGATTACCGTGGCGCGCCAAGGTCCAGTTCGCAGGCAGTGGTCCGCTCAGGTGTTGGCCCAGCTGTCGGGCCCGAATACCTCGTAGTGGATATTCTGCGCCGGGACGTCCCGTTCGAGCAACGATGCGCGCATCGCCAACATGAACGGCATCGGCCCGCAGAGGAAGGCTTGGGTATCGGGCTCCACTGCAATGTCTTGCAAATCCGCCCGTCCTTCGTGAACCGATCCGAACGCCACGTGCGTGCCGAGATCCTCGTACCAACGATGCAAAGTTGCGGCGGGAATCTTGTCGACGAGTGTGCTGAGTTCCGCGCGGTGAGCATGGTCCGCGATGGATCGATCAGCATGAATGACAGAGACCGAACGCTCGGCGCCTGTGTCCACGAGATGATTGAGCATCCCGATCATCGGTGTGCAACCGATTCCGGCCGACGCGAGTAGGAGAGGTGAGTTGTCATCCGGCATGGTGAGATCACCGAAAGGCGTGGTGACGGAGAGTTCCTGCCCTTCGAATACGTTGTTGTAGAGGAAGTTCGACACTTCGCCATCAGGAGTACCGGAGATTCGCTTGACGCTGATCCGCCAGTCTGCGCTGCTCGGTATCGAACACAGGCTGTATTGGCGGATCTGGCGAGCGCCGTCGGGCAGCGTAACCCCGACCGAAAGATACTGTCCGGGTGCGAAGGTGGGGAGTGCACTGCCGTCGAGCGAAGTGAGCGTCAGTGAGACCGTGTCGGCGGACTGAAGAACTCGTTCGCTGATCCTGACCGTGCGCCAGACGTCACCGGCGTCGACGCCGGCGAGTTGGTAGAGGCCACGCTCCATCGTGATGAGGGTTTCCGCCATCAGCCAGTAGACCTCGTCCCAGGCTGCTGCGACGTCGGGAGTGACTGCATCGCCTAGTATTTCGACGATCGCGGCAAAGAGGTGTTCGTGCACGATTGCGTACTGGTCGGGCGTGATTCCCAGCGACGCATGCTTGTGGGCGATACGTGAGAGTATGAGATCGACCTTGGCGCTGTCCGGCTCGAGCTGAAGCGTCGCGAATGCCGCGATGGCGCCGGCGAGAGCCTTCTGCTGTTCGCCCTGTTTCTGATTGCCGCGATTGAACAAATCAC
>NZ_LEKE01000059.1:0-87444 GCF_001029585.1 Rhodococcus sp. ARP2 | reverse complement strand
CGGGTGGCTCAGACAGGGGTGGGTCGGACACCCCTGACTCAGACACCCTTGAACTGGGGCGCCCGCTTCTCACCGAAGGCTCGCGGACCCTCCTTGGCGTCCGCGCTCATGAACACCTTCATGCCCAGCTGCGCGTCGATCTGGAAGGCCTCTTCCTCGTGCATGCCCTCGGTGTCGCGGATGGTCTTGAGAATCGCCTGCACGGCGAGGGGGCCGTTTGCACTGATCAGGTCCGCGAGCTCCAGCGCCTTGTCGAGGGCCTGACCGTCCGGGACGACGTGGCCGATGAGCCCGATCTCCTTGGCCTCCGGAGCCTTGATGTGACGACCGGTGAGCAGGATGTCGGCTGCGATCGTGTACGGAATCTGTCGAACGAGGCGCACCGCGGAACCGCCGAGCGGGAAGAGCCCCCACTTGGCTTCGGAGACGCCGAACTTGGCGCTCTCGCCCGCGACGCGGATGTCGGTGCCCTGCAGGATTTCGGTTCCGCCGGCGATGGCTGCACCCTCGACCGCAGCGATCAGCGGCTTGGTCAACCGGCGACCCTTGAGGAGACCTTCGATCTTGGACATGTCGACGCCGCCGCCCGCGAAGGAATCTCCCGGAGGCTTGGCGGACATGTTCTTGAGGTCGGCGCCGGCGCAGAAGTCGCCGCCGGCTCCGGTGAGGATCGCGACGCGGATATCGGGGTCGTTGTCGACCTGATCCCAGGCGTCGACCATGATCGCCATCATTTCGCCGGTGATGGCGTTCTTACGCTCGGGGCGATTCATGGTCACGATGAGAACGTGGCCGCGCTTCTCCACGAGGCAATGCGGCGCGGTTTCCGAAATGTCTGATTTTTCGGTCGTCGAAGTGGACACTGATGGCTCCTGGCGGGTCTGTGAGCTGGCTCTCAAATTGGGTCTTGCCAGAAACGGTAACACGTTCTACTTTGAACTCGTGGCCCTTAACATCGCAGACTTCGTAGAGCACGCAATCGACCTCGTTCCGGACCGCGTTGCGCTGGTCTCGGACAACCGCGAGATGACTTATGCGCAGTTGGAGGACCGAGCAAACCGCCTCGGTCACTACCTGCGTGAACATGGCGTTCAGCCGGGTGACAAGGTCGGCATCTACTGCCGGAACGTCATCGAGGCGATCGAGGCCATGGTCGCCGTTTTCAAAATCCGGGCCGTGATGGTCAACATCAACTACCGGTACGTCGAGAACGAGTTGCAGTACATCTTCGACAACTCCGACATGGTTGCGCTCATTCACGAGCGCCGCTACTCGGACAAGGTCGCGAACGTCCTGCCGAACACTCCCAAGGTCAAGTCCGTCATCGTGGTCGAGGACGGCACCGATCTGGACTTCAGTGCTTTCGGCATCGGCTACGAGGACGCACTCGCGCAGAGTTCGGGTGAGCGTGATTTCGAAGAGCGCAGCAACGACGACATCTTCATGCTCTACACCGGCGGCACCACCGGAAGTCCCAAGGGCGTCATGTGGCGCCACGAGGACTGGTGGCGTGTTCTCGGCGGCGGCATCAACTTCGTCACCGGAGTTCCGGTCGAGGACGAGTACGAGATGGCGAAGGTCGGCGCCGCCAACCCGAGCATGATCCGCTACCCGATCCCCCCGATGATTCACGGCGGTTCGCAGTCTGCGGTGTTCCACAGCCTCTTCGGCGGCGGAACCTGTTTGATGCACCCGGAATTCGACGCCCACGAGGTGTGGCAGAACATCGACAAGCACAAGGTCAACCTGATCTTCATCACGGGTGACGCGATGGGCCGTCCGATGCTCGACGCACTCATCGCCGGAAACCCGGAGACCGGTGAGCCGTACGATCTTTCGACGCTCTACGTGATGGCCAGCAGTGCTGCACTCTTCTCGCCGAGTATCCAGGAGCAGTTCCTCGAACTGTTGCCCAACCGCCTGCTGACCGACTCCATCGGAGCATCCGAGACCGGCTTCGGCGGACTGGCCGTGCTGAGCAAGGGTCAGAAGCACACTGGCGGTCCGACGGTCAAGATCGACGCCTCCACAACGGTTCTCGACGACGACGGCAACGAGGTCGAACCCGGATCGGGCAAGCGCGGCATGCTCGCTCGCAAGGGCAACATCCCGCTCGGCTACTACAAGGACGAGGTCAAGACGGCCGAAACCTTCCGCACCATCAACGGCGTTCGCTACTCGATCCCCGGCGACTATGCGCAGGTCGAAGCCGACGGCACGGTCACGATGCTCGGCCGCGGTTCGGTGTCGATCAACAGCGGCGGCGAGAAGGTGTACCCGGAAGAGGTCGAGGGCGCTTTGAAGGCGCACCCGGACATCTTCGACGTCCTGGTGGTCGGTATCCCCGACGAGCGCTTCGGTCAGCGCGTTGCCGCAGTGGTCCAGGTACGCGAAGGCACGTCGCCGACGCTGCACGACATCGCCACCGCAGCACGCAAAGAGATTGCCGGATACAAGGTTCCGCGCAGCGTGTGGTTCGTGGACCAGATCAAGCGCAATCCGGCCGGCAAGCCCGACTACCGCTGGGCGAAGGCCGAAACGGAATCGCGCGAGGCTGATGATCACAACGGAAACGGCGCTCCTGTGGCGTCCGCAAACGAAAGCGTGGAAGCCTGATGCGTTCGGATCTCGCCGACAAGTTCGGCATCGAATACCCGATTTTCGGATTCACTCCTTCCGAGCACGTCGCGGCCGCGATCAGCCGCGCGGGAGGTCTGGGCGTGCTCGGTTGCGTCCGGTTCAACGACCCGGAAGAGCTCGAAGCCGCACTGACGTGGATGGACGAGAACACCGACGGTAAGCCGTACGGCGTCGACATCGTCATGCCGGCCAAGGTGCCGACCGAGGGCGGCGCCGTCGATCTCGACAAGCTGATTCCGGAGGAGCACCGCGCCTTCGTCAACCGCACGCTCGACGAGCTCGGTGTGCCGCCGCTTTCCGACGACGTCGAGCATGCGACCGGCGTACTGGGATGGCTTCACTCGGTGGCGCGGTCACACGTCGATGTTGCTCTGGGACACCGGATTGCGTTGATTGCGAATGCACTGGGATCACCGCCGAAGGACGTCATCGATCAGGCACACGAGAAGGGCGTACCGGTAGCAGCGCTGGCCGGCGCCGTCGAGCATGCACGTCGTCACGTCGAGAACGGTGTCGACATCGTGATCGCGCAGGGCTACGAGGCCGGCGGTCACACCGGCGAAATCGCATCGATGGTTCTCGTTCCGGAAATCGTTGATGCACTGGGCGATTCAGCTGCTGTACTGGCTGCCGGCGGTATCGGCAGCGGCCGTCAGGTGGCTGCTGCACTTGCACTCGGTGCGTCCGGAGTGTGGATGGGCTCGTACTGGCTCACCACATCCGAGTACAAACTCGGCAGTGCGTCGGGCGAAGGCCCGTCCGCTATTCAGCGTGCACTGTTGGGCGCGACGTCGGCCGACACCGTACGTTCGCGCATCTACTCGGGTAAGCCCGCTCGGTTGCTCAAGACCAAGTGGACGGAAGCCTGGTCGAACCCGGGAGCACCGGCGCCCTTGCCGATGCCGCTGCAGAACCTGCTGGTCAGCGACGCTCATCAGAGAATCGCTGCATCGGAGAACCCGGAAGTTGTGGCAATGCCCGTCGGTCAGATCGTGGGACGGATGAACGAGATCCGACCGGTCGCCGAGGTCATGGCAGAGCTGGTGTCGGGGTTCGAGGACGCGCGAACCCGACTGGATTCGATGAAGTAGTAGATGACACGTACGTATGCCCTCGGCCGAGTTTCGGCCGAGGGCATACGTCGTTTCAGCCGGCGAGGTCGTCCGGTCCGACGGTGTCCGACAACCATTCTCCGCGGCTGAGGGCGCCGTCGTCGCGGCGACGTGCGATCACGAAAATGACCAGGGCGGCAGCGAGGACAACTGCGAGAACGCGCGAAGGCGTCAGGTTCGGGTTCTTCATACCCGTAATTTTGCCGGAAGAACGGGCGCGATGGTGAGACAGCGGAGCAAAATCACGCGTTTCGAAACTACTGCGCTTCGGAAGCATGAAGGCCGGCGATCCGCTCGCGCAGGCCACCGAAGTGCACATCGAGAGTGTGCGCCGCCTCGACGGCATCACCCGTACGGATCGCGTCGAGAATCGCACGATGCTTCGACGCGATGTCGATCAGTGGTGTATCCGAATGCCCGATAGCCTGCTGGATCTCGCTGTACACCTGCCAGAAGACGTCCATCAACTGAGCGAGGACCTGGTTGTCGAGCGGGGAGTACAGGCGGGAATGGAAGGTCGCGTCGATGTCGGAGAAGTTCTTCCCGGCGGCGGCACGGACCTCCATGCCGGTGACGAGTTCGTCGAGGTCGGCGTGGTCGGCCGACGTCATCTCGGCCATCGCCGCACCGATCAGTCCGGTCTCGAGTGCCTGACGAATGTCGACCAGTTCCATCGCCTCGTGCCCGGTGCCCTGCAACGACAACCGGCCACGGAAGGTCAGGCCGTCGGCGAGAGCGTCGAAGTTGCTCGGGGCGACGAACATTCCGAAACCGTGACGGATCTCGACGACGCCCAAGGCCTGCAGAACCTTGAGTGCCTCGCGGAGGGTGTTCCGGCCGATTCCCAATTCCTCGGACAGTTCGGCCTCGGTGGGCATCGGGTCGCCAGGGGAGAGTCTGCGTTCGAGGATCAAGTTCATGATGTCCGTCTGAAGTGCGCGCATGCGGTTTTGCGCGCTGAAACGAGCGCCCTGTGTGCCACTCCGGACAGACATCGATTCCCCTTTTCTGATACGAACGTCCTTCATCCTATGTCCGGTCATCCGCTCCATTGGTCAACCCACGTCAACGGTGCGTTGCAGGAGACTGGGCGCTGCGCCCAGCAGTTTGGCCGTGTACGCATCCGACGGGTTGTCGAATACTTCCTGGGCCGTTCCCTGCTCGACGATCCGCCCGGCGTTCATGACGACGATCGTGTCGGAGACGTACCGCACCGTCTGGATGTCGTGCGAGATGAACACCATGCCGAGCCCCAACCGAGCCTTGATGTCGCTGAGCAGGTTCAGGATCTGCGCTCGCACCGAGACATCGAGAGCCGACGTCGGTTCGTCGGCCACGATGACGTCAGGCTCGAGCGCGAGCGCACGCGCGATCGCGACACGTTGACGCTGACCGCCGGAGATCTGGCTCGGGATGACTTCGAGCGCAGATTGGGGGAGTCCGACCAAACCGACCAGCTCGCGAACTCGGGCGGTTCGGCTCGCGCGGTTGCCGATGCCGTGGACGTCGAGCGGATCGGTGAGGATGTCGGCCACCGTCATTCGCGGATTGAGCGCGGTAGCCGGGTCCTGGAAGACGATCGAGATCGCCCGCCCGAACTCCTTGCGCACGCCCGCCGACCGGGTCAGAGCGCTTCGGCCGCGAAATACCACGTCGCCCGACGTCGGTTTCTGCAATCCGACCATGACTTTGGCCAGAGTGGACTTGCCGCAACCCGACTCGCCCACGATGCCGATCGTCGCCCCTCGTCGTACGGCGATACTGACATCGTTGACCGCGTGAACCGTGCCGGGTTTGAACAGTGATCCCGAACGGGTCTTGTGGACGACGTGAATGTTCTTCAGTTCCAGGATGGGTGCTTCAGCTGTAGTCATCGCACGCTCTCCAATTCCGATTCTGCGTGTGCGGGAGTCGCGGACTGGTTCGCGAAGAAATGCTCGGTCTCGCCGATCCGAACCATCTCGGGCTTTCGGTTTGGATCGGAATCCGGACGCAGGGAACGTTCGGCAAAACGGTCACCGGCGGCGAAGCTGCCTGGCGACGGTACGGTTCCCTGGATCTGGTGGAGCCGCGGAGCCTCGTCCTCGATGGAGAGAACGGCGCCGAGGAGGCCCTGAGTGTATTCGTGACGCGGATCGACGAGTAGATCGCTGGTGGGCGCAGACTCGACGACCTGACCGGCGTACATCACCGTGATCTTGTGAGCGAGTGAAGCAACGAGTGCAAGATCGTGGCTCACGAAAACCATGGCAAAGCCGAGCTTTTCCCGAAGATCGTTGAGCAAGTCCACGACCTGGGCCTGGACGGTGACGTCGAGAGCGGTGGTGGGCTCGTCCGCGACGATCAACCGCGGACTGCGGGTGAGCGACATGGCGATCAGAACGCGCTGACGCTGACCACCGGAAAGCTCGTGTGGGTAGCTGGAGAGAGTGCGCACCGGATCGAGTCCGACGAGTTCGAGCAGTTCCTCGGCTGTGCGGGTACCGCCGCGCTTGGTGAGCTGCTTGAACTGCGCGCGGATCAGCATCGCCGGATTCAGTGAACTCAGCGCATCCTGGTAGATCATGGCCATGTCGTGCCCGCGCAGCTTGTTTCGCTCCCGGTTGTTCAGCTCGAGGACGTTGACGCCGTCGAACAGGATCTCGCCGGTCACCACCGCCGTCTTGGGTAGCAGACCCATGATCGCCAGCGAGGTGAGCGATTTTCCGCAACCGGACTCTCCGACGAGCGCCATCGTCTCGTTCGGGCGGACGGTGAAGCTCACGTTGTCGACGATCGCGGTGTCTCCGTAGCGTTCCGGGAACCGGATCGTGAGATTGCGGACCTCGAGGAGTGGTGCTGCATCGCCCTCGTACACAAGACGATCGGACCGAGATCGCTCGGTTTCCGCCAGGATCTTCAGGTGAGTTTCGAGAGGAGTCGGCTCGGCGGCCGGCTTCAGGACATCTTTCACGACGCTCGGGTCGGCGAAGTCGTCGATCAACTCCGGAGTGTTGGCGACCGATGCGGCTTCGTCCTCCAGAATGAGTTCGTTGGAGGTCTCCTCCGCTGCGGCGGTCTGCGCTGCTTGGAGTGCGGAGGGCGTCTTCTTGGTCTTCTTCAGACTCGGATCGGCCATCGCGTCCGTCAGGCCCTCGGCGAGCACGTTGAGGGAGAGCACCGTCAGAAGAATCAGCAGACCGGGGAACACCGTTGCCCACCAACCACCGAGAAGGACCATGTTCTTGCCGTCGGCGATCACCGATCCCCACGACGGATCCGGGGGACGGACACCTGCTCCGATGAACGACAGGCTGGCCTCCAGCACGATGGCGTCCGCGACCATGACAGTGCAGAAGACGAGAACCGGCGCAGCACAGTTGGCTACGACGTGCTTGACGACGATGTGTGAAGTTCTTGCGCCGATGACCTTTTCGGCCGCGACGTAGTCCTCACCGTACTGAGCGAGAACGTTCGCGCGAACGACGCGGGCCACCATCGGTGTGTAGAGGAACGCGATAGTGACGATCAGAACCGGAATCGAACCACCGAAGGCTGCGACGAGTACGGCAGCGAGCGCGATGCCCGGGAACGCCATGACCACGTCGAGCACTCGCATGATGGTTTCGTCGACGCCTTTTCGGCTCGTTGCGGCGACCGACCCGATGAGAGCACCGGCGCACAATGCGAGGAAGGTGGACCCGAGACCGATGGTCAACGACCAACGTCCGCCGTAGAGCAAGCGGCTGAACAGATCTCGGCCGAGACTGTCCTGACCGAACCAGTGATCGGCGCTGGGGCCCGCGGTACCCACCGCCTGTTCGAGCGGGGTGTACTGCGTGATCAGCGGCGCGAAGAGGCAGGCGAGCACGATGATCGCGAGAACCGCCATCGACAGCCAGGCCGAGAGGGGGAAGCGAGAAAAGGTGATGCCGGGTCGCGAAAGCTTCTCGGTGAGTTTTCTTCTCATCATGCTGCGCTCCGAAGTCGTGGATTGACGAGCAGGTAGAGGATGTCGACAGCGAGGTTGACGACGACGAAGCCGACCGCGATGACGATGACAACACCCTGAACTACTGCGGGGTCACCGTTGGTGACGCCGTTGATCATGAGCTGACCCATTCCGGGAAGGCCGAAGATCTGCTCGATGACCACAGCGCCGCCGAGGAGGTAACCGACCCGTAGACCCAGGACGGTGAGCGGGTTGATCAGTGCGTTACGCAAGACATTTCGCCCGATCACCACGTGATACGGCAGGCCGCTGCCGATCGCGGTACGGACGTAGTCCTTGTCCAACTCCTCGACCATCGACGTGCGGATGATTCGCGTGAGTTGTGCTGCGACGGGCAGTGACAGGGACAGCGCCGGGAGCGCCATGTACCAGAGCCAGTCGGTGACGGAGTCGCTCGGATTGACGTAGCCACCGGTGGGGAACCATCCGAGTTGGACGGCCAGATACTGAATCATCAGCAGTGCCAACCAGAATGACGGTGCTGCCACACCACCGAGGGAGATCACTCGGATGACCTGATCCGGCCAACGATCGCGGAACAGTGCGCTGGTGACACCGAAGATCAGCGAGAGCACGATGGCGATCACCAGTCCGAGAACCGTGAGCTGAATGGTCAGTGGCAGAGCGGTGGAGATCGAATCCAACACCGGGGTACCGGAAATCAGACTGTCACCCATATTGCCGCTGACCAGATCGGTCACGAAGTGAACGTATTGCAGCGGAAGCGGATCGAGCAGTCCGTTCTCTTCCTTGAACTGCTGCAACTGTTCCGCAGTCGGGTTGCCGCCGTTGAACGCCGCCGTTGCGGGATCGGTGGGCGCGAACTGCATCACGATGAAGACGAACGCGATGATGCCGAGGATCAGGGGGATCAGTATCAGTAATCGCCTGATCAGCATGGGGAGGACTCTTGCCATCGGGGAATCTCTCAGTTGTGGGAAACGGCCGAGCGGGCGGGTATCAGGCCGGCTTCGCCTGAAGCAGGTTGACGCCGGGGTACGGCAGCGGAGTGACGTCGGCGATCTTCTTCGGATCCCACGCAGTCAGGAGTTCCTGATGGAGAACCGGATAGTAGACAGCGTTTTCGGCGATCTGGTTCAGGTACGACTGCACAAGGGTGCTGCGCTTTGCCGGGTCTGTCTCGCGGGTGGCCTCGTCCATGGTGGCGTAGATCTTCTGTGCCTCGGGGGTGTCGTCCCACTTGGCGTAGGTCTTCGTCCACAGGCCGCCCTTGCTGTACGTGTAGCGCACGAGGAGGTCGACGTCGCTGCCGAACGCCTGTGGGTTGGACGTACCCGCAGCGATCTGGAACTTCTGGCCGCTGTTGAGCTTGCTCACCATGGCGCTGGTGTCCTGCGGTTCGAGCGTCGTGTTGAATCCGACTGCGTCCCAAGACTCTTTGATGGTCGGCAAGCAGTCGGCCAACCAGCTGACGTTGGTGGAGAGCAGCGTCAGGTCGAGGCCACTTACACCGGCGGCAGTGAGGAGCGAGCGGGCCTTGTCCGGATCGTACGAGTAGACGGTGGACGCTCGCGCGTAGTCGGGGTTGCGCTCGTACAGGTAGCTCGTGGCCGGTGTTGCCTTGCCGCCGAGGGCGATCTCGATCATCTTCGGGGTGTTGATCGCATAGAACATCGCCTGGCGAACACGAACGTCGTCGAACGGTGCCTGAGTGGTGTCGAAGAGCAGGTACATGAGGTTCATGCCCGGGTTGCCCTCGACGGTGCGCCCACCGGAGGTGAGGGTGGGGACGTTGGCGACGGGGATGTTGTCGGCGAGTTGTGCACCGGCATTGTTGCCCGAGACGCGCGCGATGCGTGAGGAGGTGTCGACGATGGAGAGCCAGTTCATGGTCGCGAAGTTGGCCGGGCGCGGCCCGTTGTACGCCTCGAAGGCCTCGAAAGCTGTGTTGCTCTTGGGGGTGTGGCTCTTGAGCTTGTACGGACCGGAACCGACGACCAGCGCTCCGGACTTGGCCTCGTCCCAGTGGCCGTCGAAGACGTGCTTGGGCATGATCTTGGCGATCGAGAGACGCTGTGCGGCAGCGCTGAACGGGTAGTTGAAGTTCAGGGTCACCGTTTGGTCGTCGACCTTGGTGACGGACTGCAACCAGGAGGAGAAGAAGGAGCGGATCAGTACGTTCTGCTGTGGATCGAGGATGCGATCGAAGGTGAAGACGACGTCGTCCGAGGTGACCGGAGTGCCGTCGTGCCAGGTTGCTCCCTCGCGGATTTTCATGGTCCAGCTCGAGGCGGTGGCGTCGGTCGGGACGGCCTGTGCGAGCGCCGCATACGTCTCACCGGTGCCTGGATCGTTTTCGAGCAGTCCCTCGTAGACGTGGTTGACCGCTGCCATGAGGAAACCGGATGCAGTCTGCATCGGGTCGAAGCTCTGGTCGTTGCCGTATCCGATGGCGGTGGTCAGATCGCCGGTGCTCGCGGAACCGCCGACAACCGAGGTCGACGACGGGCCGCCGCCGCAGGCCGTGAGAGTCGCGGTGATACCTGCTGCAGCTCCCAGTAGCCCGGTGTACCGGAACAGGTCTCGGCGTGTGAACGCGGAGCTCAGCGGTCGTTCGTTCTTCAAGGCGGCCTCCAAGGCGGGGAGCGGGACATCAAGGGAGTGGATAAGGGATGTCCTATGTTCGACGTCCGATGTTGCGTAACTTACATTGTGGATCAGAAAGCGTCTAGAGAATCTTCGGAACTGGCGGTGTTGAACTTCGACGTTTCGTCGGTTTCGAACCAAAAATAGTGCTCTCACCTGCATAGATGAAGACTGTGTTACCGACGTCGAATTGACGACCGATGACGCTGGCCGTATAACATAGGACATCCCTCATCCAATCTTTGGAGACTTCATGACCCGATACAAAGTCGGTGTGGTCGGTTGCGGATTCTTCGGTAGTTCCCTCGCTCGCGAGCTGGCTGCCCATCCACGTTTCGAACTGGCGATGCTGTGCGACCGTGACTTCGAGCGGGCCAAGGACGTCGCCGCAGAGTTCTCGGCAACCCCGACAGACGATCACGACGCGGTGGCCGCTCACCCGGAGTTGGCCCTCGTTGTCGTCGCGACGCCCAATCACGCGCACGCCGAACCTGCCATCGCGGCACTCGAACACGGCAAGGCAGTTTTTGTCGAGAAGCCACTTGCCGTCGAACTGGTCGATGCGCAGAACATGATCGCGAGCGCCGACGCGAGCGGTTCGCCGTTGATGGTCGGGCACATCATGCGGATGATGCCGGGTGTACGACGTCTGGCGGACCTGCTGGCGTCGGGGGAGCTCGGCGAGGTCGCTGCGATCGAAACGTCTCGCTCACGCTGGATCGACACCGACGGCGCAGATCCACAGTGGTGGAAGCTCGACAAGAGCCGAACGGGTGGAGAACTGACTCACGAGATTCACGAACTGGACCTGATGTGCTGGCTCGGCGGCGAGGTGACTGCCGTGTCGAGCATCGCCACCGCAGACGACGGCTTCCGCAACACAGTGGTGTCGTTCGCCGGCGGCGCGATCGGCAGGCACACCATCTCGACGCGTTCACACACTTCTTCGTGGGAGCTGACGGTCGATGCCGCCGAAGGCTCGGTCCACGCGGACTTCCACACCGGCCGGGTCAGCCGACTGCGCGGGGGACGGGTCGAAGAGTCGTGGCCGATCTTCGACGTCGACGCCGAGAACCAATCGTTGATCGACTCTGCGAGCAGGACGCAGAAGTACAACTCGGGGAACGGAGGATCCTCGCTGTGGATGCAGGCTGCGATTCGCCACGAAATCGACGAGATGGCAGCAGTTCTCGACGGCAAGGCTGACTCCGGCTCACCGTTGACATACGCACGTGAACGCGCACTCGTCGTCGCCGAGCAGGTGCGACTCGGTGGCGGGGAACCGGCGGCGCTGTCGGGAAGTGCGAAGTGACCGTGCGTGTAGCCGTCATCGGCAGCGGCGCAATCGCGCGGGACCACGTCAGCGCTTTGGCGCGCATCCCGTCGGTCGAAGTCGCCTACGTATTCGGCAGTGACTTGGACCGTGCCGCATCGGTCGCGGCATTGGCGCCGGGCGCGAAGGCCAGTACCGATCTGGCGAAGATTCTCGCAGACCCGAGCGTGCACGCGGTCAACGTCGTCGGGGCCACTCCGGACCACGCGCCCGTGACGATAGCCGCAGGCCGCGCGGGAAAGCATGTGCACGTGGAGAAGCCCGCAGCGCTGACAGTCGCGGACTTCGACGCGATGGTCGAGGCCACCGAAGGTGGCGGCACCTCACTGATGGTCGGACAGACCGTACGATTCCAGCCGTCGATCACCTCGATCGGAAACTCGGTTGCACAAGGCGCCATCGGCGACCCCCGGCTGATCCACCTCAGTTGGTACACCGGCCACGTCTGGCCAGGGGGCTGGCGAGGCTGGCAACACGACAAGGACCGCTCGGGTGGTCACCCCGTTCACAACGGAACCCACGCTCTCGATCTGGTGACGTGGCTGATCGGTCGTCGTCCGATCCGTGTGTTCGCTCGTAGTTTCCCCACCTTCGCGGCGGGGATGCCCGTGCACGACAGCTTCCATCTGACCGTTCGCTTCGAGGACGGATCGCTGGCGCTCATCGAATTGGCTTACGCACTGCCGCAATCGGGAAAGATGGTGCGCCGGATCGTGGTGTCGGGGACATCCGGCACGCTCGCGCACGACACCGGCGACGACCCAGGCCTGATGACGGATACGACAAACGCGCCGCCGTCGTCGATCGAAGATGCGATGGCGCATCAGATGCGCCACTGGATCGCCACTCTCGACGGTTCCGCGACCCCGATAGTCGAGAACTGGCAGGTACGTGCAGCTCTCGCGACTGCCATCGCTGCACAACAGTCACTCGACACCGGCCGCGCGATTTCGATCGGAGAACACCGATGACCGGCACCGGTTCGATCCGCGTCGGATTTGTCAGCGGCGTAAGGCATGCCGGCTCCTATGCGGACCTGTTGCGCTCCGATCCTCGAGTGAGCTTGATCGGGGCCTCCGACGAATCCTCGGTCCCCGATTGGATTCGTGAGGACGGAATCGCGATGGCAAAGGCCGCAGACATCGAGTGGATCGACGAACTCGGCGAGCTGCTCGACCCCGAACGGATAGACCTGGCGATCATCTGCAGTGAGCCGACCAGGCATGCACGGCTTGCGATTGCCGCACTGAACGCGGGACTCGACGTCCTGGTGGACAAGCCGGTGGGTATCGACGAGTCGGAGGCCGCGGCGGTCGAGGAAGCGGCACGGTCGAACGGGCGAATCTGTACGGTGGTGAACCGCACTCATTCACCTGCGCTCCGGCGACTGCGCCGCTGGATCGATGCCGGAAACCTCGGACTGCCGCGCCACGTGGACATCGAGTTCCTGGCAAGCGGAACACATTTCGCGACGTCCGTCGAGCGTCCCGAACTGGTGGTGGATCCCGCGCTTTCCGGCGGGGGAGAAGTAGTGAACTTCGCCGGTTACGCCGCCGACTACCTCAGATACCTCACCGGCCTGGACGTCACCGAGGTGTACGCCGAGACGAGCACACTCTACGGCGGGGCCCACCAGCAGTTCGGAGTCGAAGACACGGCGTTGATCTCGCTCGCCCTGGAAAACGGCGTCACCGCGACGGTGACCGTCGGAAGAATCCCCGCAGCACCGGGTTTCGGCGCGAATACCGCGACGCTTCGGGTCCTCGGCTCCCACGGATACGCGAGTTCCGACGACGACAAACCCGCGGTGACCCACTTCGCATCCTCGGGAGACGTGACCGCACTACCCATCGGCGGCTTCGGTTCGGACAACGCGGTGTCGAGCTTTCTCTCTCACGTGCTCGATCGACTTCCCACACGGACCGAACCCGACTACACCGTGGCAGACGCCCGCGCGTCGATGCGCGTGATCGATGCTGCCTATCTGTCCGCCTCGAGCGGTCAGCCGGTCTCCGTCTCTCCCTGACAGCCGCACCCACAACTCAATCCGACAACCAACATATGGAGACCCCATGAGCACGGAAACCACCACCTTCAGCGGAATCGTCCCGCCGATCGTCACACCACTGACGCTCGAGGGCGAGGTCGACACCACGTCGCTCGAACGCCTGCTCTCACTGCAGATCGAAGCCGGAGTCGACGGCTTGTTCGTCCTCGGTTCCTCGGGTGAGGTCGGTTACCTCACCGACGCTCAGCGCGCCCAGGTGGTGCAGACGGCCATCGGTCACGTCGGCGGCCAGGTACCGGTCCTCGTCGGCGTGAACGACATGACCACCAACCGGGTCATCGCCGTCGCCGAGCAGGCGCGTGAAGCGGGTGCGGATGCCATCGTCGCGACGGCGCCGTTCTACGCGATCACCGACGCAGCCGAGACGGCAACGCATTTCCGCTCCATCCACGCCGCAGTGGATCTTCCGTTGTTCGCCTACGACGTCCCGGTTCGTGTCCACAGCAAGCTCAGCCCGGCAATGCTGGTCGAGCTCGGTCGCGAGGGAGTCATCGCCGGCGTGAAGGATTCGAGCGGCGACGACGTCAGTTTCCGTATGTTGCTCCGTCAGTCGGCCGGGCTCGAAAACTTCGCCGTCTTCACCGGGCACGAGGTAGTCGTCGACGGATGCCTGCTGATGGGTGCTTCGGGCGCTGTGCCCGGCCTGGCCAACGTGGACCCCCACGGTTACGTGCGACTGTGGCGCGCTGCGCAGGCAGGAGACTGGGCGGCGGCGAAGGCCGAGCAGGATCGACTCACCGATCTGTTCTCCATCGTCGAGGCACCGACACCGGGTCGCGTCAGTGCCGGTGCCGCGGGTCTGGGCGCATTCAAGACGGCTCTGGCCCTGCGCGGCGTCATCACCGGCAACACGATGTGCGCCCCGATGCTCTCGCTCGACGAGTCCGAGACCGCAACGATCAAGGTCGTTCTGGAACAGGCCGGGCTCCTCTGACATGACATCTGGGCAGAAGCGATGGATCGGCATCGACATCGGCGGCACCAAAGTGGCTGCCGCGGTGGTGACGTCCGACGGAGACGTGATCGACACCGTTCGTGCGGCAACACCGACGGCCGGTAGGGAGGCTGTTCTCGAGACCGCCACCGCGTTGGTCGACCGTTTGAGGGCGGATCACACGGTAGCCGGAATCGGAGTCGGTGCACCGGGAATCATCGATCGGGTGCGTGGCCGCGTCGTCTTCGCCTCCGACATTCTGTCCGGATGGAGTGGCGCCGAGGTTCGCGGGGAACTCGAGGCGCACTCGGGTCTACCGGTGACGGTGGACAACGACGTGCGCGCGATGGCCCACGGCGAGAACATGATCGGCGCCGGTCGCGGTCGAAGCTCTGCACTGTTCGTCTCGATCGGTACTGGAATCGGTGGCGCGTTGACAGTGGGCGGACAGCTGTATCACGGCGCCCACGGAACAGCCGGCGAGCTCGCGCATCTGCTGGTTCCGGTCTCCGGGGCGATAGGTTGCGGTTGCGGTAGAACCGATCACCTCGAGGCAGTCGCCTCTGGCCCGGCGATGGCGGCCGAGTACGCAGCGCGGGCGGGTGTGCCCACTCAACCGTTGCAGAAGGTGGTGGCACTCATGCGCTCCGGCGACCCGATCGCCCGTGCCGTGGTCACCGACGCCGGTACTCTGCTCGGCCGAGTCCTGGCCGGCGTCGCCACCGCATTCGATCCCGAGGTGATCGTCATCGGCGGCGGCGCAGCCCAGATCGGAGCCGACCTCTTGTCGCCGCTGACGTCCGCTTTCCGGGTGGAAGCGATGGGTCCCATTGCCGAAACCGCCATTCTTCCTGCCCGTTTGGGCACCGATGCGCCGCTCGTCGGAGCTGCGCTCCTGGCCGCCGGAACACGAATCGAGGTAACACCGTGACTGTCGAAGAACTGCTCACGATCATCAGCGGGAAGCTGATCGTGTCCTGTCAGGCCGGACACGGCCATGCCCTGCGCGACACCGGGACCATCGAGAGGATGGCCCGCGCCGCGGTCGACGGCGGTGCAGTGGCGATCCGCTGCGGCGGTGTGGGCGGAACCCCGGATGTCGCCGCAGTCGTGTCGGCAGTGAAGGTACCGGTGATCGGTTTGACGAAGATCGGCTCGGAGGGCGTGTTCATCACGCCGACAAGGGAATCAGCCCTCGAAGTCGTGGATTCGGGTGCGCAGATCGTGGCTGCCGACGCCACCCTGCGACCTCGTCCGGACGGGCTGACCTTTGCCGACACCGTCGACGCGGTCCATGATCGCGGCGGCCTCGTCATGGCTGATTGTGGAACACTCGAGGACGGCATCGCTGCCGCCGCGGCGGGCGCCGACATCATCTCCAGCACACTGGCGGGATATACCGAGAACAGCCGACGCCTGGCCGGCCCGGATCTGGAGCTGATCTCGGAACTGCGGCAGGCACTTCCAGATGTAGTCCTCATCGCCGAGGGGCGATACCACAGCCCGGAGGATGCGGCACGCGCCATCGCCCTGGGTGCAGACTCGGTGGTTGTCGGAACCGCAATCACGGATCCGGCGTTCATCACGTCGAAATTTGCAGCCGCAGTATCGGGCGCCGAAGGGCAGAGGGTGTGACCCCGACGTCGAAGGCTTTGAAGTCCAAGACTTCTGAACGGATTCGACTGGAGACTTTGCTCGTAGACTCGTCGACGCCGATCCGGTGGGTCTTCACCGGCGACAGCATCACTCAGGGATTGACGCACACCGACGGTCATCGAAGTTACGTCGAACACTGCGCCGAGCGCGTCCGTGGTGAACTTTCCTTGTTCAACCACGTCCTTGTCAACACCGGGGTGAGCGGCAATCGATCCTCCGATGTGCGTGCAGGTTTCGCATACCGCATCGAAGTGTTCGAACCCTCGGTGGTGTTGATCATGCTCGGTACGAATGACGCATTGGATGGCGAAGAAGGACTGGAGCGGTTTCGAGACGACCTCTCGGACATGATTTTCCGGACGCGAGCGATCGGTGCGGTGCCGATCCTGCAGACGCCGCCACCGATCGACGTCGAGAATGCGCCCACCAGAGCGGGATTGCTTCAGTACGTCGAGGTCGTGCGGCAGGTTGCCGCCTCGACGCGTGCGGTGTTCGTCGACCACTACGCGCAGTGGACGGCCCATTCTCCCGAGGGTCCACCGCCGGCTCTCCTGGCTGACGCGTTCCATCCGAACGAACAAGGGCACTACGTGCTCGCGGACGCCGTGCTCCGTGAGTTGTCGATCGCGGATGCCGAAGTTCCCGTTGTACCGCAGGTGATGTCGTGACACTTCGTGGACAAATTCTGCGTGGACAATTGGTGACCGGTGGTCGATTGCTCTCGGACGGGGTTGTCGAGATCTCCGGTGATCGTGTGGTGTGGGCCGGACCCGCGTCGCAGCGAACCGACCCGTTACCCGAACGGGCAGCTGCGGGAACAACGATCATTCCGGGTTTGGTCGACGTTCACTGCCACGGCGCCGGCGGATTCGGTTTCCCCGAGGCAGACGAGTTCGGATCAACCGTGGCTGCCGATCACCATCGGACGAACGGCACGACCTCGGTGATCGGCTCGCTCGTCTCCGCGCCGCCGCAGATCCTGCGCAGTCGCATCGAGCTCCTGGCAGGACTGGTGGACGAGGGCACGCTGGCCGGAATTCACCTGGAAGGTCCATTCCTTTCGGTACTTCGTTGTGGCGCCCAGGATCCCGACAGCATTCTCGACGGCGACCCGGCTCTGCTCGAGTCGCTGCTCGAAGCCGGCCGTGGGCACATTCGCTCGATGACGATCGCTCCGGAGACAGTACACTTCGACGAACTTGCCTCATTGCTGGAGCGTCACGGTGCCGTCGTGAGTATCGGACACACCGATGCGTCCAACCCGATTGCGACACGTTCGATCGCACACTCGGCGCATGCACCGCTCAGTGCCACTCACCTGTTCAACGGTATGGCTCCGATGCATCACCGTGCTCCCGGCGCAGTGGCGGCATGTCTTGCCGCGGCTGCGAAAGGACGGATGGTGGTCGAGTTGGTCGGGGACGGAGTACATCTGGCCGACGAGACGGTAGCGACGGTGTTCGATCTTGTCGGTCCGCATCAGATCGCGTTGGTCTCCGACGCGATGGCTGCCGCCGGAATGCCCGACGGCCGTTACCCACTCGGGCCTCTCGACGTCGACGTGGTCGGTGGCGTGGCGCGATTGGCCGGCCAGGGGGAAACGGCCATTGCCGGCGGGACGAGTCGGTTGATGGACATAGTCCGCCGGGCTGTCAATCACGCCGGCGTCGATCTGCTTTCGGCTGTCATCGCAGCGACGGCAACGCCTGCTTCGCTGATGGGGTTGGCCGGAATGGTCGGCGATCTCGTGCCGGGTTGCCGCGCCGATCTGATCGTCACCGGTCCAGAACTCGAAACCCGCGCCGTCATGGCCGCTGGGAACTGGCTCATGAACTACACCGAAAGCTGAGGAATCAACCGATGGAAATTGTCATTGTCGACAGTGCGGAGGCGGCCGGCACCGTAGTTGCCGACATCTTCGAACACGCGGTGCATTCAGGTGCACGGACTTTGGGCCTGGCGACAGGATCTTCACCGCTCTCTGTGTACCGCGAACTCGCGCGCCGTCACCGCGAGGACGGGTTGAGTTTTGCCGGCGTGCAGGCGTTCCTGTTGGACGAATACGTCGGCCTGCCGGAAGGCCACCCGGAGTCGTATGCCCAGGTGATCCGCACCGAACTGGTGAATCACCTGGACCTGGACGCGGCAAGGGTATTCAGCCCCGACGGCACCGCGCCGGATCCATTTACCGCCGCGGCAGCCTACGACCGGGCGATTGCGTCGAATGGTCCGGTGGACGTACAACTACTGGGCATCGGCGGCAACGGTCACATCGGTTTCAACGAACCGACGTCCTCGCTGAATTCGAGGACCCGGGTCAAGACGCTGACGGAACAGACTCGAACCGACAACGCCCGATTCTTCGAGAGTCCGGACGACGTACCACGGCACGTGATCACTCAGGGCCTCGGAACTATCTGCGAAGCAAAGCATCTGGTGATGATCGCGACCGGCGAGCACAAGGCCGCTGCGATTGCCGCTGCCGTCGAGGGGCCGCTGGCCGCGGTGTGCCCGGCATCGGTCCTCCAACTGCATCCACACGCGACGGTGGTGATCGACGATGCAGCGGCATCACAGCTTCGGCTCACCGAGTTCTACAAAACGGTGTCTGCGCACAAACCGCTTGCTCAGCACTACTGAGATATCGGGCTAGACGGGCTCTCGCGTCTTCTCGAGGCCGAGTGCCATTTCGGGAGTGAGTAATTGGAAGTCGGATTCTCCGCGCCGGCGGATCCACACCGGATCGGATGTGTTCCATCGTTCGGCGCTCTGCGTTCGAGTGACCACCTTGAACGTCGCCGTTCTCGGGAACTCACTGCACACGCGGATCAAGGTCGGTTTCTGCTTCGGCCCGAGTTCCGGCCGGGAATCGATGTATTCGGCTACGGCTGCCGGGTCGAAGTTGTCGACGTCGCCGACCGGAATCACCGACGCCATGACGCGGTCGCCGACATCGCTGTCGGGGACTGCGTACACGGACACCTGCGCGAAGCCCGGGTAACCGACGAGCGAGCGTTCGATGGGTGCGGCGCCGATGTTCTCGCCGTCCACTCGTAGCCAACCGGAACTGCGTCCCGCGAAGTAGACGTAGCCGTCGACATCGGTGTACGCCAGATCGCCGCTCCAGTACTGGCCGTTGCGCATTCGCTCGGCGTCGGCTTCCGGGTTCTTGTAGTACCCGGCGAATGTGCCTGGGCCGGTGACGTTGACCAGTTCACCGGTTGCCTCGTCGGCATTGGTGATCCGGCCGTCGGCGTCGAAGACTGCAGGCGGGCATGGGGCTCCGGTCTCGGGATCGAGGATCTTGACCCCGTCCGGGAGAAGTCCGAGGGCGCCGGTCCGCGGCACCGGCGCCGCGGAAATCGAAATGCCGCCCTCGGTGGAACCGAACCCGTCGATGACGCGGGCATCGAAGCGCCGGACGAAGGTGGCGACGGCGGGCGCCGAACCCTCGTTGCCGTACATGATCTTCAAGGTGTTGTCCCGCTCGTTCGGCACCTCGGGGGTGGAAGCGATGAACGACAACGGCTTTCCGACGTAGTTGGAGTACGTGATTCCGTACTTGTGAACGTCGGGCAGAAAGCCCGAAGCGGAGAACTTGCGGCGCATGGCAATTCCCGCACGAGCGTGCAGCGCGACCGTCCACGCCGCCATCATGGCGTTGGAATGGAACATGGGCATCGCCATGTAGACGACGTCGTCGGCGCCGAGCCCGAAACGATCGGCAAGCATGACTCCGGGAGAGGCCAACTTGTGGTGCGTGCACCGAACCGCTTTGGGATCACCGCTTGTTCCGGAAGTGAAAATGAGCATCAACAGATCGTCGGGCTGCGCCGTCGACGCGTAGGTCGGCGTATCGGCGAAGGGCGCCAACAATTGCGTCCAGGCCGGAGAATCCACGTTGATCACCCGGACGTCACCGAGATCGACGTCGTCGAGTAGATGTGCCTGGTTGTTCTCGGTGAAGATGACCTGACAGTCGGAGAGTTGGATGTCTCGCGCCAATGCCGGGCCGCGCCTGGTCGTGTTCAGTCCGGCAGCAACCGAACCCGAGAACGATGCTGCGCCGAGCAGTAGTGAGAATTCGGGGACGTTCTCCATCAGAAGACCGAAATGCCGGGGGCGCGTTCGATCGAGCAGCGTGTCCAGCAGCGCTGCTCGATCGAACGAGCCTTGAATGTGCTCGCGCCAGGTGATGACCTGGTCCTCGAAACGGATACCGCGGTCGTCGATCTCGCTGACTCCGAGGAGTAGATCGGAAACAGTGGGGCTCTGACTCATAGCTGCATCATCATCGATTCGTCTCGGACCAGGTCATGGATTTCCACTCGGTGGGACGCACTCAGGCAGGAACTGCGGCAAGTTCCTTGCCCAGTGCGCGAAGCTGATCTGTTGCGTTGCCGAGCAGGAACTCGTGATGCTTGGCCGCGAGGAAGTAGCGGTGAACCGGATGGTCCTCGTCCAGACCAACACCGCCGTGAACGTGAACAGCGGTGTGCCCGACGCGGTGTCCCGCATCTGCAGCCCAGAACTTGGCCGTCTGCACGGCCCCGTCGGACGGAAGTCCTTCGCTCAGACGCCACGCTGCCGCCCAGAGAGTCAGGCGAACGCCCTTGACGTCGATGTATCCGTCGGCGAGGCGCTGGGCCACGGCCTGGAAACTACCGATCGGACGGCCGAACTGCACACGCTCGGTGGCGTATTCGGCGGTCAGCTTCAGCGCTTGATCGAGCACCCCGTACTGGTAGGCGCTGGAACCGAGCTGAATTCGTTCGACGATCCACGCCGCGATGTCGGATCCTTGGGCAACCGAGCCGAGAACACGATCGGCCGGGATCTGCACCGAATCGAACTCGACCAGGGCCGCACTCGAGAAATCCGTGGTCGATTGCCTGGTAATGCTCACGCCCGCGTCCGACGGTTCGACGAGGAAGACCGCGACACCGTCCTCGGTGATGGCGGGGACGAGGAACAGATCTGCGAGCGGAGCACTGTCGACGGTGATCTTGGCTCCGTCGATGCGCCAACCGTCGGCGGTCTTCTCGGCACGCGTGATCGGGTGCGCCGGGTCGTCGTTGTATTCCTCGGCGAGGGCCGCGGTGAGTATCTTCTCACCGGCAGCGGCAGCGCTTGCCCAGTCGTCGCGCTGCTTGTCCGAGCCGAATTCGGCTATCGCTGCGGCGGACCCGACGATGGACGTCAGGAACGGAACAGCTGCGACGCCGCGGCCGAGTTCGGCCAGGATGCTGCACTGCTCGAGGACACCGAATCCGTCGCCGCCCACCGATTCCGGAAGGGCCGCACCGAGAACGCCGGCCGAAGCCAGAGCGTTCCACAAGAGGGCGTCGAAACGGTCTTCGGCGGCGTCGAGTTCACGAAGGCGGTCGTTGGTGACCAGTTCGGTGACGACGGATCGTGTCAGTCCGGACAGGTCCTGCTGGGCCTCGGTAAGGGTGAATTCCATGATCGTTGGTCCTTATCGCTTCGATGCGGGAAGCCGCAGAGCTGTCATGCCGATGATGTCGCGTTGCACTTCGTTGGTACCGCCGCCGAACGTCAGGATCAGCGAAGAACGATGCATGCGTTCGATGCGTCCGCGTAGAAGAGCGCCGGGGGAGTTCTGCCTGATCGTGGCGGAGGATCCGAGGATCTCCATCAGCAAGCGGTAAGCCTCGGTGGCGAATTCGGTACCGAACACCTTGTTGGCCGACGCCGCTTCGGGACCTGGAGCGTGATCGGTTGCGGAGGCGATTTCCCAGTTCATCAACTTCAGGTACTCGGCCTTGGCATGCACGCGTGCCAGATTGATCTGCACCCATTCCTGGTCGATCATGCGTCGGCCGTCGGGCAGCTTGGTGTTCTGTGCCCACTCGCGGACCTCACGCTGCGCGGTCAGAATCGGTCCGGCCGAGGTGAGGGCAACACGCTCGTGGTTGAGCTGATTGGTGATCAGTGCCCAGCCGCCGTGTTCCTGGCCGACTATCGACGACGCCGGGACGCGTACGTCCTGGTAGTAAGTGGCGCTGGTGTCGGGGCCGGCCATGGTGTGAACCGGGGTGTAGGAGAAGCCTTCTGCGGTGGTCGGGACGATCAGCATGCTGATTCCCTTGTGCTTCTTGGCTTCCGGATCGGTGCGGCACGCCAACCACACGTAGTCGGCGTACTGGATCAGGCTCGTCCACATCTTCTGCCCGTTGATGACGTAATCGTCACCGTCACGGACGGCCGACGTGCGCAGAGACGCCAGGTCGGTGCCGGCCTCGGGCTCGGAGTAACCGATCGCGAAGTGCAGCTCACCGCGGGAGATCTTGGGCAGGAAGAAGGCCTTCTGCTCGTCCGTACCGAAATGCATGATTGTCGGCGCTACGGAATTGATCGTCAGGAACGGCACGGGCGCACCGGCAATGGCAGCTTCGTCGGTGAAGATCAGCTGGTCCATCGCGGAGCGTTCCTGTCCGCCGTACTCTTTCGGCCAACCCAGCGTGAGCCAGCCGTCCTGGCCCATCTGCGCGACGACTTCGCGGTACACATTGCCTTCGCCGTACTCACCCGTCGTGGCAGCGAGTGCTTCACGCCGCTCGGGAGTCATCAGTTGTGCGAAGTAGGCACGCAACTCCTCCTGGAGCTGTTGCTGCTCAGGGGTGTAGGTGATGTGCATGGTTACCTCTCCATAGAGATACGAATCAAAGCGCCAACCATTCGATTGACACAGGTTCTATCGATGCGTACATCGGCGACAAGGGACGCTCTCGCCGTCTCCGGCGGATCGTTCGACGTCCGTTCTCGGTACTTTTTCGAATCATTGCACACGACTGAAACAGGTTCTAGTGTTATCGCCAGGAACGGTGTGCGGCACAGCCCTGCGGCACTCGTTTCGTATCCGTGTTCGCGCCAGTAGTAGTGAGTAGAGAAGAGGAATCGCCATGGAGGTCAGGGTTGATCTGGACCGTTGCGAGGCAAACGGTGTGTGTGTAGGGATCGCACCCGATATTTTCGACCTCGACGACAACGAGGAGCTCGTGATCAGTTCCGTGCGTCCGCCGGAGGATCGCTGGGAAGATGTCCGTTCCGCGATCGCTCAGTGCCCGCGTGCGGCGCTGACCGAACATCCGTGACGATGGTTGCCCAAAACAAGAACACGTTCTAAAGTTGCGAACTCGTGGGTCACGGCAATCGAGCCGGGTAACTCGACACACGACCGCAGAGAACCGGGAGAGCGCTTCGATGAATGCTGTGAACAGCCCAGAAACCAGTCTCGAAGGCAAGGTCGCCATCGTGACCGGTGCCGGATCGGGGCTCGGAAAGTTCGAGGCCATCGGTCTGGCGAAGGCCGGTGCGTCGTTGGTCGTCAACGATCTGGCCCCGAACGAGGCCGTCGAAGCAACGCTCGAGGAGATCCGCGGTCTCGGCGCCAAAGTCGAATTCGTGGCAGGCAACGTCGGTGAGCGTTCTACCGCCGACGCACTGATGGAAGCAGCGCAGGGGCAGTTCGGCAGTGTCGATATTGTCGTCAACAATGCCGGCGTCGTGCGCGACCGGATGCTGTTCAACATGTCCGACGAAGACTGGGATCTGGTACTCGAAGTTCATCTTCGCGGCCATTTCCTCCTGTGCCGCAACGCCGCTGCCTACTGGCGGGCGAAATCCAAGGAAGCCGGGGCGCCGGTGTACGGGCGCATCGTCAACACTTCTTCGGAGGCGGGCCTTCTCGGACCGGAAGGGCAGCCCAACTACGGCGCTGCAAAAGCCGGAATCACGGCGCTGACGTTGTCGGCCGCACGTGGGCTCTCGCGCTACGGCGTTCGGGCCAACGCGATCTGCCCGCGGGCACGGACGTCGATGACCGAAGGTGTGTTCGGCGACGCGCCGGCGGACGGCATCGATCCACTCTCGCCCGAGCATGTGGCGTCGCTCGTCTCGTATCTGGCGTCACCGGCGGCCGACGCCGTCAACGGTCAGGTATTCGTGGTGTACGGACCGATGGTTGCGCTGATGGCGGCGCCCGTCGTCGAGCAGCGGTTCGACGCAGAGGGGGATTCCTGGTCGC
Organism: Rhodococcus sp. ARP2; assembly: GCF_001029585.1. Classification (NCBI taxonomy): domain Bacteria; kingdom Bacillati; phylum Actinomycetota; class Actinomycetes; order Mycobacteriales; family Nocardiaceae; genus Rhodococcus; species Rhodococcus sp. ARP2. The sequence continues at coordinate 63,056 of NZ_LEKE01000059.1, read as the reverse complement.
CGGAAACGCTGTCCGCGGTGATGGGTGACTACTTCGCCGACCGTGACCCGGCAAAGATGTTCTCGGCATCGGCGGCCCTGCGCGCGTTGGGCTGATCGACGGGGCTGATTCTCGGGTGCGCGACACGTAGAACCGTTGTTCACACTTAGACGGTCTACGTGTCCACTTCCTGGTAGAAATAGCGTGTTCACGAGTCGGTGGGCGCGGCACTCTGCCTGCGTTCTACAACGAGACCAACGGTCTCGAAAAAACTAGACTGTGTTCCAATTTTGCATTCCTGTGAACGATGCGATATTCGATCGACGTGCCCGGTCAAGGCTGGCACGGCAGCAGGGTCTCGATCCGGCGCCGATAAGCGCAGATCATTCAAAAGTATTAATTTCCAGGATATTTCGGCGAAAATCCCACCGAATAGGGATGCTTCCCATGGTCCGAACCTTCGGGTTTCGGATCGGCGCCGTGAGGCTACTTCTTAGAGTTGGACACTTGTTTTTGACAGGTGAACACGTTCTAGTTAATATGACCTGAGTCACAAGCTGTCGGGGGCTGGACTATGAGAACAGACAGTACTGCGGCAACCAAGGACGAGGAGGGCGAATGGTAGACCTCGTCGAGGTGCCATTACGAGCGGTCGGTGGCTTCTTTCAGATGTCCGCCCAAACCTTGAGGGCAGTCTTCTCCCGCCCCTTCCAGCGTCAAGAGTTCATCGATCAGGCCTGGTTCGTGGCGCGAGTCTCGATGGTGCCGACGGTGCTGGTCGCAATCCCGTTCACGGTGCTGGTCAGTTTCACCATCAACATTCTCTTGCGCGAGATCGGTGCAGCCGACCTCAGTGGTGCCGGAGCTGCGCTCGGTACCGTCACACAGGTCGGCCCCATCGTCACCGTGCTGATCGTCGCCGGCGCCGGCGCAACCGCCATCTGCGCGGACCTCTCGGCCAGAACCATTCGCGAAGAGATCGACGCCATGAAGGTGCTCGGTATCAATCCGATCCACCGGTTGGTCGTTCCCCGGGTGCTCGCGTCGACGGGAGTGGCGCTGCTCCTCAACGGACTGGTCTGCACCATCGGCATCCTCGGCGGTTTCGTCTTCTCCGTGTTCATCCAGGACGTGAATCCCGGCGCCTTCGTCAACGGCATCACACTGCTCACCGGATTCGGTGAGCTCATGCTCTCCATGGTCAAAGCAGGACTGTTCGGCATGATCGCCGGCCTGGTTGCGGCCTACCTCGGACTCAACGTCAAGGGCGGCGCCAAGAGCGTCGGTGACGCGGTCAACCAGACCGTCGTGTTCGCGTTCATGGCGCTCTTCGTCGTCAACGTGCTCATCACGACCATCGGTATCAAGTTGACGGCCGGATGAGGCACACGGCAGTCGGAGAGATCGAAGTGGACAGAACGACGAACGACGGACGGGAGGAGATCTGATGGCGTTGGCCGCAGCGGGACGCTTCCCGCGCACACGTCGACAGATCGGCTCGATCTCTCGCAGTATCGACAGCATCGGTGATCAAGCGCTGTTCTTCGCGAAGGCTCTCGGTCACGCTCCCAAGGCGCTGATGCGTTATCCGCGTGAAACTCTGCGACTGATCGCCGAGATCAGCATGGGCACCGGTGCTCTCGCCGTCATCGGTGGCACCGTCGTGATCGTCGGATTCCTGACGCTGTTCACCGGTGGCACCATCGCCGTTCAGGGCTACAGCTCGCTGGGCAACATCGGTGTCGAAGCACTGACGGGCTTCTTCGCCGCCTTCATCAACGTTCGCATCGCAGCGCCGGTCATCGCCGGAATCGGCCTCGCCGCGACCATCGGCGCCGGCTCCACCGCGCAGCTCGGTGCGATGCGCGTCTCCGAAGAGATCGACGCCCTGGAGACGATGGCGATCCCGTCGATTCCGTATCTGGTCAGCACCCGCGTCATGGCCGGCATGATCGCGATCATCCCGCTGTACTCCCTGGCGGTGATCGCGTCGTTCGTCGCCAGCCGCTTTGCGACGGTGTTCCTCTACAACCAGTCCGGCGGCGTGTACGACCACTACTTCACGACCTTCCTGATACCCACGGACATACTGTGGTCGTTCGCCCAGGCGATAGTCATGGCGCTGGCCGTCATGCTCATCCACACCTACTACGGCTTCAACGCAACCGGTGGCCCGGTCGGCGTCGGTGTCGCGGTGGGTAACGCAGTGCGCGCCTCGTTGATCGCGGTCGTCACGGTCACCCTGCTCATCTCACTCGCCATCTACGGCGGGTCCGGCAACTTCAACCTGTCGGGATAGGCGGGCAAGCGATGACCGTACCCAGATGGCACAAGAAGTTGGCCGCAGCCGGCCTGGTCCTCGGACTCGTGGCGATCGTCGCCGTTGCTCTCACCATGTTCTCGGGTGGGTTCACCAAGAGCACGCCCATCACCGTGACGTCCACGCGTGCAGGCCTGGTCATGGAACCGAATGCCAAGGTGAAGCTTCGCGGAGTGCAGGTCGGCCGCGTCGAATCGATCTCCCTCGTCGGCGACCAGGCAAACCTGAAGTTGGCGATGGATCCGGGCCAGATGTCGAAGATTCCGTCGAACGCCCGGGTGGAAATCAAGACCACCACGGTGTTCGGTGCGAAGTACGTCAACATCGTGATTCCCGACGATCCGTCGACCCAGCCGATCCAGGAGGGTGCTGTCATCGCCTCGGACAGCGTCACCGTCGAGTTCAACAGTGTCTTCGAACATCTTTCGGACGTACTCGCGAAGATCGAACCGGAAAAGCTCAACGCCACACTCGGCGCGATCTCCACTGCACTCAACGGGCGCGGCGAGTCGCTGGGTGAGGTTCTCGAGCTCGGTGACACCTATCTGAAGAAGATGAATCCGGTTCTGCCGCAGCTCCAGGAAGACTTGGTCGGCGCCGCCGATGTCACCAACCTGTACGCCGACGTGGCACCGGATCTGATGCGCGTCCTCGACAACGCCACCGCGACAAGCGGATCGATCGTGGCGGAGCAGGCAAACCTCGACCTGCTGTTGCTGAACGTCACCGGCCTCGCGGACACCGGCAACGCGTTGTTGACCGACAACGAGCAGAACCTGACCACCGCCCTCGACACTCTGACCGCGACGACGACCCTGCTCGACAAGTACTCGTCGGGTCTGACGTGCTTCATCGTCGGGTTGAACGACGGCCGGATCAAGTTCGAGCCACTGGCAGGCACCGGGGACAAGGCGGCACTGATGCTGAGTGCGAGCTTCATGTACGGCGCCGAGGCGTACCAGAACCCGCAATCTCTCCCCAAGGTCGCGGCCTCCGGTGGACCCAATTGTTATGGTCTGCCCGAATTCGATCCGAAGGTCGACGGGCATGCCCCGTTCGCAGTCACCAACACCGGCAACGTGCCTTTCGTTCCCAACACCGAACTGCGCGTCACCGTGCCGACCATTTTCCAGTATCTCTTCGGTGACTCCTACGAGCAGGAAGACGGGAAGTGATGAGACCGACCACGGTCAAGCTGCTGATTTTCACCGTCGTCATGGCGGTCATCTTCGCCGGACTGGCGATCGTCTTCAGTCAGGTGCGCTTCAGCAGCAGCAACGGATTTCACGCCACGTTCTCGGACGTCTCGGGACTCAAGTCCGGCGACAAGGTACGTATCGCCGGTGTTCCGGTCGGGTCGGTCACCGGAGTGTCCATCGGTGACTCCAACCAGGCCGAGGTCGAGTTCGACGTCGATACCAAGTACTCACTGATGAAGAGCACCAAAGCGACTGTGCGCTACGAGAACCTGGTGGGCGACCGCTACATGGAACTGCTCGAGGGCGCTGGTTCCACCGAGACGCTTTCGTCAGGTGGATCGATTCCAGTCGACCAGACGTCGCCCGCGCTCGATCTGGATCTGCTGCTCGGCGGATTCAAGCCGCTGCTTCGCTCTCTCGACCCCCAGCAGGTCAACGACCTCTCCGGGGCCCTGCTCCAAGTACTCCAAGGCCAGGGTGGAACATTGGTTTCGCTTCTGGGAAACACCAGTTCGTTCACCAGCACGTTGGCGGACCGAGATCAGCTGATCGGGGACGTCATCACCAACCTCAACGACGTACTCGGCACGATCAACGACAAGGGTGATCAGTTCTCCACCACGATCGATCAGCTCCAGCAGTTGGTCAGTGGATTGGCGAAGGACAGTGGCCCGATCGGTAATTCGATCACCGAGATCGCCGGCGCGACCGGAGATCTCGCATCGCTGCTGCAGGCGACACGTCCGGACATCCAGACCCTGATCGGGGAGACCAACCGAACGATGACGCAGCTGGACCTGGGCAAGGACGACATCAATACCGCTCTCGGTCGTCTGCCGTCCGACTACCGGAAGCTGATCCGAGTGGGCACGTACGGAGCGTTCTTCCAGTTCTATCTGTGCGCCAACACTTTCAAGTTCTCCGGACCTGACGGAACGACGATCATCTTGCCCACGGCAGTCCAGGACACGGGAAGGTGCGCAAAAGTCTCATGACCCCTACCCGTGAACGCAATCCGGTACAGATCGGTGTCATCGGTCTCGTCCTGGCGGTGGCAACCGTGGGTGCCACGCTTCAATACGATCAACTCCAGTTCATCAACGGCGGCATTCGCTACTCGGCGTATTTCCAAGATGCCGGCGGCCTGGTCGCCGGCGACAATGTGACCATGGCCGGAGTGAATGTCGGCAAGGTCAGCGACGTCGAACTCGACGACCAGAAGGTACTGGTCACCTTCACCGTTCAGGACGGCGTCGCCCTGGGCGAGCAGACCGCGGCCGACATCAAGACCAACACGGTTCTCGGCCGAAAGTCGTTGGCGGTGCGGCCGGAAGGATCCGGACTGCTGCGCACGGACACGCCGATTCCTATCGAGCGCACCAACTCCCCGTACTCGCTCAACGACGCGCTCGGCGACCTCGGTACCACGGTGTCCGAACTCGACACGGACCAGATCAACGATTCGCTCAACGCTATCTCGGACACGCTGGCCGATACTCCGCCCGAACTGCGCACCGCGTTGGACGGAATGACGCGGCTTTCGCAGAGCATCAACTCACGCGACGAGAGCCTGCTCCAATTGCTCTCGCGGGCCGAAGATGTCACCAAGATCCTCTCCGACAGAAGCGGTCAGATCGATTCGTTGCTGGTTGACGGCAACAAGCTGTTTGCCGAACTCAGCTTGCGGCGTGACGCGATCAGCGAACTGATCGTCAACACCGGCGCAGTCTCACGTCAACTGTCAGCGCTTGTGCAGGAGAACGAGGCTCAGATGGGGCCGACCCTCGAGAAGCTGAATTCGGTCGCCGAGGTTCTTCAGCAGAACAAGGACAACATCGCCGGGGCGCTCGACGGCCTCGGACCGTACATCACCGCGCTCGGCGAGACCGTGGCCAGCGGCCCGTTCTTCGATGCCTTCATCATCAACATTCTGCCGAGTAACTGGTGGAAGACCTTGGTGGACACCAGCGTCGCGCCCGAGCAGGTTCCGGGCGACCTGGAAGACTTCTTCCCCGGCATTCCACCGACGATCAGGGGGCCGGGAGAATGACCGAGACCATGACTTCACAGGATTCACAGGGCTCCACCAACCCACGCAAGAAGTGGGTGCTGATCGGAGCGGGCGTGCTGGTCGCGCTGCTCGTGGCGGGTGCGGCCTACCTCTTCATCCCTGGCCTGGGCAAGACCAAGATCTCCGCGCACTTCGTCTCGACGACAGGTCTCTACGAGGGCGACGTCGTGCGAGTGCTCGGTGTCAACGTCGGCAAGGTGACGAAGATCGAACCGCGTGATCGGGACACGTACGTCGAGATGAAGATCGACTCGAGCGTCGACGTTCCGGCAGATGCCAAGGCGCTCATCGTTGCTCAAAGCCTCGTGTCCGCACGCTTCGTGCAATTGACCCCCGTGTACTCCGGCGGGGAACAGATGCCCAATGGCGGCGAGATCCCGATCGAGCGCACCGCCGTTCCTGTGGAGTGGGACGAGATCAAGACCGAACTGACCAAACTGTCTGACGCACTCGGACCGGAGGGTCTGGACGATCAGGGTTCCCTCGGCCGATTCATCGACACCGTGGGAACGAACCTCGACGGTAACGGTGAGTCCATTCGGTCGACGTTGCGCGAACTCTCGGCCACGATGCACACGCTGTCCGAAGGCCGGACCGATTTGTTCTCCACCATTCGGAACCTGCAGGCGTTTGTCACTGCGTTGTCCTCGAGCAACGAGCAGATCGTGCAGTTCAGCGGTCACCTCGCTTCGGTGACAAGCGTTCTCGCAAGCAGTTCCGACGAGTTGGGCACCGCCCTCAGCGATCTCGACCTGGCGGTGGGCGACGTTCAGCGGTTCGTCAAGGACAACAGCGAGGGACTGAGCGAATCGGTCGCGCGTCTGGCCGATGCCACCCAGGTACTGACGGACAAGCGCCCGGAGATCGAGCAGGTTCTGCACTCCGGACCGACGTCGCTTGCCAACTTCTATCAGATCTACAAACCGGCTCAGGGCAGCATGACCGGCGCAATTGCACTGAGTAACTTCAAGAATCCAATCCAGTGGATCTGTGGTTCCATCGAAGGCATCGACAGTGGTAACTCCCAGAACAGTGCCGACCTGTGTAAGCAGTACCTCGGGCCGGTGCTCAGCACGATGATCGGCAACTACCCCGGATTCCTGTTCAACCCGGTCGCGGGCGTGCAGGCTTTCCCGGATCAGATCGTCTACACCGAACCGGGATTGGAAGCGGCAAGTCAGAATCAGCCGGAAACTGTCGCAGGACCGATGTCAGGTGCTCCCATGACGAGTGTTCCCAAGGATCTCGCCGAACTCTTCAACATGGGCGGAGGGAACTGATGCGGGTAGCTCGCAAGACCACGGTTGCCGTGTTGGCCACGGCAGTGGCACTCGGCGCCAGCGGTTGTGAATGGAACGGTCTCAACTCTGTGCCGATGCCAGGAACTCAGGGCCGGGGCGAAGGCGCATACGAGGTCCAGATCGAGATGCCGAACGTGACTACCCTGTCGCAGAATTCGCCCGTTCGGGTGGATGACGTTGCAGTGGGAAGCGTTTCGAACATCGAGGTTCAGGGCTGGCACGCTCTGGTGACGGTGTCGCTGAATCCCGAGGTTCAGTTGCCTGCCAACGCGACGGCGAAAATCGGCCAGACCAGCTTGCTCGGCTCTCAGCACATCGAGTTGGCACCGCCGGTTGGAGAAGAGCCCGAGGGCCGCCTCGAAGCCGGTGACTTGATTCCCATCGAGCGGGCGGGCGCTTACCCGACGACGGAACAGACGCTGTCGTCTCTGTCGGTTGTTCTCAACGGCGGCGGTCTCGCTCAGGTTCAGGACATCACGAAGGAACTCAACGCCGCTCTCGGTGGGCGTGAAGATTCCGTTCGAGACCTCCTGCCTCAGCTCGATCAGCTGGTCGGAAGTCTGGACAAGCAACGAGGCGACATCGTTTCGGCGATGGAAGGACTCGATCGACTGTCCTCGACCGTCCAGGCACAGCACGACACCTTGAACAAAGCGCTCGAAGGTATTCCGCCGGCACTCGAGGTTCTTGTCGCTCAGCGTCAGGACATCACCAACGCGTTGACCTCCCTCGGTGGTCTCAGCGAGGTGGCGAGCCGTGTCATCCAGGAGAGCGGCGACGATTTCGCGACCAACGTTCGGGCTCTTTCGCCGACTCTGAAGGCCTTGGCGGATTCGGGTAACGCTCTCACTCAAGTTCTCGGAGTCCTCTTGACGTTCCCGTTCCCACAGAACGGAATCGACAACGTCATCCGCGGTGACTACGCCAACCTGGCGATGACCATCGACATCTCGCTGCCCCGACTCGACGCGAACTTCCTCACCGGAACTCCGTTGGCAGGAACACTCTCCGGCCCGGAAGGTGTGTTGGGTAAGCAGGCCGGGCTCGCCGGACAGACAGGCAACCCGTTGAGCGATCCGCTCAAGCCTGCCGCACCGCCGGCTCAAGCTCCCGCCGGACAGGCTCCCGCTGCGCAGGCCCCGGCAGCGGATCCGAATACCATTCAGATTCCGGGACTTCCGCCGATCAACATTCCAGGACTTCCTCAGGGGGCACCGGCACCATGATGCTCACAAAGTTCGTCCGTATCCAGCTCACCATCTTCGCCGTCTTGACGGTCGTCGGTTTGATCGTGATGGCCACTCAGTACGTGCGTGTTCCGGCGATGGTCGGTATCGGCCGTTACGACGTCACTGTCGAATTGCCCGCCACCGGTGGGCTGTACAAGAACTCGAACGTCACCTACCGCGGTCAGACCATCGGTGTCGTGAACGCGGTGGAGCTCTCGGAGACGGGTGTGAATGCGCGACTGTCTCTCGAGAGTGGCGTCAAGGTTCCGTCGGACGTCGATGCTGCGGTCAAGAGTGTGTCGGCGATCGGCGAGCAGTTCGTCGACCTGATTCCGCACACCGACAGCTCCGGAGCGATCGTCGTCGACGGGCATCTGGAAAACGGATCGGTGATTCCCGAAGACCGAACCAGCATTCCGCAGGATGTCGGCGCGATGCTCGATCAGGCAGATCTGTTGCTGCAGAGCATTTCCGACACCAAGCTCAAGACCGTCATCGACGAATCCTTCAAGGCGTTCAACGGTGCCGGCCCGGATCTGCAGAAGCTGATCGACTCGGCTCGGCTGTTCGTCGAGGAGGCGAACAACAACTCCGACGCGACCAAGACGCTGATCGAGCAGGCCGGTCCACTCCTGGACACTCAGGTGGTCAGCAGCGACGCCATCCGTTCCTGGACAAGCAATCTGGTGACGTTCACCGACCAGCTCCGAGCCAGCGACCCTGATCTGCGTGCCGTCATCCAGAAGGGTCCGGCCGCAGCGGCGGAGGCGAATGCTCTTCTGCAAGACATGCAGCCGACATTGCCGATTCTTCTGGCGAACCTCGTGTCCGTCGGACAGGTCGGCGTGATCTACAACAACGCGATCGAGCAGATTCTGGTCATCTACCCGCCGCTGGCCGCAGCGCTGGTCACGGTGGCAGGCTCCGGCCCGGCTGCGGATGGTGCACTGGTGGACTTCCACATGGAGGTCAACGACCCGCCGCCGTGCACTACAGGATTCCTGCCCGCAGAGCAGTGGCGCAGTCCGAAGGACGAATCACCGATCGAGACGCCGTCGGATCTCTTCTGCCAGGTTGCCCAGGATTCGCCGATCGCCGTGCGCGGCGCGAGAAACCTTCCCTGCGAGGAGTATCCGGGACGTCGTGCGCCGACGGTCGAACAGTGCCGTTCCGGCTACGTACCGATGGGCACGAACCCGCAATCCGGGCCTCCGGAACCGATTACCGCGACCCCGAGCTCGTACACGTCGACGCCTTCGGTCTCGGCTCGTCGGTACGATCCGATTACAGGCACGTACATCGGGCCGGACGGAAGGACGTACTCGCAACCGAACCTCGGTGGCGGCGACGTCAGTCTCGAACAGTTCATGAAGGGTCAGCAGGGTTGATGACAGACGAAGATCCACAGGCCGGGCAGCGGGTGCGCCGTCGCGCGTCCCGCAGCGCCGGACCCACGGGTGCGGATGCAGACGCTGCCGCGGTAGTAGTGCCCACCGAAAAGAAGTCGGCCGAACAGAAGCCAGCCGAGCAGAAGGCGGCTGAGCAGAAGGCGGCTGAGCAGAAGGTGGCGGCGCCAGTTGCTTTGGGCAAGCCCGATACTCCACCTGAGAAGGTCGTCAGCGGTGATCAGGTCGCGACCAAGGCTGAGCAAGCCGGCACCGCCGAAACCCCCGCAGAAACTGCTGTGGACACCCCTGTTCGTTCGAAGCCCAAGGCCGGGTTGGTAGTCGGGATCGCCGTTGCTTCGGTGATCGCTGTTGCTCTTGCGGCCCTGACGGTGTTTCTTCTCGTCGACCGGAACAAGGCGTCCAATGCCGACGAGGACCGAGCGCGCTACGTGGCCGGTGCCCGGACCACCGCACTGAATCTGACGACACTGCACGCGGATACAGCGGCTGCCGACCTCGACAAGTTCCTCGCCGGCACCACCGACGAGTTCAAGTCGCAGTTCGACGGACGCAAGGATTCGTTTGTCAACGTCCTCGGGCAGGCCGGAGTTCAGACCGACGGCGAGGTACTCGAAGCCGGGTTCGAGAAGTCCGACGGCGATTGCGGGACTTCATTGGTCGCGGTGCGTGCGATGCAGAAGAACGGCGACGAAGCGCCCGCTGAACGCAACTACCGACTCCGAATCACCATGTGCGACGTCGACGGGCAGTTGCTTGCCTCGAATGTGGAGTTTGTGCCATGACCTCAGAAGTAATCCCCGAGACGTCCAAGCCCAAGCGCGTCTCACCGCTCGCCATCGTTCTGTGCGTCATCAGTGCAGTGGCCATCGCGTTGGCGGCAGTGTCGGCGTATCTCTACTTCGGTCCGGGTGGAACGCGTGACATTGCGGCGATCGATCAGACCAGAGACGAAGTGGCACAGGCCTCTTCCGATCAGGCGGTTGCGATGTTCCAGTACGACTACAACAACGTCGACCAGCAGTTGCACGCGGCCACAGACGGTTTGACGGGCGATTTCCAGGGCACGTTCACCAACCTGATCGAATCGGTGATCATTCCGGGAGCCAAGGAAAAGTCGCTGACCGTTCAGGTAGTCGTCCAGGGCGCCGCGGTTCTCGACGCCGAGGCAGACAGTGCGACGACGATGCTGTTCCTCAATCAGATCACCACGTCTTCGGAATCACCCGAAGCCGTCGCCAGTGGTAGTCGCGTCAAGATGAGTCTGGAGAAGCAGGACGGGCGTTGGCTCGTGAACAACGTCCAACCCTTCTGATCAAACACACCAAGGGCTGGATCCGGCCATGAAACAGGCTGGGGCCGCAGAGATTCACCTCTGCGGCCCCAGCCTTTGTGCACTGTCCTCAGTGGTCTTGTGCTTCGGCCGGGGCGATCAGCGCCGGACCTGCGGCACCGCCGTGCGCGAGCGCGTCGAGGAACGAGCGTGCCCAGCGGTCGACGTCGTGGGTCAGGACCTGACGACGTAGCGCACGCATGTGGCGTCGGCCGTCCTCTCGCGGTTGATTGAGGGCCTTCTCCATCGAATCCTTGACGTCGTCGAGGTCGTGGGGATTGCACAGGAAAGCCTGGCGGAGTTCTGCTGCAGCGCCGGTGAATTCGCTGAGCAGCAATGCGCCGCCCAGATCACTGCGGCAGGCGACGTACTCCTTGGCGACCAGGTTCATACCGTCACGCAGCGGCGTGACCAGCATGAGGTCGGCAGCGACGAAGAACGCGACCAGTTCGTCGCGTGGAATCGGCCGATGGATGTAGTGGACGACGGGGCGACCGACTTCGCTGAACTCGCCGTTGATCCGGGAGACCTTCTGCTCGATGTCTCCGCGCATCTGTACGTAGCTTTCGACGCGTTCGCGGCTCGGGGTCGCCAACTGCACCATGACCGTGTCGGCGGGATCGATGCGCTTCTCCATGAGAAGTTCGTGGAGTGCGGCGAGCCTGACGTCGATGCCCTTGGTGTAGTCGAGGCGGTCGACGCCCAGCATGATGTGCTTGGGGTTTCCGAGTTCTTTGCGAATCTGCTTGGCGCGGTCTCGAATTGCCTTGGTGCGTGATAGCTCGTCGAGCTTGCCGGAGTCGATGGAGATGGGGAATGCACCGACGCGGACGCTACGGAAACCTACTTGCACCACACCGAGTTTGGAGCGGACGCCGACGGTTCCGCGCGAAGTCTGCTGTCCGGCAAGGCGTCTGGCCAGGTAGAGGAAGTTCTGTGCGCCACCCGGAAGGTGGAAGCCGATGAGGTCGGCGCCGAGGAGGCCTTCGACGATCTCGGTGCGCCACGGCATCTGCATGAACAGCTCGACCGGGGGAAACGGAATGTGCAGGAAGAATCCGATGGTGAGGTCGGGGCGCAGCATCCGCAGCATCTTCGGTACCAACTGCAGCTGGTAGTCCTGGATCCAGACGGTTGCGCCCTGAGCCGCTGCCTTGGAAGTGGCTTCGGCGAACCGCCGATTCACCTCGACGTAGGCGTTCCACCATTCGCGGTGGTACTCGGGTTTGACGATGACGTCGTGATAGAGCGGCCAGAGGGTGGCGTTGGAGAACCCCTCGTAGTACTCGTTGATCTCCTCGGCGCTCAGCGGCACGGGGTAGAGCTCGAGTCCGTCTTCGACGATCGGGTCGAGATCGGCGTCGGGCACGCCCGCCCAGCCCACCCACGCGCCCTGATTGCTGCGCAGAATCGGCTCGAGAGCGGTGACCAGTCCACCGGGGCTCCGCTTCCAGCGGGTGGTGCCGTCGGGAAGCCGTTCCAAGTCGACGGGCAGGCGGTTCGCTACGACGACGAACTCAGCCTGCCCGGACACGGTGTCACCGGTCGAAGAAGCAAGTGCGCTGTCAGAAAGGGTTGAACTGGTCGAATCCGGACTGACAGGCACGTGGTTCCTTCTCGGTCGGTGAGGGAAAGATTCAGTCGAGCTTGGCGGCGGGAGAGATACCGAGCATCGAGAGCAGCATCCTGCACTCGTCGGCATCCTCCGCGTATGCAGCGACAACGTGCTGCGCCATGCGCGCTGTTTCCTCGGCGACGGTCTCGATTTCCTCGTCCGCGATCTCGGTTTCGACGGTCGTGTTCTCAGCCATCATGTTCCTCTCGTGCTTGCCTGCACGGCGCAAGCAATGTTTCTTACTCGCGACTCTATGAGAACTGGGCGTGTCGACGCTAGTTGCTCATGTATTAGGGTCGACTTACTTATCTCTGTACTCAACTTTATCGCTTCCATCGATGCTTGGAGTTCCATGAGTTCGACCCCCTCGAGTGTGACCGTCGACTCGGACGAGCCCGATAGTGGCAATCACAGTGGTGCTGCGATTTTGCGACGCGTCCTCGTCCGCAACCGTCGCCCGCTCGCTATCGGCACGGTTCTGGTCTGTCTGCACCAACTGACCGAGACGGCGGTGCCGATCTCCATCGGTGTGATCATCGACCGTGCGGTGGAGACTTCGGACACCACGGCCCTGATCGTCTCCATCGTCGGCCTCGCGGCTCTGTTTCTCGTTCTGACGGCCGCGTGGCGCTTCGGTGCACGCTTCATCGTCACCGCGATGCAGCAGGAGGCTCATCGCCTCCGGCTCGAGGTGGCGCACCGCGTCCTCGATCCGCGTGGGGTGCGCACCGATCTGCGTTCAGGTGAACTGCTGACTGTTTCGACATCGGACGCCGAGCAGACTTCGTGGATCGCGGACATCGTCCCGCGCGCGGCTGCGGCCCTGACGGCTGCGGTCGCGTCGGCCGCGGCTTTGGTGTGGATCGACCTCTGGCTGGGATTGGCCGTTCTGATCGGAACGCCGGTCATTCTCGGTCTGCTGCAATTGGCGGCGCCGCTCATCACGTCGAGGGCCACCGGTCAGCAGGCGTCGATCGCGCGGGCGTCGGCGATGGCTACGGATCTGGTCAGCGGATTGCGTCCACTGCGCGGTATCGGTGGTGAGAAGACCGCGTCGGCTCGCTATCGCACAGTCAGCCGTCAGGCGCTCGCGTCGACGATCGGCACGGCCAAGGCGACCGGTATCTACACCGGCGTTGCCGCGACCGTCAGTGCGTTGCTCGCAGTCGGTGTTGCGGGCTTCGCCGGATACTTCGCTTTGCAGGGCCGGATCACGGTCGGTGAACTGATCACCGTGGTGGGGCTTGCGCAGTTCATCATCGAACCGCTCGGATTGCTTGCGTCCATTCCCGGATACTTCGCGGTGGCGCGGGCGTCGTCGGATCGACTGGCATTGGTCTTGGACGCGGAGCCACTGCGGGGCGCGGGTTCGCAGACCGAACTCGAAGGCACCGACCTGACCCTCGACGGAGTCGAGTACAAGTCGCTCAAGGGCATCGACTTGCACCTGCCTGCGGGAGAACTGCTGGGCGTCGTGGCTTACCAGCCGCAGGACGCCGACGCTCTTGTCGCGGTCCTGTCCGGTCAGCTGGCTCAGGGCGCGTATCGCGGAGTGGTGAGGGTTGGCGGAATCAGCCTGTCCGACATGGACTTGCGATTGGCGCGTCGGACGGTGTTGGTGGAGCCGCACATCACCGATCTGTTCTCCGGGTCCCTCGCCTCGAACGTCACTGCGGGCGCCGGCGATGCCGCTGCTCTCGACATCCAGAGCGCTCTGGCAGCGTCGGCAGCGGCGGATGTCGTCGACGCACATCCGGACGGTCTCGATCTCGAAGTGACCGATAGAGGCGCCAGTTTGTCGGGAGGTCAGCGACAACGCGTCGCCCTCGCGCGCGCCTTGGTGGCACAGGCACCCGTGATGGTCCTGCACGATCCGACTACGGCAGTGGACGCGGTGACCGAGGCGTCTATCGCCGAAGGAATCGCAGAACTGCGGCACGAGGGTGCCGGTGGCATCCACACGACGGTATTGATCACCAGCAGCCCCGCTTTGCTGGCTGTGACGGATCGAGTGATCGTCTTGAACGACGGAGTGATTGCCTCGATCGGCACACATTCCGAACTCTCTCGCGGCGACGCGAACTACCGAGGAGCGGTGCTGCGGTGACGGCCACGGACATGACAACCGATATGCCGGCCGGGGAGAACGCGGAGAAGGTGACCGAGCGCGAACTCTTGCCGATCGCGGGTGGTCGACAGACCTGGAAGTGGTTGCGAGCAGCGCTGGCCGAACACCGGATGCAGAGCCTGTTGGTCCTGATCGTCGCGGCTTCGGCGTCGGCGATGGCCTTGGTGCCGATTTACGTATTCGGTGTCCTGGTCGACCGGGTCCGGGACAACGCGCCCACGTCGACGATCGTCGGGGTGGTCGTGATCATCGCCGCCGCCGCAATCGTGGGCGGTGTGTTCACCGGTGTGGCCGCCTATCTGATCAAGCGACTCGGCGAGACGATTCTGGCGGACCTGCGCGAGCGAACCGTGGACCGGGCACTGCGCCTCCCGATCCAGACCGTCGAGAAGGTCGGCAAGGGCGATCTGCTCTCACGAGTCGGCGACGATGTGTCGGTGATCGCCAAGGCCGTGTCCGACGTGGTTCCCGGCATGATCGCAGCAGTTCTGCTCGTGGCTCTGAGCATGGTGACCATGCTGGGACTCGACTGGCGCCTCGGCCTCGCCGGAATGGTCGCGCTGCCGATGTACGCGCTGGCGCTCAAGTGGTACCTGCCGCGATCGGCTCCCATTTACGCTGCCGAGCGGGTAGCGATGGGCGCTCGTTCTCAAGCGCTCATCAGCAGCCTCCAGGGTGCCAAGACGGTCCGCGCGTACAGCCTCGAGAAGGAACACCTCGGTCAGATAGATGCGGCGTCGTCAAAAGCGCGTGATCTGGCCGTCGGCGTGTTCGGCCTGTTCACGAGGTTCGCCGGTCGCGGTAACCGCGCCGAATTCGTGGGCTTGTCCATGATTCTCGTCGTCGGATTCCTGCTGGTCCGTGAGGACGTCGTGACAGTCGGCCAGACGACGACTGCTGCTCTGCTGTTCCATCGCCTGTTCAACCCGATCGGCTCGCTGCTCTACACCTTCGACGAAGTGCAGTCGGCCGGCGCCAGCCTCGCGCGACTGGTCGGCGTCGTCGAGATCGAGGAAACGGAGCCTTCGACGGATGCAGGTTCCGTTCCGGCCGACGGTTCGCTGCGTCTGGACGACATTCGGCACAGCTACGACGGTGGCCATGAGGTTCTCCACGGAGTGAGCCTCACCTTGCGAGCGGGGGAGCGCGTGGCGCTCGTCGGTTCGACCGGAGCCGGAAAAACGACGCTTGCGGCGATCGCTGCCGGTTCGATCACTCCGACGTCGGGGCGGGTGTCGATCGGTGGTGTCCCGCTTGCCGACCTCGACGACCTACGACGCCACATCGCGATCGTGAGTCAGGAGGTCCATGTTTTTGCCGGGCCCCTGATCGAGGATCTGAGGTTGGCCGCTCCCGAATCCTCGGACGAGGACGTAGCCGCGGCGCTGCGGACGGTCGGCGCGTACGAGTGGGTGGAGGCTCTCGACGAGGGAATGTTGACCGTCGTGGGCGAAGGCGGGCACGAGATGACGGCGGCACAGGCGCAGCAGTTGGCTTTGGCGCGACTGGTGTTGGCCGACCCGGCCGTCGCGGTACTGGACGAAGCAACAGCGGAGGCGGGCAGCGCCGGAGCACGGGAACTGGAAGCGACTGCCGAAGCCGCTACGGAGGGCCGCACCACTCTGGTTGTTGCACACCGGCTTACACAGGCCGCGGGCGCCGACCGAGTGATCGTGCTCGAACACGGACAGATCGTAGAAGAAGGCCCGCACCGCGAACTGGTGTCCGCGGGCGGGCGTTACGCACAACTGTGGGCGGCCTGGGAAGGTCGCGACTGAGGGGTTTGTTCAGACGATCAGGTTAGGTACCCGCCGCCGTGGGGGAAGAACTCGGCGGCGGTGTACTCGCTGCCGTCGTCGAGTCGGACGCGCTCGATCCGCAGTCCCTTGTTCTTGCCCGACCATGCGTCGGGGCCCGCGACGATCACCATGCCGTCGTCCTCCTGGATGAACACTCGGCCGGGGGTTCCTCCGTAGTGCCCGCGTGAGACGGACGCCTTCAGGATGCGGATGCGCCGGCCCTTGAACTCCGCGAAAGCGTTGGGGTACGGATCGGACTGTGCCCGGACGAAACGCTCGATGACCTCGGCCGGCCAGGACCAGTCGACGTGGCTGTCCTGTGGTGCGCGCTTGTGGAAGAACGTGGCCTGCGATCGGTCCTGCGGCGTCCAGTCGGTACGGCCGGACGCGATCAGATCCAGGGCGTCGAGTGTGATGGGGCCGATCATGTCGATCGTGCGGTGGAACAGATCGGTGACGGTGTCGGTCGGGCCGACCGTCGTCGATCGCTGCAGCACGATGTCGCCCGCATCGAGTTCCTCGTCCATCAGGTGCGCCGTGAGGCCGACTTCTTCTTCGCCGTTGATCAGAGCCCAGATGAGCGGGGAGAATCCCGTGTACTTGGGCAGCAGCGAATCGTGGATGTTGAGGGTGCCGTACTTGGGTGCGTCGAAGACCTCCGCAGGCAGCCAGGTACGCCAGTTGTTGGCGACGATGATGTCGGGAGCTGCTTCGGCCAGCGCGGCTTTGAAGGCGTCGTCAGGCTTGTTCGCCACGTGAACGGGTACACCGTTCTCGGCCGCCAGATCTGCAACCGAGTCCGCCCACATCTGTTCGTAGACGTGCTCACTCTTCGGGTGTGTGATTGCCAGCACGACCTCGTGATCGGAGTCGATCAAGGCCTGCAGGGTACGGTGGCCCCAGGTTTGGTATCCGAGCGTAGCGACTCTCAACGGGGGTCCTCCTGGACGAGCATGGGCTGGGGTTGCGGTCACACGACCGCCCATCAGCTTAGGCTATCCAACCAAAATTGTTGATCACACGTACGAGGAGGAAGGCTGACATGACGGTCGCCACAATCAACGGAATCCCCATCAATTACCAGGTCAAGGGTGATGGAGATCTGGTGGTGCTCATCATGGGGACCGGCAGCCCCGGCCGCGTCTGGGATCTGCACCAGACCCCGGCGCTGGTGGCCGCCGGCTACCGAGTCTGCACCTTCGACAACCGCGGAATCGCACCGTCCGGCGAGAGCCTCGGCGGCATCACGATGCCCGACATGGTTGCGGACACCGCCGGACTGATCGAGCACCTCGGTGGCGGCCCCGCCCATGTCATCGGAACCTCGATGGGCGCCCGGGTGGCGCAGGAACTGACGCTCGCCAGGCCCGATCTGGTTCGCAAAGCAGTGTTCCTCGCCGGCCACGCCCGGATGGATCATTTCCAGCAGGTCCTGACCGAGGGTGAGCGCCAGTTGTTCGACAGTGGCGTCGCGCTGCCGGCCAAATACCGTGCCGCAGTGACCGCGGTGATGAACCTTTCGCCGGCCACGCTGGCAGACGATCACTCGGCGCGCGACTGGATGGATATCTTCGAGTTCACCGGCGGCGCAACGTCACCGGGTGTTCGCGCACAGCTCGGTATGGACCGCGCCTTCGATCGACGGGGTGCGTACAAGTCGATCATGCGCCCCTGCCTGTCCGTCGCTTTCGCCGACGACCGCATGATCCCGCCCTACCTCTCCCGCGAGGTGGCGGACTGCATCGCGACGGCGTCGTTCGAAGAGATTCCCGACGCCGGACACTACGGGTACCTCGAGCGTCCGGAGGCCGTGAACAAGGTGCTGATCGACTTCCTGGCGAAGTAGTTTTCCGCATGCGAGAAAGGGCCTGACCTGCTGACTGCAGGTCAGGCCCTTCTCATATTTCAGGCCAGTGCCAGGAACAGCTTCTCGAGTTCGGCCTCGGTCATCGGTTCCTGACCTTCCGCGCTGTCACCGCTCAGGCATTCACGCAGCCCGGAAGCGACGATCTTGAACCCTGCTCGGTCCAGCGCCTTCGACACGGCTGCAAGCTGCGTGACGACGTCCTTGCAGTCGCGGCCGTTCTCGATCATCGAGATGACCCCGGCAAGTTGGCCGTGAGCACGCCGCAGTCTGTTCAGTACGAGCGCAATGCTCTCTTCGTCGCCGGTCATGGTGGCCCCTTCTCGAGTGTTCGTGCTGCGACCGAGGGTACCCCTGGGGGCATGTCACTGCTTGATCCAGTGTTTGATCCGGCTGCGGTGTCAGATCAACGAGTCGACGGCTGCCCGCAACTTGACGGCGGCGTCGGCCGCCACGGACTCCAGGCCTGGTTCGCCGGAAACCTGAACCATGAGAGCGGGATTCATCGCTTCGACGAAGAACGAATTCTCGGTAGTCGTATCTTCGCGGACGACAACGTTGCACGGCAGCAGGAGGCCGATCTGACGATCCACCGAAACTGCCCGATGGGCCAACGGCGGGTTACAGGCACCCAGGATCAGGTACTTTTCCATGTCCTCGTCCAGCTTCGCCTTGAGTGTTGCCTGCATGTCGATCTCGGTCAGGATGCCGAAGCCCTGCTCGGCGAGAGCAGTACGAGTTCGGGTGACGACGTCGTCGAAAGTTCCGGTGACCTTGGTTGCGATCGCTATCGGTTCTGTGGGTGTTGTCATTGCCCGCTCCTTGTCGTTGGCTGCGATGTCGTCGGCTTCGGTGCCATTGGCTTCGATGTCGTTGGCTTCGATTTCTCTTGCCTCCATCATACCCCTGGGGGTATCAAGAAGACAGTGATGTCGGGTACACGGTCAGCCATGCGAGAAGCTGATGTTCGGCAGGGCGCGTCGTAACCATGCCGGCGCCCACCAGGCTGCCCGGCCGCTGAGGCGCAGGAGAACGGGCAGCAGCACCAAGCGGACGAGCACTGCGTCCAGGAGGACAGCTACACCGAGAATGATGCCCATTTCCTTGGGTGGCAAGGGATCTGCGAGCGCAAAAGTGAAGAAGACCGCAACCATCACCGCTGCTGCCGCCGCAATGACCCGACCCGAATGTGCGAGGCCGTCGATGTGTGCGGTCTCGGGGTCACCTGTGCGTTCGTAGTGCTCCTTGGCGCTCGAGAGCAGGAACACGGTGTAGTCCATCGCGATGGCAAAGATCATGGCGAAGAAGAAGACCGGACCCCACCCGTTGAGAAACCCCTGGGGATCGAAGCCGAGCAGGCCTGCTCCGTGGCCGTCCTGGAAAATCAACTTCGCGATTCCGAATGCGGCCCCAGTGGACAGCAGGCTGACCAGCGTGCCGATCAAGGCGATCAAAGGTGCCTGGAGGGCGATCAGCAGCAACAGGAATCCGAGCGTCAGAATTACGACCACGATGATGGGAAGGTAGTCGTCGAGTGCCTGCTGAAGGTCGAGGTTTTCAGCCGGAGCGCCGCCGACGAGCGCCGATTCCGGCAGTTGCGACCGAAGGTCGGCAAGGATGGTTTCCATCGCAGGATCTGACGGGTCGACGGTGGGAACTGCTTGCAGCATAACCAGATCGGATCCGTCGCCCGCTTGTTGCGCTGGCGTGACCATGGCCACGCCATCCACGCTCATGGCAAGACGCGAGGTGTCGGCTGCATCGTCGGCGGACGTGACGATCTGCAGCATTCCGGGAGCGCCGTCACCGAACTGCTGCTGTACCAGTTCATAACCCTGCCGAACCGGGGCGTCCTCGGGAACCACGGCGATGGAGGGCATTGCAACCTTCAGGCCGAACACCGGAACAACGAGAGCGATAAGGACGATCAATGCGCCGATGCCGAAAGGCCACGGGTGCTTGTGCAGCAGGGAAGCCCAAGCTGCGAACATCGGGGAGCGGTGCTGCTGGCGCTTTGCATACGGTAGTGAACCGCCGTTGACCTTGGCGCCGATCCGGCCGAGCACGGCAGGTAGCAGGGTGAGTGTTGCGGCGAGAACGAAGATCACAGCGAGCATGATTCCGACAGCCATCGTGCGTACGGCCGGGGCTGGAACGATGAGCACCGCAGACAAACTGACCAGAACTGTGAGGCCGGAGAGGACAACAGCTTTGCCGGCGGTGTCCATCGTTTGAGCCACGGCGGCCCGCGGATCCGGATCGGTTCGCAGTGCTTCCCGGAACCTGGCGACGAGGAAGAGTGCGTAGTCGATGCCGAGTGCGAGAGCGAACATCATCGCGAAGTTCATGGCCCACACGGAAATCGGCGTGATCTCGTTGAGGATCACAAGCCCGCCCGCCGAGGCGACCAGACCTGCGAGTGTCAGAAGCAGTGGGAGTCCTGCGGCAACCAGGGAGCCGAAGGCCAACACCATGATCGCGAGAGTGACGGGCCACGACATCATTTCGGCCTTGATCATCGCTTCGTGATTGGCCTTGTTGAAATCGCTCCACAAAGCCGACGCGCCGGTGGGGTAAACCTCGATGGTGTCCGTGGACAATGCAGTGAGTTCCTTGCCGAGTTCGTCTACCGCACTGACCATCTCGTCGGTACTTGCGTTGGCGCCCGCGATCATGATGCCGGTATGTCCGTCCGGGCTGATGGTCATGCCGGTCTGCGGGGCGACCACTTCGCCGAAACGAGGGTCCGCGGAAAAGATTTCCGTTGCCGCCGCCAGCGTTTGCTGCATCGACGGATCGGTGATGGGCAGAGAATTCGAGTGAACGACCACCTGCACTGCAGCGGAGGAGTTTCCACCGAAATGCTGCTCGGCCAACTCGCGAACCTGCACTGATTCGGATCCGTTTGCCTGCCAACCTGCGCCGGCGAGGGAGGTGAAGACGCTGGGTGCTGCGGCGCCGAGTGCGACCAACGCGATCAACCAGACGCCGATGACGAGGCGGGTGTGCGCCGCCATCGATCGACCGAGGCGCGCGAGTATGCCGTCGGATTGGGCGGGTGGGTCCGCGGTGACTGTTCTGGTCGCTGACATCTTCGCTCCTGATACGGGTGGGGGTATTCCTGACCGTCACCTGTATACCCCCAGGGGTATGTGTCTGTCACATTCGAGGGTTCTCTATGCTGCTCGTTGCACCGTCTGATCGGAGACAGTGAAACGAACCGCGGTGAAACGAACCACGAGGAGCAGTGATCATGGACGCACACGACTGGGACGAGCGATACCGAGCGGTGACGGAGCCGTGGGGAATCGACCCGGCGGGAACCGTCGCAACACGAATTGCCGACCTGAAGCCGGGCACTGCGATCGATCTGGCCTGCGGCGACGGCCGTCACGCGCGGTGGATGGCCGGGCAAGGGTGGTCGGTGACTGCCGTCGACTACTCGTCGGTGGCGATCGATCTGGCACGGGCGAGTGACTTGGACAAGGCTGTCGACTGGCAGATCGGCGACGCGACCACGTGGCAACCGGAAGGGGTAGTTGACCTGGTGTTGGTCAGCTTTCTTCACCTCGAGGTCGACGAGCTGGCCGACACGCTCAAACGCGTCGGGGAGTGGCTGACGCCAGGCGGGCGCGTCCTCTATTTGGGGCATTCGATCGAGAACTTCCACCGTGGTGTGGGCGGCCCACCCGAACCGACCATTCTGCCCGGTATTTCCGATCTCGCTCGCGCCGCGGAGGGATCGAGGGTCTACGCCCTCGAACATGTCGTTCGGCCGCAGGACGGT
The DNA here is from genome assembly GCF_001029585.1 of Rhodococcus sp. ARP2. Taxonomy (NCBI): domain Bacteria; kingdom Bacillati; phylum Actinomycetota; class Actinomycetes; order Mycobacteriales; family Nocardiaceae; genus Rhodococcus; species Rhodococcus sp. ARP2. The sequence continues at coordinate 41,025 of NZ_LEKE01000059.1, read as the reverse complement.
AAGACGGCAATCGACGTTTTGCTCGAATTCGGTCCGTGGGAACAGGTCTGACCAGGGCGGGAGCGCACCTTCACGTTCCTGGGTAGCCTACCCTAAACTTGCGAGGGTGTTCGTCGTTCGATGAGCATGAACGACGATGATCGGATTTCTCGATGTCTGACCACTCTCAGGTAGCTCACCCGTCTGTATCGGGCGGTGGCGATCTGGACGCAACGCTCCCGGCGACGGCCGCTCAGCGTGAGGTGTGGGTTGCTCAGAACGTCGATCCGAGCAGTCCGGTGTACAACATCGGACTTGTCGTCGAGGTCGACGGGACGATCGACGTCGAGCGCGCGGCAGCGGCGATCAAGGCCACAGTCGGGCGCGTCGAAGCGCTGTTCGTGCACTTTCGGGTGGATGCTGACAACCAGCTGATCCAGGTGCCGATTCCGGATGCGCGCTGGGACGTGGAAATTCTCGACCTTCGCGCCGAGGCGGATCCCGATTCGACTGCGCAGTCGTGGATGGACACCGATATGGCTCGGGTCTTCGGTGCGGACGATCTGCTGTTCCGCCAGGTGCTTCTGCGAACTGCTGACGACCGAGTCATCTGGTATCAGCGCTATCACCACAGCGTGGTCGACGGGTACGGCATCTCGCTCATCGTCGCCGACGTAGCCGAGCGGTACGACGATCCGAACCTCGAGACTGCGGCGCCGTTGTGGTCGCTCGATGCGGTGGTGGCGGCCGATCTGGAATACCGGAACTCTCCGCGGTTCCAGCTCGACCGTCAGTACTGGGTCGAACGAGTTGAATCAGGACCGGAAGCAACGCGGATTCTGCATGGGCAGGTGGATGATTCGCTGCCGCCGATCGCGGCGATGCTCACGCTCGACGTCGATCGTGCAGCGCAGCTCTATCGCTATGCCGCCGACGCCGGGATTCGGCGAACTCGCCTGCCCATGGCTGCGCTGATCGCGTACATTGCACGAACCACCGGACAGCACGACGTTGTCGTCTCGGTGCCGATGGCCGCTCGGGTGGGTCGCGACATGCGGCGCACTCCCTCGATGGCGTCGACGATTCTGCCGCTCGGTATTCGGGTCGAACGCTCGGAAACCATCGGCCAGTTGGCAACTCGTCTCGATACCGCCTTGATCTCGATACTCAAGCACGGGCGGTACCGGGGAGAGGATCTCGCACGCGACGTGCGAGCAATCGATCCCGACCGCCAGGTCTTCGGTCCCGGCATCAACTCGATGATGTTCGAACACACACTCACCTTCGGCGGCTGCCCGGTGCGCGTGCGTAATTCGGTGACCGGTCGGGTCAGTGACCTGGATCTGAGTGTGCGCGGTGGTCAGGACGGGGAACCGATCGAGATCGACGTCCGCGCCCCGGCCGGATTCGACAGGGAGTTGGCCGATCACACCGCCAGAATCGAACAGTTCCTCGATCGATTCGTGGCCGAGCCGCAGCTTCCGATCTCGGCACTCGACCCCATGTCGCGCGCGGAGCGTGAACTCGTGCTCCACGGGTGGAACGACACCGCAGAACCGCAGCCCGTGACGACGGTGCCGGATTTGTTGCGCAGCAGCTTCTCTGCCGATCGGGGCGCTGTCGCCGTGGTCGACGGCAACGTTCGGCTGACCTACGGCGAGCTCGAAAGTCGGGTATCGCAGCTCGCCGCGCACTTGATCTCTCGCGGTGTCGCATCCGAAACCGTTGTGGCGATCGGCCTTCCGAGATCCGCCGAGATGGTGGTGGGGTTGTTGGCCGTCATGTGCGCCGGCGGCGCCTTCGTGCCACTGGATCCGTCCTGGCCCGCAGAGCGCCGCGAATCGGTACTCGCCGATGCCGGTGCCACATTGGTGCTCACCTCGGACGGCGTAGACGACTCCGTATTGGTCGATCTCTCCGCGTGGGCGTACGAGGGCGGGCCTTCGGACCTGTCCGAGATAATGACCTCTGGCATTCGTATTCACGGTACCCAACTCGCATATGTCATTTTCACATCCGGTTCGACCGGACGTCCGAAGGGCGCCATGATCCGCCACGAGGCAATCTGCGCAAGGTTGCTGTGGCAGCGGGAGCGGATTCTCGGGTTCGGGTCCGGTGATGCCTCTCTGTTCAAAGCCCCACTCTCGTTCGACATCTCGATCAACGAGATCCTGCTCCCGCTCGTTTCCGGCGGTCGATTGGTGATCGCGAAGCCAGAGGGGGAACGCGACCCGCAATACCTGCTCGACCTGATCGCCGGAGAATCGGTCACTTTTGTCTACTTGGTTTCGTCGATGCTCGACATCCTTCTGGATCTGGCGAACGGGACCGATCAGCTCGATTCGTTGAAGCACGTGTGGTGCGGCGGTGAGGTTCTCACGCCTGAACTCTTCGATCGGTTCCGTGCCCAACTGTCCACGACGCTGTATCACGGCTACGGGCCGGCGGAAGCGACCATCGGTGTCTCTCATGTGATCTACCGCGAGGACGCGGAACGAATTGCCACATCCATCGGGCGCCCGAACCCCAACACTCGCCTGTACGTGTTGGACGGTGACCTGCAGCCGGTTCCGGTCGGCACCGGCGGCGAACTCTACGCAGCGGGCTTCTTACTGGGGCGCGGATATGTGGGCGCGTCGGCGTTGACCGCGTCTCGTTTTCTCGCGGATCCCTTTGTTTCCGGAGATTTGGCCGGATCCCGGATGTATCGCACCGGTGACTTGGCTCGATGGACCGCCGACGGCACCCTCGACTTCCTGGGGCGCACGGACAATCAGGTGAAGATTCGTGGCATGCGTCTCGAACTCGAAGACGTCGAAGCCGCCGTGATCTCACACCCCGGAGTGCGCCACGTGGCAGTTCTGGTGCGTCAAGCACCCACAGGTGCAAAGTATCTCGCCGCGTACGTGAGTGCAGCGTCGGGGACGAACCTTGCGGTCGACTCACAGGACATTCGCGAGTGGGCGGCGAGCAAGCTGCCCGACTACATGGTCCCGACCACCGTCACTGTCCTCGACGAGTTTCCGCTCACGGCCAATGGCAAACTCGACCGTCGAGCCCTTCCTGAGCCCGATCTCGCCGAACTGAGTGCACACGTCGCCGCGAGAAACGAAGTCGAACAACAGTTCTGCACGTTGATCGCGTCGGCGGTAGGTCTCGAATCGGTTGGCGTGACCGACGATTTCTTTGCACTGGGCGGTGACAGCATCGTCGCGATCTCGCTCGTGACCGCGGCTCGTGCAGCCGGTTTGTCGATCAGTCCACGCGAGGTGTTTCAGCTGCGCACCGCAGAGGCGATGGCGCGCGCCCAATCCGGCCGAACGGCTGAGATCGTCGATCATGCGGACGAACCGATCGGCCACGTAGCCACGACGCCCATCGCTGCCAGGGCCCTCGGGACGCCGGACGCAGCACGAACCTTCCATCAGCGAGCGCTGATTCAGACTCCGTCAGCTTTGACGTCCGAGCACGTCGAGGCGGCGCTCGATGCCCTGGTGGCACGCCACGATGGACTTCGTGCGAAGTTGACTTCCGAAGGATCGCTGCTTGTTCCGGCCACCAACGAATCGGCTGTGGTCTTCGAGACCCGTGCACTACCGGTGCCGCTCGCAGAATGCGGACCGCTGATCGTCGCCGAGACCGAGCGAGCCGTCAGGCGTCTGAACCCGGCAGACGGCACGATGGTCAGTGCTGTTCTCTTCACCACTGCGACCGGTCCCGGACGACTGTTGCTTGTCATCCACCACGCGGTCGTCGACGGTGTCTCCTGGCGCATCATCCTCGAAGACCTTGCGCGCGCGGGTATCGCAGCGATACAAGGCGACGAACCCTCACTCGCTCCGGTCGGCACGTCGGTGAGAAGGTATGCCGAACTCGTTTCGGAGGCGGTCGGAACCGGGCGACTGGACTCGGAGATCGAGTTCTGGGACTCGGTGACTTCCGCACGACAGTCACCTCTCGGCCGTCGGGCACTCGACCCGGCAGTTGACCTCGCGCGCACCGCTGCGGCGCGATCGATCACCCTGCCTCCGGAATTCGCCGATCGGTTGTTGGGCAGTGTCCCACGGGCGTTCGGGGCCGACGTGAGCGAAGTGCTGATCACCGCATTGGCCGTTGCGCTGACCAAGTGGAGCGGTGCCGCATCGGTGACCATCGACTTGGAAGGGCACGGACGCGACGAAGACATCGTTCGCGGTGACGGCGCTGCGCACGTCGACCTGACACGTACTGTCGGATGGTTCACCACGGTATTCCCGGTTGCACTCGAGATCGGTACAGCCGCTCCGGATCTCGAAGCGAGCGGCGAGTTGGCGGCGGTTCTCAAGAGCGTCAAGGAGCAACTTCGACGCGTCCCGAACGCAGGCTTCGGGTACGGAGCATTGCGATACCTCGGCAGCTCGGATCAGTTGCGTAGCGTCGCAGCACCCGAGGTGGTGCTCAACTATCTGGGGCGCACTGCAGTTGCAGAGGGGGACTGGTTCCCGGTGTCGATGGACGGCGCTGCCGATCCGTCCATGCCGTTGGGTCACGCGTTGTCTGTCGACGTCGTAGCCGAGGAAGCGGCCGGTGGGCCACGACTGAGGGCCACTCTGACCTGGGCGTCGAATATCTTCCTGCGTAGCGACATCGACAGGTTTGCGCGGTTGTGGCTGGACTCGCTCAAGGCCGTGTCCGGGCTCGCAGCCTTCGGCGGCGCGACACCGTCCGACTACCCTCTGGTGGCGCTCACTCAGGCCGATGTGGACGGGTTGCCGAAGGCAGAAGAGATTCTCCCGCTCACTCCGTTGCAGGAAGGGATCTACTTCCATTCGGCTTTTGCCGATCCGGGGGCTGATCAGTATGTCGTGCAACAGGTCGTGGAGCTGACCGGCGCCGTGGACAGCGCGGCTCTGCGCCGTGCGCTGCAATCCGTCGTGGATCGACACGAGGCGCTGCGCACCGGATTCTCGGTCCTGGGCGACGGCCGGGTCGTGCAGGTGGTGCACCCGAGCGTCGTCGTGGAGATGGCAGTAGTCACGGATGCCGGCGCCGACGTGGATGAACTGCTTTCCGCCGACCGCGCGCGCGGGTTCGACCTCGCGCAGCCGCCGCTCGTCCGTTACACACTGCTCCGTGCCTCTTCGGAGAAGTACCTTCTGCTGCAGTCGATTCACCATGCGGTTGCAGACGGATGGTCGGTCCCGGTGATGCTGCGGGAGCTGATGGCGTCGTACAGCGTTGGCGATTCCGGCGTGGTGCTCCCGAGTCCGGCGCCGTACCGCAGCTACCTCGAATGGTTGGCCGGCCACGATCACGAGGCTTCGGCAGCGGTGTGGAGAAAAGCACTGAACTCTCCCGGGCCCGCGGTCGAACTTCCCGCGCCGAGCGCGGGCAGCAGCGGTGTCCATGCTACCCGAGTCGAGCTGTCCGACAGTGATACTCGCGCGCTGTCGACCACCGGACGCTCCTACGGTTTGACGCTGAGCACGCTCGTGCACGGCGCCTGGGGACTGGTGCTCGGCCGAATGACCGGCCGAACAGACGTGCTGTTCGGATCAACCGTATCGGGACGCGGTGGAGACCTGCCCGGCATCGAGTCCATGGTGGGCTTGTTCATCAACACTGTGCCGGCTCGGTTGCGGTTCGATCCGGCAGAGACAGCTGCGCAAGCACTTTCTCGTTGGCAGAGGGAACAATCGGAACTACTCGACCATCAGTACCTGGGGCTACCGGAACTGCGGCGGACCGGCGGACTGGAGCAGAACTTCGAATCACTGGTCGTGTTCGAGAACTATCCACTCGGTGACACGGCAATCGCTGATCCGACGAACTCGGTGCGACTGACGGGAATTCGATTCGACGAGCGACCGGCCTACCCGCTGACCCTGATCGTCGTCCCCGGCGATCAATTGGCGTTGGAATTGAAGTACGACGCTGCTCAGGTGGACGGCGATGCCGCTGCGTCGCTGGCCGAAGCTCTCGCAGTCGTACTCACCGAGCTCTCTCGCGATCTCGACCAGGTCATCGGCCGGATCGCGCTGGCACCCGCACAGCCGGGTAGCATCGGCACGGCCTTGGATCGGCCGCGCGCAACGCTGACCGAGCTGCTGCAGGATCAAGCCGGGCGTACGCCCGAAGCCACCGCAGTGATCTTCCGTGAAGAGTCGTTGACCTACGCCGAACTTCACTCTCGCGCTGATCGTTTTGCGCATCTGCTGCACGAACGTGGCGTCGGACGCGAATCATTGGTGGCGGTTGCCTTGCCGCGCTCGGTCGATCTGATGGTTGCGATACTCGGCATCGGGAAGGCCGGGGGAGCATACGTTCCGCTCGACACCGGCTATCCGGCGGAGCGGCTGACGTACATGCTGGACGACGCCGATCCGGTGTGCGTCGTGGTGTCGGAAGATTCTTCACTCGATTCGGGTTCGGTTCCGCGGGTGACGGTATCGGAGTCCGCGCAGTTCCCAGCCGAACCGCTGAGTGTCCCAGGATCGCCCGCGGATGCCGCGTACATGATCTACACCTCGGGTTCGACCGGTCGTCCCAAAGGCGTTGTGGTCACCAACGAGGGTGTGGTCAACCGATTGCTCTGGGCACAGCAGATACGTCCGCTGGACTTCTCCGACCGGATGCTGCAGAAGACCCCGTCGAGTTTTGACGTCTCCGTCCCCGAATTCTTCTGGCCGTTCCTGGTGGGGGCAACTCTGGTGATGGCCGAGCCGGACGGGCACAAGGATCCGGGCTATCTGGCCGACGTCATCGTCGAACATTCCGTGACCCGAGTGCATTTTGTTCCGTCGATGCTGGAAGTTTTTCTTGCGGAGCCGAAAGCAGCACTGTGCTCTTCCCTCGAGATCGTCAACTGCAGCGGTGAGGCACTGCCCGTTCACGTTGCACGCAAGGTTGCCGAGATCCTGCCGAACGTTCTGGTGGACAACCTCTACGGCCCCACCGAGGCCGCCGTCGACGTCAGTTGGCAGCCGTCGGTGCAGGAAACTCCGGCAGACGCGGTCAGTGTCCCGATCGGCGAACCCGCCGCCAATACCGGCCTGTTCGTTCTCGATCCGTATCTGCAGAACGTTCCGGCCGGTGCCACCGGTGAGCTGTATCTGGCTGGACCACAACTGGCGCGTGGTTACAACGGACGTGGGGGATTGACCTCCGAAAGATTTGTGGCGAATCCGTACAGCGACGGCGGCTCGCGGATGTACCGGACCGGTGACATCGTGCGGTGGAATGCCGACGGCGTTCTCGAGTACCTCGGCCGTGTCGACGAGCAGGTGAAGGTTCGTGGATTCCGCATCGAGCTCGGTGAAATCGAAGCGCAGTTGGCATTGTGCCCCGGAGTCTCGGCAAGTGCCGTGATCGTCCGAACCGACGGTCCGAGTAACCGCGCACAGGTGGTCGCCTATCTGGTCGGAGATGCTGATGACGCTGCGGTTCGAGGGCAGTTGTTGTCGGTGCTGCCGGAGTTCATGGTGCCGAGCGCGTTCGTGCGGCTCGAGTCGTTGCCGCTGAGCCCGAGTGGCAAGCTCGACCGAAAAGCCCTACCGGCACCGGATTTCGCGGCACAGGTGGGCGAAACGACGGGAGTAGTTTCCTCGGGCGTTGCCGACCTGCTCGCCAGGCATTTCGCGACAGTTCTCGGCCTGCCACGCGTCGGGGCACGCGACGACTTCTTCACTCTCGGCGGCGACAGTATCCTGGCGATCCGACTGGTCAACCTGGCTCGTCGTGATTCGGTAGTACTGACCCCGCGTCAGATCTTCGAATTGCGCACTCCCGCTGCGATCGCCGCAGCGGTGGGTGATGTCGCCACGTCGGTTGCCACCGTCACGGCCGACATCGGCGTGGGTGAGCTGGTTCCGCTGCCGGTGGTGCACCGCTTGTCCGAATGGACGGGTGGTACCGATCGCTTCAACCAGGCAGTTCTGATCCACTCTCCGGCAACATCTCTCGATTCGATCACCGGCGCATTGCAGGCCGTGCTCGATCACCACGACGGACTTCGCCAAACCTTGATCCGACATGACCGCGGAATGTGGTCGGCGCGGATCGAGGAACCCGGCAGTATCCGGGCAGCGAACCTTGTCGAACGCGTTGATGCTCGGGGACTGGATGACACCGAGTTGCGGACGCTCATCACCGAACGTTCCGAGTGTGCGACCAGTCGTTTGGATCCGTCTGCAGGACGGATGGTCTCGGTGGTCTGGTTCGATTGTGGCGCTGATAATCTGGGCCGACTCGCGATAGTCGCGCACCATCTGGTCGTGGACGGGGTTTCGTGGGGAACCCTGCTCGAGGATCTCGCGATGGCCTGGGTGGCCGTCGAGGCCGGAGAGCCCGCAGCATTGGACGCCGTCGGAACTTCGCTGCGTACCTTCTCCCGCACGGTGGCCGAACACGCAAGCAGTGCTCATCGATTTGCCGAACTCGATCACTGGTTGACCGTGACCGCTCCGGGCGCGGAGTTGATCCCCGGTACCGCGAGCTATGCCGTTGTATCCGGAGGCGCGAGGCGCACGGTCACGGTGGACGGAGCAATCTCCGAGGCGGCACTCGGAACGGTTGCGGCAATGCTGGGTGCCGAGGGAACGGATGTTCTGTTGGCTGCGTTGGTGATGTCGGTCGAGCGCTGGCGTCGTTCCACCGGTCGCAGTGAGCGCGAACTGCTGGTCGATCTCGAAAGGCACGGCCGCGAGGAATTGGTACCCGGGACCGATCTGTCGCGAACAGTCGGCTGGTTCACCACGATTGCCCCGATGCGACTGCTCGGCGGAACCGACCCGGTGGACACGCTGCGCGAGGTGAAGGAGAGCCTGCGGGCGGCTCCGGACGGCGGTATCGGCTACGGGATGTTGCGGTACGTGAATGCACGTACGGCATCGAGATTGGCGGGGCGCTCCGAATCTCAGATCCTGTTCAATTATCTCGGACGTACGACGACAGCTGGATCGACAGCATGGTCCCTGGCAGCGGAATCCGAAGCCATGTCCACCGATCCCGACGCAGACATGGGAGGTCCGTATCGGCTGATCGTGAATGTCGTCAGCGTGGATTCGGAACTCCGTGCCGACTTCGCTTGGGCAAGTGAAGATTTGTCCGAGGAGGATGCGCAGTCACTCTCCGACGGCTGGGTTTCGGCGCTCGGCGATCTGGCGGCTGCGGCCGCGGAGCATGACGGGCCTCCCATCCTGACCCCGTCCGATGTGCCGTTGCTCGACCTGAGTCAGGCCGAGATCGACGCGATAGCCGACGCGAGCCCGGCCGGTGTCAGCAGCATCCTCCCACTCTCACCGTTGCAGGAAGGCCTGTACTTCCAAGCCGGCTACGCAGGCAGCAGCGACAGCAGTAGTGGTGGAGACATCTACACGGCACAGTTCTCGATGGATTTCGGGCACACCCTCGATGTCGACAAGTTGGCTGCGGCCGCCCGGACACTTCAACGACGAAATCCCACGTTGCGAGCGGGATTCGTGAGCGAAGGACTGAACGAGCCCGTGCAGTTCTTCAGTGCGGGACTCGATGTTCCCGTCGCCGTCCACGATCTCCGTCAACTCGACGACTCGGCTGCTCGTGAGCGCGCCGAGGCCGTCGCCGCCCAAGACAGAGTGACTCCATTCGACCTGACCGCGCCGCCGCTGTGGCGTATGAGCGTGCTGCATCTGCCCGGCGGACATGATCGACTGGTGATCAACAGGCAGTTCCTGTTGTGGGACGGCTGGTCCAACGGCCTTGTCGTCAGCCAGCTTCTGGCGCTGTACGACACCGGCGGGGACGACAGCGCATTTGGCGAACCCGAGGGGTCGTTCGAGGCCTACCTCGCCTGGTTGGCCGACCGCGACGGTGCAGCCGCTGACGCGGGGTGGCGCGGAGCGCTCGCAGGACTCGAGGAGCCGACGCTTGTTGCCGAGCCTGCGCCCGGCGTCGAACCTCAGCTTCCGGATCGCCGCGATGCGGTTCTGTCGGAACCGCTTTCGCGTGCATTGCGTGAGCGCGCTGCCGCATCCGGCGTCACGTTCAACACGGTACTCAACGCAGCGCTGGCTATGGTGCTGGCGTCGGCCACCGGTCGACAGGACGTCGTCTTCGGCTCCACGGTTGCCGGAAGGCCGCCGGAGGTACCGGGAATCGACACCGTGGTGGGCATGTTCCTCAACACCGTTCCCGTTCGGCTGCAACTGGATCCGAACGAGAGCGTCGAGGAACTTCTTCGTCGCACTCAGGCGGATCGACTTTCGCTGATGCCGTTCGACTATCTCGGATTGGCCTCGATCCAGCGTGTTTCCGAGCATCGTCAACTGTTCGACGTGCTGATGGTCCTGCAGAACTTCGTGGACGAGAAGCAAGTCGACGCACTCAATGCCGCACACGACGTGAGCGGCAGCGACAGTATCGATCACACGCACTATCCGCTGACTGTGGTGGTCACCCCGGGTACCACCGTCAACGTCAAGTTCGAGTTCCATCCGCATCTGGTGACCGCGCGCCGAGCCGAGGACCTGCTCGGTCACTTCGTCGACCTTCTCCAGAGTTGGTCGCAGGATATGACAGGTTCGGTCGTTGCGACGCCGACTCCCGCGGTAGCGCAGCAGACGCAGATCCGAGAGTTGCCGGAGCGCACCATTGCCGACCTGTTCGAAGAGGTGGCGTCGGCGCAACCGAACGACACGGCACTCGTGTTCGGGAAGCGTCGGATGACCTACGCCGATCTCGACGGCGAGATCAATCGGATGGCGCGGTTGCTGATCAACTACGGCGCCGGGCCGGAAAAGATCGTGGCTCTTGGTCTGCCGCGCTCGGTGGACATGGTCGTCGCGCTCTTCGCCGTATTGCGCACGGGCGCTGCCTACCTACCCCTCGAACTCGACCATCCGGCCGAACGGTTGGCCGTGATGATCGACGACGCAGATCCGGTCGTGTTGCTGACGACTGTCGCCGCCGCACCGAAATTCGAAGGCGCGGACGTCCGCACCGCGGACATTCGGACCATCGTGCTCGACGAGCCGGACACTGCGGCAAGGCGACTGACGATCTCGGCGCGGGCACTCTCCGCGGCGGAACTCGGAGCATTCGCCCCGGGAGCACCGCATCGGCTCGACCACCCCGCGTACGTCATCTACACCTCCGGTTCGACCGGCAAGCCCAAGGGCGTGGTCACCGGTTACCGCGGCTTGACGAACATGCAGTTCAACCACCGCGAGGCGATCTTCGAACCGGTGATCGCCGCGACGGGCCGGCGCCTGCGGATCGCGCACACCGTGTCCTTCGCCTTCGACATGTCGTGGGAGGAACTTCTGTGGCTCGTGGAAGGTCACGAGGTGCACATCTGTGACGAGGATCTGCGTCGTGATGCCGAGGCGCTCGTTGCATACTGCGACGCACAGGAAATCGACGTCGTCAACGTGACACCGACCTACGCGACGCACCTGATCGACAGCGGGTTGCTCGACGACGGTGTGGGACAACACCGTCCTCCGCTGGTCCTACTCGGCGGTGAAGCCGTTCCGGATTCGGTGTGGAACAGGCTGCGCGAGACCGAGGGAACCGTGGGCTACAACCTCTACGGTCCGACGGAATACACGATCAACACTCTCGGCGGCGGAACGACCGACAGTGACACCCCGACGGTCGGCAAGCCGATCTGGAACACCACGGCGCACATTCTCGACGGCTGGCTGCGACCGGTCCCCGACGGGGTTGCCGGCGAACTGTACATTGCCGGAGCCGGTTTGGCTCGCGGCTACCTCGGACGCTTTGCGCTCACGTCCGAGCGCTTTGTCGCAGATCCGGCCGGGACCGGAGAACGTATGTACCGCACCGGGGATCTGGTGCGGCGACGCGCTGACGGCAACCTGGACTTCCTGGGCCGCACCGACGACCAGGTGAAGATCAGAGGTCACCGCATCGAGCCGAGCGAAATCGTCTCCGTTCTCGAATCCGACGAGCACGTGCGGCAAGCAGCGGTCGTGGTCGACGTCGGGGCGGGCGGAGTCAAGAGGCTCGTCGGCTACGTGACACCCGTGCAACTCGGCGCCGTGCACGACTATCGCGCGCAGGCGCGAGTTCTCCTACCCGACTACATGGTTCCGGCCGTGGTGATCGAGGTGGAGTCACTACCGATGACCGTCAACGGCAAGCTCGACGTCAAGGCACTGCCCACGGCCGATTCGGTGCTGGGGGAGCGGAGTGGGGAGTCGATTGCACCGCGGAACCACACGGAAGAGGTTCTCTGTGAGCTCTTCTCCGACGTACTCGATGTGGACGACATCGGTGTCGACGACAACTTCTTCGACCTCGGTGGGCACTCGCTTCTGGCCACCAAACTGATCAGTCGAGCTCGGATCGCCATTCCGAACAGTCTGACCATGCGTGATCTCTTCGAAGCGCCGACCGTCGCGGAACTCGCGGAACGCATTGTGGTCGAGCAGGGATCGACGCGACCGATGCTGGTAGCGAAGCCGCGGCCGGACCACCTTCCACTTTCTGCCGCTCAACAGCGTTTGTGGCTGATCGGACAGATGGAAGAGAACTCCGCGGCCTACAACTTCCCGATCGTGCTCCGCTTGGACAGTGCATTGGACGCGGACGTCTTCGCCGCGGCGCTGGGTGACGTCGTTGGACGACACGAATCCTTGCGTACGGTGTTCCGGTTGGTGGACGGAACACCGGAACAGATAATTCTCGAATCGGCGAAGGTTCCGGTCGAGACAGTTCATTCACGGGAATCCGGTGTCGCCGGCGAAGTTGCAGTGGCAGTGGGCCGTCCGTTCGACCTTTCGAACGAGATTCCGATTCGCGCCCGTCTGATCCGAGTAGACGGTGCCGTAATCGTCGTGATCGTCCTGCATCACATCACAACGGACGAATGGTCCGATCGGCCGTTCCTGCGCGATCTGATGTCTGCCTACTCCTCTCGGATTCAGGGCGAGGAGCCAGCGTTCGAACCGCTACCGGTTCAGTACGCGGACTACACCCTGTGGCAACGGGAATTACTCGGCAGCGCCGACGATCCGTCGAGTGTCCTGAGCACGCAGTTGGACTTCTGGGCGAAGAGTTTGGACGGAGCCCCCGAAGAACTGCTGCTTCCCACCGACCGGAGCCGACCGGCCAGACCGAGTTTCTCCGGTGGCGCAGTGGTAACGCGGTTGGGTGTGGACACAACTGCCGCACTGCGAGACCTGGCGCGCGAGAGCCAGAGTTCGATGTTCATGGTCCTGCACGCGGCGTCGGCGGCGTTGCTGACTGCGCTCGGAGCGGGTGAGGACCTTCCCCTCGGCGCTCCCGTAGCCGGACGTAGTGAACAGGGGCTCGACGACTTGGTCGGCTTCTTCGTCAATACGATTGTGCTGCGCACGGATACGTCAGGTAACCCGACGTTCCGGGAGTTGGTGGATCGCGTTCGCGAGGGAGACCTCGAGGCCTTCGCCAACGCCGATGTTCCCTTCGAAACTGTGGTGGAACGCCTCAATCCGTCGCGCACCTTGGCACGCAACCCGCTGTTCCAGGTCATGGTCGGCTATCACAGCCGCGAGGAGATGGGCGGGGATCCGTTCGAACTCGAGGAGTACACAGCCAAGTTCGATCTGGTGTTCAACTTCACCGAGTACCTCGGCGACGAAGGCTGCATCGACGTCCGACTCGAATACGGCAGCGACCTCTTCGATCGCGAAACAGCACAGCGAATTTCGAACCGATTGGAATCGGTGATCGCGGCAGTCGTGGAATCGGCCGACATTGAGATCGGCGACATCGACATCTTCTTGCCCGGCGAACTCGAACAGGTTGTCACCTCGTTCAACGACACCGCCGTCGACGTGCCGGAGGAAACGTTCTACGACGCCTTCGCGCGTGGGGTCGCTGCTACACCCGAGGCGATTGCGGTGCGCGACGAGGCGGGGCAGGCCACGTACCGCGAGCTCTCCGAGCAATGTGATCGGATAGCCGGCGTGCTGTATCGGCGCGGGGTCTCGGTCGAAGACGTGGTGGGACTTGCCGTCCCGCGTTCGGTGGAGATGGTCGCGTCGGTCCTCGCCGTGCTCAAGCTGGGGGCAGCGTATCTACCCCTGGATCTGAGCCACCCGAGCGAGCGCATCGCCTACATGCTCACCGATTCTCGCACGTCGGTACTACTGTCCACCTCGGAGGAAAGCTCGCGGATCGAGGATGTGGCCGGCGTCGAGCGAATCCTCTTGGACGATCCGCTAATCCTTGCGGAACTGGAAGAGGCAGCGATCGTCGAAACTCCCAGGCCACCAGTTGGCGTCAACCACGCGGCCTATGTCATCTACACTTCGGGATCGACCGGCAAGCCGAAGGGCGCCGTCCTTTCTCATGACGGTATTCCGAGTCTTGTTGCGACAGCCGAGGTTCGGATGCGACTGGTACCGGGTTCGGTGGTGATGCAGTTTGCTTCGGTCGGCTTCGACGTTGCGGTATTCGAATTGGCGATGGCTCTGTGCACGAGCAGCACCCTGGTGATCGTGCCGCAGAGCGCACGAGTGGCCGGCCCGGCGTTGACCGATTTCATGACGAGCAATCGCGTGACTCATGCAATCATCCCTCCCTCGTTGCTGGCCGCCCTGCCGGCGGGATGTGAAGTTCCGCAGGGTTGCACGGTGTTGGTCGGAACCGAGACGGTTCCGCCCGAGCTGATCGGGCGATGGGCGGAGCGGCTGAATTTGCTTGCTGCGTACGGACTCACCGAAGCCACGGTGAACAACACTCTGTGGCAGGCGGAACCCGGTTGGAACGGTGCTGTGCCCATCGGAGTCCCCGACCCCAACGAACAGGCGTACGTGCTCGACGATCAACTGCGTCCGGTTCCGCCGGGAGTATCCGGCGAGCTGTACATCGCGGGACGCGGCCTGGCGAGAGGCTACCTGGGCCGGTTCGATCTGACGGCACAGAGATTCATCGCCGATCCCTTCACCGCGGGCGATCGCATGTATCGCACCGGCGACCGAGCGCGGTGGCGCTCGGACGGGAACATCGACTTCCTCGGCCGCGTGGACGATCAGGTCAAGATTCGCGGTTTCCGAATCGAATTGGGTGAAATCATCGGAGCTCTCAGTGCCCATCCTTCGGTGAAGCAGGCAACGGTCGTCGCGGATCGGCAGGGCGAAATCACGCGCCTGGTCGGTTACGTGTCACCCGAACCCGGTGCTGTGGTGGACACGACGGCAGTGCGAAATCTCGCTGCAATGTCGTTGCCCGACTACATGGTCCCGACCATGGTTGTCGCTCTCGATGCTCCGCTCCCGTTGACGCCCAACGGAAAGCTCGACCGCAAGGCGTTGCCCGCTCCGGACTGGTCGGAGTTGGCGGGTGATGTTGCTCCTCGCACTGCCGTGGAGTCCACGGTTGCAGCTGCCTTCGCGGAGATATTGCAACTCCCGAGCGTCGGAGTCCACGACAGTTTCTTCGAACTAGGTGGACATTCGATGGCTTCGATGAAACTGGTCGGTCGCATTCGTGAAGCGTTCGGCGTGGACGTCAGTATTCGAGACGTGTTCGACGCACCGAGCGTTGCGGAGTTGGCGGCAGTCGTTGCGCGTTCGGAGGGTGGACGCCCGGTCCTGGCGCCGGCGGCGAGGCGTCCGGAGACCATGGGTCTGTCTGCGCCGCAACGTCGTCAGTGGGAGTTGTTCCGCGCAGCCGGCGAGCACCCGCAAGCAAGCCACGCTCTGGCGCTGACCCTGAATTCGAAGATCGATCCGGAGATTCTCGGGCACGCCTTGGACGATGTGACGTCGCGGCACGAACCCCTGCGGACCACCTTCGTCGAGGTCGACGGCATCGTCGTGGCAAGAGAATCGGTGCGGCCGACTGTCGATGTGGTCGATGTCGGCGCCGGCGATGTGGGTCGAGTGGTGTTCGAACTGGCTCAACTTCCGATGGATCTGCGTGAGCAATCGCCGTTGCGGGTTCATCTGGTGCTCGGTGAAGACGGCTCTCGGACACTGCTTCTCGTCATGCACTACATCGCCGTCGACGAGTGGTCCGTAGTGCCGCTGCTGGGAGATCTGGTCTCTGCTTATGCAGCCAGGTTGCAGGGAGATCAACCGATCTGGGACGAGCTTGCGTTGACCTACGCCGACTACACCGTGTGGTCGGACGAGCTGTTGGGAGACCCCCTGGACGTCGACAGCCGTGCGTCGAAGCAACTTGCGTACTGGCAGGATGCGCTCGACGGAATACCGACCAGTGTGAATCTTCCGTTGCCGGAAGATGACTCGGAACCTCGGGGTGACGTGGTCTCTGTCGACATCGACGCGGATCTGCACGCCAGAATCGACGCGCTGGCTGCGCGCACCGGGACGAGCATGTTCATGGTCCTTCAGGCTGCGCTGGCCGCCGTTCTCACGAAGGCTGGGGCGGGTACCGATCTTCCGATCGGTTCATTGGTTGCGGGCAGGTCGGATCCCCGTCTCGAACCGATGATCGGATCCTTCTTCAATGTTGTTCTCCTGCGCACGGATACGTCCGGTAGTCCGACGTTTGCAGAATTGCTCGGTCGGGTGAGGGAAGGCAACCTGGAAGCGCTGAGCAATCAGGACGTCTCGTATGTGTATGTCGAGCAGGCTCTGGGTAATCCGGCGTCCATGAGACCTCAGGTGATGGTGATCCATCACCAACAGGCGGATTTGGACGGGCTCGGCGACTTCGGTTCTCTCGTACCGATTCCGGTGGGAGTGCCCGATGCGGATTTGACGTTGAGTTTTTACGAGCCGGTGGGCGAAGAGCCTGTTTTTGCAACTCTCGGGTTCCGTGCCGACCGCGTCGATGCGGGCGCGGTCCGTGAATGGGCAGGTCAGCTGGTCGACGTGATCGAGGCTGCGGCCATCGCCGAAGGGGATGACGTGAGTGAAGGGGCGAAACTATGACATACGTCGCATCGCTCCGCGGGGTCGACCGCTATACGGGGGCTCACAGTATTGATACCCTCACCTCATTAAGGGTAGCCTTTGCTACTTACTTCGGGACATCGATTGGCGACCTCATCAGGTCGTCCCGTCGGGGATGGACTACCTGTAATGAGTGAATCACCGAGAGACTCCAGCGCCGAACCCGCCGTGGTCGACATCGTCGGCGTCGGGTTCGGTCCGGCCAACCTCGCGTTGGCCATCGCTGTCGAAGAACACAATGCAAATTGTGCAGCCGTTGATCGGGTGAATGCGCGGTTCTTCGAAAAGCAGTCTCAGTTCGCGTGGCATCCCGGGATGCTGCTCGACGGTGCCACGATGCAGATCGCGTTTCCGAAGGACCTGGTGACGTTCCGTAACCCACAGAGCGGATACAGCTTCTTCTCGTATCTGTTCGAGCAGGGGCGGCTGGTCGACTTCGTCAACCACCAGACCTTCTTTCCCACGCGCCACGAGTTCAACGACTACCTGTGCTGGGCAGCTCGACGAGTCGACGCGGATGTGCAGTTCGGTACAACCGTCGACGGGGTCGAGGGCATCAAGAACTCCGACGGCGTTGTCGATCGCTTTGCGGTTCGCACAGCCGACGGTGAAACGGTGATCGCCCGCAACATCGTCGTCGGCGCCGGATTGAAAGAGCGGATCCCGGAGTGGGCAACGCCGTCGTCCCGGTGCTTCCACAACCACCAGTTCCTCTTCCACCTCGAAGCAATGCCTGAGCCCGTGCACAACAGGTTCGTTGTTCTCGGTGCCGGTCAGAGTGCCGCGGAGATCGTCGACTACCTGCACGCGAACTACCCGAACGCCGAAGTCCACAGTGTTTTTGCCCGCTACGGCTACAGCCCGGCAGACGACAGCCCGTACGCAAATCGCATCTTCGATCCCGAAGCCGTCGATCAACTGCACGGCGCCGACGCCGCGGAACGACGTCGACTTCTCGATCTGCACCGCAGTACCAATTACTCGGTCGTCGACATCGAACTGATCAACAAGCTCTATGCCACCGAGTATCAGGAGATGGTTCGCGGGCCGCGGCGACTGTTCATGCGTCGGGCCTCGGAGATCACGAGTGCCGTGGAGACCGAATCCGGCATCGAACTGGCCGTCCGCAGCAACCTCGACGGCTTGACCGACACGCTGTCGTGCGACGCACTCATTCTGGCCACGGGTTTCACCCCGGCACCGCTGGACAATTTGTTGGGTGAACTCGTGCCGGATTCGTCCGTTCCGCGTAACGTCAGTCGGGATTATCGACTGGCTGTAACGGAGGACGTGACAGGCGGTATCTATCTGCAGGGTGGGACAGAACAGACTCACGGATTGACGTCGTCGCTGCTGTCGAACGTGGCAGTGCGGGCGGGGGAGATTCTGGCGTCGGTTCTGAGCCACCAGAACCGAACTGGTGCGCTTGCTAGTCTGGGCGCACAAGACACGTACGTAACAAGTGAGGCGAGATGAGCACTAATCCTTTCGATGACGAAGACGGCCGCTTCTACGTGCTGGTGAACGACGAGGACCAGCACTCGCTGTGGCCCACGTTTTCCGAGGTCCCCGCCGGCTGGCGCGTGGTGTTCGGTGAAGACAGCCGCAAGGCGTGCCTCGAATACGTCGAGGCGAACTGGACCGACATGCGTCCGAAGAGCCTGCGCGAGGCAATGGAAGCTGATCAGGCTGCCGGCGGAAAGCACGCAGTCGAGAGCTGATTCTCTCGCTGCTCGGAAACCCTCGAGTGAACCGAAAGAGCTGGGCACCGTCAGGTGCCCAGCTCTTTCTGCTTGAAACTCTCTTACTTCTCGGTGACGGGAACGCGGCGTTTGCGCTTGCGGACCATCGGTCGGCGTAGCGAGTCCACGCGCATCAGGATTCGTGGACGACGCAGAGTTCGCGCTCCCCATTCGCCGAGCGTCACGCCAGCGGCCAGAGCGCAGCCGATGCCGAATGCCGACAGCAAGGCAGTCAGACCGATCAGTACCTGGTCGTTGAGCAGCGCGTACAGGCCTCGGTACAGCGACAGACCGGGGAGCAGGGGAGTGATGCCTGCGACCGCGACGACCAGTGGAGGCGTCAGGGCGCGGCGAGCCATCAGACCACCGGCAAGACCGACGACGGTCGCCGCGATCGCTGCGGCGATCACGGGGCCGACGTCGAGTGTTTGCACGAAGATCGACACACCGCTGCCGGCCGCGCCGCCCAGGAATGCCGCGGTGAGTGCACGCCGCTCGGCGTAGCAGGCAAGAGCGTAGAAGACCGACGCACACGCGCCGGAGAGCATGAGGATCGGCAACTGCGTGATGGTCGATACTTCCACGTTGATCGGTGGAAGCGTCGAACCCAGCATCCCGGTCATTCGCAACGAGATCGCGACGCCCGCGATGATGCCGCCCGTCATCATCACCACTTCGAAGAATCGCGCGACGGCCGTGATGGGCGCACCCATGATCGCGTCCTGGACCGAGCCCACCAGCGACAGCCCCGACAGCAAGACGACCACGCCGGCCGCGATCACCAGCGACGGCCGGATACTGATCCCCAGCTGATCCTGAAAGGTATAGAGCGTCGCGGCGGGCGCAGCCGCGATGAGACCACCGACAACCTGCTGGAAGAAGAACGGTAATCCGAACCGGTTCAGTACGCGGTTGACCCGATCGATCACCATCGTCGTCAGAAACGCGACTGTGGCAACGAGGAACCCGCCGCCGAGCAGTACGGAGACCGAAGCCGCCATCGCTGCCCAGGCCATGGTCGCGGTCCATCGGTTGTACGGGTGCGGCGCCGTCGTGATGGCTGTGAGCGCGTCGTGTGCTTGGTCCGGTGTGATCGCCTCACGGCGGATACGACGCGTCAGACGGTCAACAGCCGCCAGTCGCGTGAAGTCCATCGAGCGGTAGTGGACGATGCGCATCGTGCTCGCCGGCGGTCGCGTCGGGCCGCGATAGGCAGAGAGCACAATCGAGTTGTAAGTGACGTCGACGTCACACTGAGCAAGGCCGTAGGTGGCGGCGATGAACTGCACCTGCTCCGCCGTGTCCATGGCTGCGGTCCCGGAGGCGAGGAGGACTTCGCCGACCCGAACCGCCAGGTCCAGAACTTCTGCGACGACGGCGTCGTCGGTGAGGTCGATCGGTTGTAGCGGCGCGGGAGCCGACGTGACCGTGTCGACGGTGGCTTGGCGGTTTCCCGTCAGGCGTGTGAGTGCTTCGGTGAATTTCGCCATCAGGGGGCGGAGTGGGAGTTGCGCATGGGGCCCACGCTATCTAACGTGACCCGGGCGCGGCCACCGTGACGGCTTGGATATGATGGCTCCGCAAAGTCAGTCGCGGCAACGCGTCGGTCTTCGCCTCCTTAGCTCAGTGGTAGAGCACTCGCCTTGTAAGCGAAAGGTCGTCGGTTCAATCCCGACAGGAGGCTCCGAAAGTAGAGGCACTCACCAAGATTCTGGTGGGTGCCTCTGTGTTTGCCGAAGCACTGTGTTTGCGGAGATGCTGTGTTTGCCGGGTTCAGTTGGTCTCAGGCTTGTTCGTGGCCTGGCGCGGATCGATCGCGCCGTCGATGTACTGCTGGGCGATCACTCGCAGTTTGACGTTGCTGCGCTGTGAGTCCTGGATGAGGATGCGGAAGGCGCGGTCGGCGTCGACGCGGTGGGTGCCCATGATGATGCCCTTGGCCTGTTCGATGACGCCTCTCGATTCGAGTGCACGCTCGAGGTCCATCGCGTGCTTTCTGGCGATGTCGAGGCGCTGCGAGCTGTGCAGCGCGTAGGACGAGGTGACGGCGAACAGTTGGAGCAATGCCACGTCGGCGCCGGTGAAACCTCGGAGGTCATGGCTGTAGAGATTGAGGGTTCCCAGTGGGCGATCTCTACCGGGCAATGGCATCGACAGAAAGCTGACGGCGCCGACTGCTTTTGCCGCGCTTGCGAATTGAGGCCACCGGCTGTGGGCTTCGCTGGCATGCGCACGTACAACCGTGCCCGTGCGTGACGACGTCACACTCGGTCCGTAGTCCAGTCGGAATTGGATCGAGTCGACGGTGCGAACAAGTTGGTGGGTGGCGGCTACGGTTCGGAATGTCGAATCCGAACCGCCGATGGTAATTCCGGCCATGTCGGCGTCGGCGATGAGATCGACGGCGTGTTTGCAGACCTGTTCGAGAAATTGCTCGGCCTGGGCATGTGGATCGAGGTGCGCGTACAGCGATTGCAGGGCGTCCGAGGCGGCGTCCAGGCTGTCCTGCGACGCGGAATTTCGGCCCCCGGTAGGGCCGCGGTGTTCTCTGGCAATGCGCGGCGCCGTCATTGTCTCAACCACCCTTCCCCATCACGTCGCAGGCATGTCCGATTCGTCTTATTGTTGCACCGGACTAACTGTTGTGCACTCTGTTTGGGTGGACAAGTGTCTGGTGGGGCAGACGGTTATGCGGGTGGGATACGTATGCCTAATCGTGATGTTTGGTTCAGTCATTTGCGGGTAGTGCGCCGAGAATGGAATTGCGTTGTCCTGCAACAGTTAACGCGGAAACTGCGACCGCGGTACAAGTTTTCTCCGCAATGGCGCGCAGGTCGCGAACTTGGCCTATTGTCAGCGCCAGCGCACAATCTTGTACGCGTAACCCGCAGACAGTGAAGGGGATACGACGATGAACGGACTGATCGCGGCTCTGAACAGTGGAATGACCGTTGGCTTGGCCAACACGATTCTGACTTTCGGCGGAATCATCATCAATCTCAACATCGTGATCAACAACTGACCGCGTAATCGGCGAGTAACCGTTCGTTATGCCGATTCGATCGGAAGGTCCGGCCCTGGGCGCTCGCCCTTGCTCTTGAGCCAGCGATTGGGAAGCTTGCCGGCCAGTTCTCCGAGTGGACCGACTGCAGCACTGAGGATTCCGACTGTTTCCTGCAGTACCTCGATGCTGGCGCTCATTCTCTCGAGGTTGGGGGCGAGCGAAGTCAAGGTATCGGACAGTGCAACGATCTGGTCAAGCGGGCCGCCTTCGGCGATGAGCCGTTCGAAGGCGCCGTTCTCCGCCAAGAGCGTTTCGAGGATGCCGTTCTCGGCCAGTGCGCGATCGATGACACCGTCCTTGGCAGTCAGGCGTTCGACGGCACCGTCCTGTGCGGTCAGGCGTTCCAGCGGACCGTCCTCCGCCATCATTCGGTCGAGGAGACCGTCCGGGGCGAGCAACCGTTCCAAGGCGCCGTTCTCGGCGAGCACCCGATCCAGCGGTCCGCCGGGAGCAAGAAGTCTTTCGAGTGGTCCGCCGGGAGCGAGAAGTCGTTCGAGAGTGCCGTCGGGTGCAGTCAGTTTGTCGACCGGGCCGCCGGGTGAGAGAAGGCGATCGAGCGGCCCACCGGGGGCCAAGGCTTGCCCGATGGGCCGATCGTCTGCAGTAAGCGATGACAACTGCTGGATCATCTGCATGGGTCCGCGAGGGCTGGCCAAGCCTGCTGCACCCGCCGTCACGGCACCGGTATTACCGACGGCGATACGAACTGTCGTGACCGTCAGCTCGGCGATACCCAAACTGATCTCTGCGGCTGCAATGCCCGCGCGTAGGGGAAGCGTGAGCATCTCCAGCAGTTTCATGCGTTAACTGTAACCGGTAACACACAAACACTCATCAGGATCGCCGGTCAGTGAAGGACCTTCAGACCGACCACACAACCGACGATGCCGAGGATCAGCAGAATCTTGACGACCGACGTGGACTCCGCACCGGTGACCATCGCGTATCCGACGGTCAGGGCGGCGCCGATGCCGACCCAGACCGCGTACGCAGTTCCGATGGGAAGGGTGCGCATTGCATACGCGAGGCCGGCCATACTGACGATCAGGCCGAGGATGAAGACAACGGTGGGTGACATCTTGCTGAATCCGTCGGACTTACCCAGCGCGGTAGCCCAGACAGCTTCGAAAAGTCCGGAAATGACGAGCACGATCCATGCCATGGTGAACAACTCCCAAGGCACCGTCTTTTCGCTGGCCGGGTACGGTGCGCTCGTCCGGATGTCGTCGTTGACCACCCAACCATAGCAACAGAATTCTGTGTTCCGACCCGATCAGCTGGCGATTTAGGTCACCACAGCCGTTCGAACTCTCTTCAGATGGATGGTCGACATGGCCACCACGATCGTCGCCGTCGCAGCGAGAACAGTCAAAGGAATCGGCGTGGTCACGGCGGCCGGTCCGTGTTCCTCGAGCGGAGCGGTCGACCACCCGAATTCCTGCGAGACAGGGTCCAGGAAGGTCGCTGAAACCGAGAACAAGGTAAGAGTGAAGGGAAGTACGGACCCGCTCGCGACTGCTCCGACGGCAACAGGCATGCATGACGCGACGGCCAGTCCCAGCGCAAGTGGGAGGACGAAGACGTAGGCAACCGTGGTCAGGGCGGCATCCAGCAATCCCGAGAGTGCGGTCACGGCAAGGAGTCCCAGCCCGAGTTGGGGCATCGGTCTTTTCCAGCCGACGGCGACGCCCAGCGCCAGGGCAGCACCCACCGCGGGCACCGCCCAAGTCCAGTCGGATGAAAAGGAAATCGAGCTGATCGAAACCGCGCCGATTGCGAGTCCGGCGAGTATGAAGCGGGCGTCGTGTTGCGGCAAACGCCAAGCCAGTGCGACGGTAACGGCAACCGCGATCACTACCGCCGTCACCCAGGACCCATGCGATGTCGACGTCGAGCCCAACCATGCATACAGGGCCGTGAATGCCAGGGGCAGAACAACTCCCAAAGTCACCAGGCGTGTGTCGACGTCGTCCGTCTCTTGACCTGATCGTGCGACCAAGGCGACTCCGGCTACCAGAAGGGTTGCAGCGAGCAGTATCCAGACGGGAACCGTGGACGGCACGGGGTAGGTATCGCCCGGAAGTGTGAGCGACCACCTTGCGACGCGATCGCGCCACAAGTCTGCGGCGCCGAAGTACAGGGTCGTCGCGGTCACCCCGAGTGCGAGAGCAATTTGTGCTGCGCGGTGACTCTTCGTCGGATATGCCGCCGCCGCGAGGAAAGTGCCGGCTCCCATTGCGTTCAGGGTCACCGATATCGAGGCGGAGACAGGGACGAATGCTGGTAGCGCGATGACGAGGGCGCCAACGGCAGCGAAGACACTCGCGAGTCCGCCACGTCCCCAGCGATGTAGTAGCGCAACACCGACCGTCGCAACCACAGCGGCAGTTGCGCCCGCCCACTGCGGCGTGATCACCACCGAGGTGAGGCCGTCGTCGGAGAACGAGAAGTCGTCAACTCGGGACTCGGCCACTGCGTACGCGGCCACCACACCGCCGACCAGCGCGGACGCCACCGAACCGTAGAGCTGTGCGATTTGAACTGGGCTACGTTGCTGCATAATTCGTCGAATTTTTGCACAACTCGCCGATACGACTGATCGTCGCATCGCCGTGCGGATCCATCCACACCGGTTCCCCGTCTCGAAGTCGAGGAACAAGCAGATGGCGCCCTCGGCTCGGCCACTGAACGAAGTCGTAGCCGGCCAATTTGGTCTGAACGATATCGGCGACCCACACCGCAGCGTCCGCGAATGCAGTATCCATCGACAGTGCGTTGAAGTGGCTGAATCCGCCGATGTCACGTGCGCCTTGCCAGCCGATCGTGACGTTGTAGTCGCTGTTGATCGAAAATTCCCAGATCAGACGATCGACAACAACTTCAGGTCCGAATCGCAGGCAACGCAGATCTTGGGCAACAGCCGCGAGGGCTTGTGCCCAAGACTCCGGTGGCGCGAAGCCGGGATCCTCGCCGGGATCGGAGTTGTTGGTGAACAGAGGAATACGCCAGGTCAAGCATTCCATGTTCCACAGTCATTCCATGTAGCACAGTGGAGGTAGTGACATGCCGCACCCTTCCGGTTCGTGGGCCTGCACCCCAGCTTTTCACCTGCACCCGGCTTTTCACCTGCACTCAGCCGTTCACAGGAAGCTCCCAGGGAACATACAGCGAGAATCCAGTGGCAGGGGAGAAGATGGTTCTCGTGACCGACAAGACCCCCGAAGCCCGCATCCTCGTCGTCGACGACGAACCCACCATCGTGGAGTTGCTCTCCGTGAGCCTCCGATTCCAGGGTTTCGAGGTGGCGACTGCTTCGAGCGGAGCCCAAGGCCTGGACGTCGCACGGACATTCCGTCCCGACGCGATTGTTCTCGACGTCATGATGCCCGGGATGGACGGCTTCGGTCTGCTTCGACGCCTCCGTGCCGACGGTGTGGACGCACCGGTCCTGTTTCTGACGGCGAAGGATTCGCTCGACGACAAGATCAGCGGCCTGACCCTCGGCGCGGACGACTACGTGACCAAGCCGTTCAGCCTCGAAGAGGTCGTGACGAGGTTGCGGGTCATCCTGCGCCGCGCCGGCCGCGGGGTCGCACCGGAGCAGTCGCCGCGGGTGAAGTTCGCCGACATCGAACTCGACGACGACACCCGCGAGGTCTGGAAGAAGGGCGAGTTGGTTGCACTCTCACCCACCGAGTTCACACTGCTCCGATACTTCATGGTCAATGCCGGGACGGTTCTCAGTAAGCCTCGAATTCTCGACCACGTCTGGAACTACGACTTCGGCGGGGAGGTCGGAGTTGTCGAGTCCTACGTGTCCTACCTGCGGCGCAAGGTGGATACGGGGGAGACACCGCTGATTCACACATTGCGTGGGGTCGGCTACGTGATGCGTGAACCGCGGCAATGATCGCCGCCGCGGAAAACGATCAGCTTCCGAAGCGGGGTCGTTTCCGTCTCCATTCACTGCCGCTGCGCTTCACCCTGGTTGCGGCCTTGCTGGTGTTGGCGGCGCTGGGTCTGTTGGCGTCTGGCGTCGCGGTCACTTCTGCTCTCGAGAATTCACTGACCCAGCGAACCGACAAAACGCTGTACGAGGCGGTCGACGGCTGGGCAAAGCCGCACACCAGAGATTTGCAGCCACCCAGCGATGTCGGTCCGCAAACTCGTCCGCCCAGTCCCTTCTTCGTTCGGACGGTGACCCCGGACGGGAAGGTGTTCACTCTCAACGACAAGTCGACGACAACCGAACCCGACCTGTCGAAAGATTCCACCAACGGCCCGATCACCGTCGGATCGAGCGACGGTTCGGACGTGAACTGGCGAGTTCTCACGACGGTTCGCGACGACACGACCACGACTATCGGTGTGCGACTGACGGATATCGAACAGACCGTCGACGACCTGGTCGGCCTGCAACTCGGCATCGGCCTGGTTGTCCTGCTGATCCTCGGCGGCGGAGCGTATTTCGTGGTTCGTCGGAGCCTTCGTCCGCTGGTCGAGGTTGAGGAAACTGCCGCTGCCATTGCCGCCGGCGACCTTCATCGACGGGTCCCGGAGCGTGACGACCGCACCGAGGTCGGCCGACTGTCGGTGGCGCTCAACGGAATGCTCGCGCAGATTCAACACGCATTTGCCGCGACCGAGGCTTCGGAGGAATCAGCACGGCGTTCCGAGGAGAAGATGCGTAGGTTTGTCGGCGACGCGAGCCACGAGTTGCGCACACCCTTGACGACTATTCGTGGGTTCGCCGAGTTGTATCGCCAAGGCGCCATGACGGATACGGAAACGCTGATGAACCGGATCGAGGGCGAGGCGTCGAGGATGGGACTTCTGGTCGAAGATCTGCTCATGCTGGCAAGACTCGACGAACAGCGTCCACTCGAGAACAAGCCGGTGGATCTGCTTGCAGTTGCGGCGGATTCGGTACAGGCGGCACGAGCGATCGCACCGGATCGAACTGTCGAACTTCAGATGACCGGCGGCCCAGGCCTGCCCGAAGTGCAGGGTGACGAGGCCAGGCTGCGTCAGGTAGTTGCCAATCTGGTGGGCAACGCGATCAAACACACTCCGCCGGATGCGCAGGTCACCGTTCGTGTCGGTACGACCGAGAACTCCGCGGTGGTCGAGGTTTCGGATACCGGTCAGGGTTTGAGTGACGAGGATGCCGCGCGGATCTTCGAGCGTTTCTACCGCGCCGACACCTCTCGCACCCGTGAGACCGGGGGCGCCGGTCTCGGCCTGTCCATCGTTTCGGCTTTGGTTGCAGCGCACGACGGAACCGTCAGCGTCGAGACCTCCCTCGGGCAGGGGACGACGTTCCGCGTCGAATTGCCGCGTGACCCGAAGGACGACTGACGCCGGATTACCGCAACCGGCCCCTCAGAAGTAGGTGTGCACCGTGCCGACGACGCGGTAATCCGAATCGACCTCGGGAATCAGTGACCACTTGTCGAACGTGGTGCAGGGATGCGAGATTCCGCAACCGAGCAGATCGCCGACCTTCACGTCGAAGTCAGCCGGAACGTCGACGTACGCGTGCTGGTCGTTGAGTGCGGTGATCGTCAGCTCTCGCGCTGGTCGGTTGGATCCGTCGCGTCGGCGCCACAGGACTATGGGAAAGCCTGCGTCGGAACCGACATCGCGGCGGCCGAAGCCCAGGATCACCCGTCCGGGTTCAGGTATCGAGAGCACTACGCCCCAGACCTCTGCGGCTCCCTGCAGAGTTCGTGGTCCGTCTGCCCATGGCGAAGTCTCGGCATAGAGACCGTGATCGTGAGTGATGTAGCAACCGCTGCGCAGCACGACGCGTACTCCGTTGTCGAGTGCCCACCGGCCGGCCAGCTCGCGTACAACCAGATCGTGAAACGCACTGCCGCCGAAAGTGACCAGTGGCCGGGGAGCCTTCGCGGAGTTGTTCTCGAACAGGTTCTCGGCAACACAGATTTCCGTGAAAACCCGCGCGGATTTGAGATACGAATCGACGGAGATACGGCGGGCTGCTACCGAGGCTCCTGGCATCATGCCCTCGAACCCCTCGACTCCGGTGAGAATCAACGAAGGTGCCTGCGATGCTGCGCGTGCGACGTCGAGTGCTTGCTCGACAGTGCGAGCGCCCGCGCGTCCGCTGTCGTAGCCGAGTTCGACGAGAACCCGGATACGGCTGGCTGGTGAGACTTTCGCGATCAACTGTTCCATCAGGCGGACGCTCTCGACCGAGTCCACGAGGGTGGTGACGAAGAAATCGGGGTCGGTGGCCTGGGCGTCGCAGATCCACCGAATGCCGGCGGGATCGAGAACCTGGCTGGCGATGATGATGGTGTCCACGCCGAATTCACGCAGAATGCGTGCCTGCGCAACGGTTGCCGCCGTCATCGCCCAAGCCCCGGCGTCGAGTTGCCGACGAACCAGTTCGGGGCTCATCGTGGTCTTCGCGTGGGGCGCCAGATCCACATCGTGATCGGAGCAGAACTGCGCCATGAGGTCGACATTGTGCGCGATCGCTGCACGATCGAGTGTCATCACGGGTAGCAGGAGGTTGCCGTCGAGCGCAGAGATCCCCAGTGGCTCCAGGTCGGAGCCGTCGCGACCTTCGAGGTCGGTGCCGAATGCCTTGTGCTGCCAACCGATCGGGGGGTTCGCGAAATCCGTCATGGCATCGATTGTGCCGTTGATTGCAGACGATGTGTTCATGTGTGGTGACTTTCTGTCAGAACTATGCAGGTCAGAACGAGATCCGGCTAAGAGCGGCGTACCGGGCGACCGGGCAACGCGTCCTGGACCACGGCACCGCCTTCGACGACGGGTACGCCGCCGACCAGCACGCGGCTGATTCCGGTGGAGGGACGGGTGCCGTCGATGTAGGTGGCGTTGTCGGTGATTCGCTCGGGGTCGAAAACGAGGATGTCCGCGTCGCTACCGGGGCTGATCCGACCTTTCGTCGCCATCGAGGGAACCGACTCCTCCAGAATCTGCGCGGGGATCAACGAGCAGCGCGCGATGATCTCCGACAGCGACAGCAGTTGACGCTCGCGGTACAGCGTACGAATCGCTCGCGCATAGGTGCCGGCGCCGCGTGGGTGGCCGAGTGCCTTCTCCGGCAATGGCCACTGCAACGCATCGGCAGCGGTACGGCCTGGCCAGGTCAGTGGCATCGCGTCGCTCGCGATGGCGGCACGGTCGAAAGTCATCGCGCGTTCGAGGAATTCGCGCTGCACGGTGTCGTTCTCGTCGAGGAACTCCACAAGTACCAGTCCGCCGGGGTCCGTTGCCCGAAGATGTTCCAGCTGCTTGCGGTCCGCGATACGTTCACCGGTGGGCACGAAAGTCAGCGATCGTGGTGTCAGATTCATCAGATGCAGCTTGTCTGGATCGAGAAACGCAGCTCCGACGGCCGTTGACCCTGACCCGTACGGATACGCCTCTGTCGTGACGCGAGATCCGGCTGCCTGGACCTGAGCCACCACGGACAGTGCATGGTCGACGTGCATTCCCGAGGTGCTATTGACGTGGCAGTAGTGCATGTGCGCGCCGGTTTCGGCTGCTGCACGGGCGATTTCGACGGCGCCGTCCACCGGGCTCGACGGGTCGGCCGAGATGAGTGGGCGCGCATGGGTGTAGGTGGGAACACCGGCTCGGGCCGCGAGATCCGCCACCTGCAGGTACTCGGCCGGATCGGATTTCGGGGCGTATCCGACCACCACGCCGATGCCGAGAGCGCCTGCAGCCAGATCGTTTTCGAGGAGTTCGAGAATGTGTGCACGCTGGGAGGCGGTCGGTTCTCCCTGCCAGCTCGGGGAACCGACATGGTGCAGGAGAGTCCTGATGTCGCCATCGGGATCGGCGCCCGAGAGTTCGATCATGCGTGCGTGCGCCCACGACGTCGCGTAGCCGTAGTTGATCGGGCGCCCCTCGGCACCGGCACGCGCATATGCCTTCGCAACAGGAATGACGCCTGCCTCCAGTTCGAGGGCCGTCGTCACTCCGTCCAACGCCTGAAGTCGCTGCTCGGCGATTTCCTGTCCGTGGCTGTGCAGGTCGATGAATCCGGGGCATATCACCTGACCGGTCACGTCGATCGTCTGCCGAGCCTCGATCGCGTCGTGACCCCACGCCGAGACCTTGCCGTCGGTGATCGCGATGCCCCGAACCTCGTCGGTCCCCGATGCGGGATCGACGACGCGGCCGCCGGTGAACACGATGTCGTGGACCTGCATCAGCGCTGCACTCCTGTCGTTGGTCGAACCGCCTGGCCCGGCGAATGTCCCGATGGTTTCACGGCTCGGGTATCGGATTCTGGTGTGAACGTCCCAAATGGAGGCCGACTCACCGTTCGACCGGACAAGAAACGAATGCAGTCGAGTGTGAAGGTGAAAGCGAAGTTATCAATTCAGCCGATTGAGATCGATGGAGGACAGGAATGCACGTCTATATTTCGGTGGACATGGAGGGTATCGCGGGTATCGCGACGCTCGATCAGACGATCCGCGGCGGTGGCGGCTACCACCGTGCGCAGATGCTCATGACTGCCGAGACCAATGCTGCGATCGCCGGTGCGTTCGACGCCGGTGCGACGAGCGTCCTGGTCAACGACAGCCACGGAACGATGGACAACCTGCTTCACGCCGATCTGGATCCACGGGCGCGCCTGATCTTCGGATCACCCAAGATGCAGTGCATGGCCGAAGGAATGACGTCGGATCACGACGTCGCCCTGTTTGTCGGCTATCACGCACCAGCTGGTGGACCCGGCGTCCTGGCGCACACGTTCTCGAGTTTGTTCGCCGACGTCCGCCTCGACGGCAAGTCCGTCTCCGAGACCGACGTCAACACCCTCTACGCTGCCACCCAGGGCGTTCCCGTCGGTCTCGTGACGGGTGACGACATCATCTGTGGCTTGGTGGACGCGGCCTCGCCGACAACCGAGACCGTCGAGGTCAAGAAGGCACACGGATGGTCGGCAACCAATTCGCTGCCGCCGTCGCTGGCGTGCGAGCAGATCCGAGCAGGCGCCGAGCGCGCAGTGCGCAAGGCCGACACACTGAAGCCGGTCGAGCTGCGTGACGAGTGGACCCTCGAGATCGTTCACCCCACCACTACGGGAGCTGAACTCGCCGAGGCTGTTCCCGGCTCACGACGGATTTCGGATCGTACGATTTCGCACACACTCGGCAGCGTCGACGACATTCTCGGCCTGATCACTGTCAATGCTCGGCTTGCAGCCGCAGGCGTCTCGACGATCGTGGCAGTCGCCAATCGCACGTGATGAAGTAGCGACTCTATCGCGAAATGCCGCCGACGCCGTGTGCGTCGGCGGCATTTGTCATCTACTGGGGCAGAACATGTTCCGACCGACCAAACGTTGCTTCAGGTATTGGTGAAACGGACCAATGCGGTAGACGTGTTCGCTGTCACACTTCATCAGTCTTTTCAATGTTCTAGTCCATGCGGCACAAGACAATTCGGGAGGCTTGATGAAGGCGGAACGCGTCACGGTGGAAGAATCATCGCGGGGGACCGGCGGTTCGGTTCGAAACATGTTGGACAACAGATCGATTCGTCGCACAACCACCGTTACGGTGGGGCTGCTCAGTACTATCTGGTTGATCGACATGGTGGATCGCGTCATGATCGGGCTTGCGCTTCCGATGATCGGCGACGAATTCTCGCTCAGCAGTACGCAGTTGGGTGGTGTGGTTTCGGTCTTCGCGATCTTCTACATGCTCGGGCAGGTCCCCGGCGGAATGTTGGCCGACCGCTTCGGACCCAGGCCACTGTTGATCGTGGCGTTGATCCTGTGGTCGGTGTTCACCGCGTTGACCGGGTTCGCGTGGGGTCTCATCTCGCTGATGGTCATGCGTGCGATGTTCGGTATCAGCCAGGGGCTCTTTCCGGCGGCGTCGTTCAAGGCTTTGGCTGAGCGGACGCGTCCGAAAACCAGAGCGACCGCGATGGGTTTCATGCTCGGCGCCAACAACCTCGGCCCCGGCGTCGCACCGCTGATCATCGCGCCGGTCCTCATGGCCGTGGGGTGGCGGGACGCGTTCTGGCTGGTGGCCATCGTCGGCGCTGTGATCGGCACGGTGGTGTGGTTGGTGCTGCCGGCACCGTTGGACACGGAAATCTCGGAAGATCCGGAGGCTGCGCTGCAACCTCTGGCGAGCGAGCACTCTCGCGCCGCGGTGTTCAAGTCCGCGTCGGTGTGGAAGTTCGCAATTCTGTTCTGCCTGGCCAACATGTCCGCGTACGGTCTGATGACCTGGGTGCCGAGTTATCTGCTCAACGACAAGGGACTCTCGCTGATCGACACGGGAATCTTTGCCGCGATCCCCTTCATCGTCACGGCGCTGGCCACGATCGTGGGCGGGCGGTTGGTGGACAAGTACTTCCACGACCGGGCTCGGATTCTTCTGGTTCCGTGTATGGCCACGTCGGCAGTCCTGTTGTTCCTGATGACCACCGCTGACACCGTCGCGATGTTCACGTTCTACGAGACGTTGGCTCTAGGCATCAGCGGTCTGTGTTCGATGTCGATCTTCGCGATGCCGTTGCGGGCACTTCCTTCCGAATTCCTCGGTTCCGGAATGGGTTTGATCAACGGTTGTGGTCAGTTCGCCGGTTTCATCACCCCGCTCGTGATGGGATGGATGGTGGACCAGTTCTCGTACATGGCTGCATTCGGAGTCCTGGTCGGAGCGACGAGCGCTGCCGCATTGGTGGCCATGATCGTTCCGCAGACCCCGGCGAAATTCTGAGAAGGAGACTGAAGATGTCGGCAACGGACGGCACACGAAAGATCGAAGACGACGTCGTCACCGATTTTTCCGAGAAGATGAGTTACGGGGCCTACCTCGGACTCGATACCCTCCTGGATTCGCAGCATCCGGTGAGTGAGCCGGAACACCACGACGAACTCTTGTTCATCATTCAGCACCAGACCAGCGAGTTGTGGCTCAAGCTGTTTCTCCACGAGATACGGGCGGCCAGAGCAGCGATCGCTGTCGACGACATTCGGGTCGCATTCAAGCGGATCGCACGCGTCAAACACATCCAGGCCACTCTGACCGAACAGTGGTCCGTGTTGGCGACACTGACGCCGGCGGAGTATGCGGAGTTCAGGGGCGTTCTCGGCAACTCGTCGGGGTTCCAGTCGTACCAGTACCGCGCCGTGGAATTCGTGCTCGGAAACAAGAACGCCGGCATGCTGAAGGTGTTCGAATCGGATCCGTCCGCCCATCGATTGTTGGAGACCCTGCTCGGAGAGCCGACGCTGTACGACGAGTTCTGGCGGTACCTGTCCAGGCAGGGTTACGACGTTCCGGCGTCGGCTCTCGAACGAGACGTCAGCGCGCCCTACGTGCGAAACGACGAGCTGATTCCGCTGGTCAAGGCAATCTACGAGAACGTCGAACAGCACTGGACGGCGTACGAGGCATTCGAGGAGTTGGTCGACCTCGAGGAGAGCTTTCAGCTGTGGCGGTTCCGGCATCTTCGGACCGTGCTGCGGGTGATCGGCATGAAGAAGGGGACCGGCGGTTCGAGTGGTGGTGCCGGGTTCCTGCAACGTGCGCTGGAGTTGAGCTTCTTCCCCGAGCTGTTTGCCGCCCGAACAGAGATCGGTACCTGACACACCTGCTTGATGACACACAGTTGCTTGTCACACCCAGATGTTCGTGACGCACGACGAATCCGAGCCCGAAGGACAGGAGTCTTGGACAAGATCCGACAGGGTCGCTTCGGCCAAGCTTGACTGCGAAGTTGCAAGTCGGTGACAGGAGAGCGTCGGAGTGGACAAGAAATCAATGGTGGCAGACCTGGCGGCGCTGGTAACCGCCGAGTCGCCCAGTTCCGACCTCGGCGCAGTCGATGCATGTGCGGACGTGGTGGCCGACATCGGCGAACGCCATCTCGGAAGCGCCCCCGAACGTATCCGTATCGACGGACGCCAGCACTTGCGTTGGTCGTTCGGCGCGGAGCCGAAGGTGATGCTCCTGGGCCATTTCGACACCGTCTGGCCGCTCGGAACGCTCGCGGAGTTGCCCTGGTCGGTCACCGACAACATCGCCACCGGACCCGGAGTCTTCGACATGAAGGCCGGCATCGTCCAGCTCTTCCATGCGCTCGCATCGCTTCCGTCGCTCGACGGGGTGGTCGTGCTCCTCAATTCCGACGAGGAAATCGGCTCCCCGACTTCGCGCGCACTGATCGAGGAGCAAGCCCGTCAGGTCGACGCTGTGCTGGTACTCGAGGCCGCCGCCGACGGCGCGGTGAAGACCGCGCGCAAGGGTATGTCGCTGTACTGCGTCGACATCGAGGGACGCGCTGCACACGCCGGACTGGAACCGGAGCGAGGTGTGAACGCTGTAGTTGAGCTCGCACATCAGATTCAGGCCGTGGTGGAGCTCGCGGACCCGGCGGCGGGAACGTCGGTGGTGCCGTCCGTGATCAGTGGCGGAACCACGACCAATACCGTTGCAGCGCAAGCGCAACTGTGGTGTGACGTTCGCATGTGGTCGGCGAAGGAACAGGAACGCATCGACCGTTCGATCCGTGCGCTGACACCGGCGCTGGCCGAAAGCCGAATCTCGGTGTCCGGAGGACCCAACCGCGGACCACTGGAATCAGTGTCTTCGGAGAAGCTGTACTTTCTCGCTCACCAGGTCAGCAGTGAGAGCGGGTTGGGAATGCTTCGCGACTGCGCAGTCGGCGGTGCGTCGGACGGAAATTTCACTGCCGCAGTCGGAACTCCCACGTTGGACGGCCTCGGTGCCGTCGGCGGTGGTGCCCACGCAGCGACAGAACACGTAGAGATAGATCAGATGATCCCGCGCGCCACCTTGTTGGCCGGTCTGGTGACTCGAATCCTGGAGGGAGGACTGTGACGATGACGTCGCCGAACAATGTCCAACGCAAGACCGTTCAACCATTCGGAGGTGTATCGCCTTCACGGATGCGGCAAGCAATCAGCCAGGCCGAGCAAGCCGCCCTGCTTGCATGTGTGACTATCGAAACCGTCACCGGGCATGCCGAGTTGGAACAGGTATTCGGTCTGTTCGAGAAGGTATGGCAGCCGGAGAGCGGTAACCCTCCCGTCCATCGGGACATGATGAAAGCGCTCGCGCACTCCGGTAACTACGTCGCCGGCGCTTTTCGTGGCGGAGATCTGATCGGCGGCTCGGTTGCATTCTTCGAGGAACCGCAACATCGTTCGTTGCATTCACACATCACGGGGATCCTGCCGAACGTGCAGAACGGGCACATCGGCCTCGCGTTGAAACTGTTCCAGCGAGCGTGGGCACTGGAACGAGGAATTCTCCACGTGCGGTGGACTTTCGACCCGCTCGTCGCTCGCAATGCCTACTTCAACGTCTCGAAACTCGGTGCGTTCCCGATCCAGTATCTGCCGCGTTTCTACGCGCCGATGAACGACAGTCTCAACGGCGGCGCAGACAGCGACCGATTGCTGATCGACTGGGAAATCGGTAGCAGCAAGGTTTCCGACGTCGTCGCCGGTTCGGGAGAGGTCCCGACTCCCGAGTCGTTGGGAGCGAGCGAACTGTTGTCGATCTCCGAAGCCGGCCTGCCCGTGTTGAAGTCGACCAAGAATCGTTTCGTCACGGTGGCTACACCGAATGACGTGTACACACTGCGTAAGTCGGACCCGGCGGCAGCGAACGACTGGCGCCTGGCAGTCCGCGAGACTCTCGGGGGTGTGCTCGCCGAGAACGGAGTGGTTCTCGCAGTCACCAGGACCGGAAAATATGTACTGGACCGTGCGCCGGGAACACAGGCAGGCAGGACAACAGCGGAGGTTACATCGTGAAGATCGACGGAGTTGAATTACGCCGGGCAGCAATGCCGTTGAAGGCGCCGTTCCGAACCTCGTTCGGCACGGAGACCACCAAGGACGTGTTGTTCGTCAAGGTCGTCACCTCGGAGTCGGCGGGCTGGGGCGAGTGCGTTGCGATGTCCGAGCCTCGCTACTGCTCCGAATACACGGACGGCGCCGCCGAAGTCCTTCGTAAGTTCCTGATTCCGTCTCTGGGCGAACTCACCGATCCCGACGTGCATGCCCTGAGCGCGGCGATGGAACAGTTCGCCGGACACCCCATGGCCAAAGCGGCACTGGAAACCGCATTTCTCGACGCCGAGTTACGGGCCGCCGGGACGAGCATGTCTTCGTACCTGGGTGCAGTAGTCGATCGCGTACCCGCGGGTGTTTCGGTGGGTATCAAGAATTCGATCGACGAACTGCTCGAAGAGGTAGCCGGGTTCCTCGACGCCGGATACCTGCGCATCAAACTGAAGATCGAACCGGGCTGGGACATCGAGCCGGTTCGCGCAGTCCGCGAGAGGTTCGGCGACGACGTACTCCTCCAGGTCGACGCGAACACGGCGTACACCCTGGCTGACGCGCGCCATCTCCAGCGGCTCGACGACTTCGACCTCCTGCTGATCGAGCAGCCGCTTCCCGAAGAGGAACTGCGTGGCCACGCCAGGCTGGCCGAGATGATGCGGACGCCGGTCTGCCTCGACGAGTCGATCACCTCCGCGAAGGTCACTGCCGACGCGCTGGCAATCGGTGCGTGCAGCGTGGTGAACATCAAACCGGGACGTGTGGGCGGTTATCTGGAATCGCGTCGTATCCACGACGTCTGCAAGGCCAACGGAATTGCCGTGTGGTGCGGCGGAATGCTCGAGACCGGAATCGGCAGGGCTGCCAACGTCGCCCTTGCCGCGCTCCCCGGATTTGTCCTACCAGGCGATACGTCGGCTTCCGACCGGTACTTCGCCGAAGACATCACCGAGCCGTTCGTACTCGACAACGGTTACGTGAAGGTTCCGGAAGGGCCGGGCATCGGCGTCGAACCGATCCCTGACCTGCTCGAAGCAATCACCACGTCGGTCGAATGGATCGGCATGGATCGGCTTTGACGAATCACTATGACACACTTCGTTCACAGGACGAAGGAGTGATAGACGTGGGCACCGTACGACCTCGCATCAGTTTGGTGCGGCTTCTCGAAGACGTGGGAACTACGGTGCTGAACCCGGTTGTCGGCGACCCGGAGGCGGTCCAGGAGATCGCCTCGGTGGTCATTCACGACCCCGACGACGACTCACCCTCGACACCGGACTCCATGGTGCTGCTCGTCGGCATCACCGGAGGCGAACGTATCGCGGAGTCCGTGGCCGGCCTGGCCGAGCGCGGAGTACGCGTGGTGGTCGCGCGAGTGACCACCGAGGTCAGCGATGCCGACCGTGAATCCATCATCTCCTCCGGCGTTGTCGTATTGACCTTGGCGCGTGGAGTTTCGTGGGTTCAGCTCACAAGCCTGCTTCATTCGGTGCTCTCGGCACGGAACGAAGTCGGGCACATCCACTCGCGCGGAGGTGGACCGGCCGGCGATCTGTTCGCTTTCGCCAACGCCGTCAGCGCACTTCTGGATGCGCCGATCACGATCGAGGACCGAAGCTCACGGGTCATCGCTTTCTCCGGACGTCAGGAAGAAGGTGACGGTCCACGTATCGCGACCGTTCTGGAGCGCCAAGTTCCTGACCAGTACATTCGAGTGCTCGAAGAAGCGGGAGTCTTCGACCGGCTCTATCGCAGCGATGATCCGGTGTGGGTTTCGGCCGAGACCCTCGGCACAAAAATGGGTCGTATCGCCGTGTCCATCAGAGCCGGCGACGAGTTCCTCGGCTCCATGTGGGTGGCAACCGGTGAGCCGATGTCCGAGGACCGGATGCGTGCACTGCGCGATTCGGCCGGGTTGATTGCACTGCAGATGTTGCGGTTGCGCGGCGGCGCCGACGCCGAGCGTCGACTGCGCGCAGACCTGATCGCAACCCTTCTCGACGGTGGGTCCGGTGCGGTCGACGCGATGAATCGCCTCGGCCTCGGGACCGGTCCCGCACTCGTGATGGCATTGGGCCGCAGGTCTTTCGAAGGATCGTCGAAGCCGGACGACGCAGCCCATGTGGTGCGGCTGACCGACGCTCTGGCCATGCACCTGGGCGCGGTCCATTCGCAGTCGGCTGCGGCTCTGGTCAACGGAACCGGCTACGCGGTGCTGTCGGTGCGAGGGCATTCCCCGGCAGAAGCCGAGCTACAGGCGTTCCGTGTGGCCTCGGACTTCCTGGACCGAACCGGAGCGTCCGGCGACACGATCATCGGGATCGGCCGGGTCGTGACCAGACCGGCGCAGCTGAGCCGATCGAAGCGCGACGCCGAACATGCCCTCGAAGTGTTGTTGGCGGGACGAGCGTCGGGCAGCGTCGCCACCTTCAGTAGCGTCCACGTCGATGCCATCCTGTTGGAGATCGCGTCGGAAGCTGCAGCCGAAGGGTTCTCGGACCTCGGCCCCATCGAGGCGATCGCCAGCCACGACGCAGCTCATGCGACCTCGTTCGTCGACACCCTCGATGCGTGGCTCAACGCCTTCGGTGACGTCGGTGACGCCGCGGCGTCATTGCACGTACACCCCAACACCTTTCGGTATCGTCTCAGCAAGTTGAAGGGTATGGCCGCGTTGGACCTGGACGATCCCAACGTCCGCTTCCGGTTGATGGTGCATCTTCGTCTGCGCGGTCCACGCTAGCTCGAAATCCGAAAAATGCGGGTCGCACTGATTTCTCAGCGTGACCCGCATTCTTTGTCAGTTGGTTCAGATCAGCTGTTGTTGCGAAGTGCTTCGACAGCGATGCGGCCGACGGTTCCGATGGAGGCGTCGATCTTCGGGGCGCGGTGGGTGAGCTCGTGGGATTTGGTGAAGACACCGACGGCGTAACGCTTGCCGTCCGGGTACGCCACGACGCCGGCTTCGTTTCGTACCAATCCCAGCGTTCCGGTCTTGGCGGCGACAGTGACCTCGTCGGGGAACCCGGACGAAAGGCGGTGCGGCCAGACCTGCTTGCTCATGATGGTTCGGACTTCTTCACAGGCCGATGCGGGGCCGGCTTCGTCCCTCCAGATTGCAGCCAGCAACATTGTGATCTCACGAGGAGTGCTGGAGTTGGAGCGGGCCGGATCCATGACGGAAATTGTCCGAAGAATTTCGATGGGCGGCATTTCCAGCAAGGTGCCCTTGTCGACACCGAGGTCGTCGTAGACCGATTTGAACAGACCACGGCAGTCACGGACCAAGTTGGTCTTCTCCAAACCGAGCCCGCGCAGCGTTGCGACGATGTTGTCGAGTCCGAGGCGTTCGTACAAGAAGTCCGTGGCGGCGTTGTCGCTGAAGCTCATCATGAGCAGAGCGAGATCTCGCCAGCTTGCGGTCACGTCATCGGCGCAGCCGCCGATACCGATGCCGCCGGAGCGGAACTCGGCGGTCACCGTGGCGTGCTCGGTCGGATCAAGGGTGCCGGCCGCAACTTCACGGGCGTACTGCAGTACGACAGGAATCTTGAAAACGGAGGCGAGGATGACACCTTCGTCAGCGCCGTAGCCGAACTCTTCGCCGGAATCGATGTCGCGTGCGTGGACGAACGCATCGGTCTTCGCTTCGGCGAGTACAGCAGCGATCTCCTGCTGTGCGCTCTCAACGTACGTGGCGGTTTCGGTCATTCGAGAAGCCCTTTCGTCGGTATCCGTATATCTGGGTTATTCGTGGATCTGACGATAGTGAGTCGACGACGGGGGGTCTTGTACGAATCGACGAAGGTTGGCGCACGGTTCGGTGCTGATACGCCGAATCAACCGATTGTCAGGGTGTTCCGGGGGCAGGGGTGTTCCGGGGGTCAGGACGCATAAGTTTCGAGGCGACGTCCGACCAGTTCGGCGACGTCGGTCCGACGCTTGTCCGAGACCACGCCTGCCAACAGGATGGTGAACAATTCGTCGATACGGTCGTTCAAATCGCTTCGTCTGGTGAGCACGTTCGAAACCAGTTGAACGCCGGTGAATGCCGAGATCG
Source organism: Rhodococcus sp. ARP2 (assembly GCF_001029585.1). Classification (NCBI taxonomy): domain Bacteria; kingdom Bacillati; phylum Actinomycetota; class Actinomycetes; order Mycobacteriales; family Nocardiaceae; genus Rhodococcus; species Rhodococcus sp. ARP2. Next base: position 1,433 of record NZ_LEKE01000059.1, on the reverse strand, counting down.
CCACGCGACCCACCGATTCCGGCTCCACGTCGTCGCGGATGTCGCCTTCGAGCTTCGCGGCCTCGGCCAGTTTTCGAAGCTCGCGGATCCACACGACGTACGGGCCTTGCGAACCGTCGGCAGAGGCCAATTCGAGGGTAAGTCGGACTCCCGCACGAACAATCGGGTCCGCGACGAGTTGGCGGCCCATCTCGTGGCACACCATGACGAGCTGCTCCAGTGCCGGTGCGCCCGTGGCTGCAACTGCGGTGAAGGCAGTGATCGACATCTGGTGCTGTTCTTCGATGACCGCCTGAGCCAATTCGTCTTTGGACGAGAAGTGGAAATAGACCGCGCCCTTGGTCATCTGCGCCGCGGACACGATGTCATTCATGCTCGTGCTGCCGTACCCCGTGACTTCGAACCGATCAGCAGCGCCTTGAAGAATCTGTCGGCGACTGATCTTGGCACGTTCCTGCATTGCTCCCTTGTCCTCCGACTGTTAACACGTGAACCAGTTTTAGGGCCCTAGGTCCCGGACCAGCGCCCCACGGTAGCAGCGAATCTCGTGCTCGCGCGACAGCGCGAAACGGACTGTTCGGTGTGCAATCGCAGGTCACGGTCGGTAGGAGTGACAAATGCGACCGCCGCAACCTCCGTTGGAGGCTGCGGCGGGGAGTCCAGTTATCGGCCAGCGAAATTCGGTCGAAGGTACGCGATCAACGAGTCGAGACAGTTGACTCGAAGCCGAGGTCGCGTAGCGCCGACTTGAGTTTGGTCTGCGCCTCGTCGAGAGATTCGGGTGACGGCGAAGTATCGGCGCCACTGATGTCGAAGTTCCCCATGTCGTATGCGGGGAAGACGTGAACGTGAAGATGCGGAACTTCCAGACCTGCGATGAGGAGACCCGCCCGAGGCGCGTCGAACGCCTTCCGCACAGCCTGACCCAGGGTGCGGGCAACCGCGGTGACTTTGGCAAAGAGTTCAGGATCCACGTCCTGCCACTGATCGACCTCGGCTCGCGGTACCACGAGTACGTGGCCCTGCGTTACCGGCGCGATGGTCAGGAACGCGACAACGTCGTCGTCCTCCCACACGAAACGTCCTGGTAGATCTCCGTTGATGATGGCGCTGAAGACTGAAGGCATACCCCGAGATTAGCCCGCGTCCGGTTGCCAGGAAACTCCCAGGCTGGACGCAGGTTCGTCGGAGCCGGCCCGACAAATCTAGGACGCATGACGACAGAAGCCATGCAGACCGCGGGCAGCACGGACGCAGGGGAGCTTTCCGCGACGACTGTAGTGCTGGACGTGGTCGTCCCGGTATACAACGAAGAGGCAGGCCTGGAGACGTGCGTGCGGCGCCTGCGCCGGCATTTACGCACACAGGTGCCATTCTCTGCACGAATTACCATCGCGGACAACGCCAGTGTCGACGGCACGTTGGCGCTCGCG
>NZ_LEKE01000014.1:0-3983 GCF_001029585.1 Rhodococcus sp. ARP2 | reverse complement strand
CGACAACGAGAACGGCGGCGAGTGCGAGTGCTGCAATAACCGCTACCAACGTCGGAGCGTCCGCGAGAGTGGCAGCTACGCCGCCGGCGCCGAAGCCGAAAAGTGCTGTGGCCAAAGTTGTCAGGCTCAGAAATGGCAGCCCGTCTGCGTGGCCGCCGCCCAGATCTGCAACCTCGCCGACGGCAAAGGCACCGATCAGGGCGACAACCCCGATCACGAAACATATTGTGAATACAACAAACATCGATCCCCCGATCTACCTGTCGAGGAAGCGTGCCCTGAGAATTGTGTTGTCGGGGTCGTCCCTCGGCCCACCTCTATAGTAAAGGTAAGACAAAGCTAATCGGCGCATTCGGAATGTTTCGGCGTGGTGCTACGGCTGGGGGAAAGCGTCAAAGCCGAGGTAGCGGGCGTTGATTCAGCCAAGCATCCCAGAGAGGGCGCAGTGGGGTGTCGGTGAAACGTGAAGCGAGATCGGTGAATTGCTCGGTGCTGACCGTGCTGTGCCGATGCTTCGTGGTCCACTGGCGGATCAGTTCGAAGAATTTCTCGTCTCCGAGAACGCCGCGCAGGGCGTGCAGAGTCAACGCGCCCCGCTTGTAGATTCGATCGTCGAACATCAGGGCAGGCCCGGGATTGGCGACGATCAAGTCCTGAGATTTACGCCCGAGCCCTTGATAGGCGTTGGTCGCGAGTTGGTTCGAGGATGGGCCACCGGAATTCTCGGACCAGATCCACTCCGCGTAACAGGCAAAGCCCTCGTGCAGCCAGATGTCGCACCACTGCCCGAGAGTGAGGCTGTTTCCGAACCATTGATGGGCAAGCTCGTGTGCGACAAGACGTTCGGAACCGCGCCTACCCGTGCAGTGGTTGGCTCCGAAGATCGAGAGTCCCTGCGCTTCGATGGGGATTTCGAGTTCGTCGTCGGTGACCACAGCGGTGTAGTCGGCAAAGGGATACGGGCCGAACAGCTTTCCGAAGACCTCCAGCATCTGGGGTTGGCGCCCGAAGTCGACGTCGAACGCTGCGCGCAGCCGAGGTGGGTGAACGGCGAAGACCGGTACCGGCCCGGCGCTCACTTGTCGGTGCTCGTACTGACCGATCTGAATCGTCGCCAGGTAGGTTGCCATCGGTTCGGTCTGCTCGTAGACCCACGTCGTCTGACTCGCACGGGTCTGCTTGCGGATCAGCTTGCCGTTGGCGAGGGCATAGAACGGGGAATCGGTGGTGATCGAGATGCGGTACGACGCTTTGGAAATCGGATGGTCGTCGCACGGGAACCAGGACGCCGCGCCGTTGGGCTGACTTGCAACCAAAGTTCCTTCGTCGAGTTCCTCCCAGCCGACTTCGCCCCACAGGCTCTTGATCGGCTCGGGGTTGCCGCTGTACGCGATGGTGACCGACAGGGCACCGCCCGCGGGGATCTTGGTAGACGGCGTGATGATCAGCTTGTTGTTCAAGTGCGCGTACTTGGTGCCGCGGGCACCGTTGACGGACACCTTGGACACCTGCAGGTTCTGCGCGAGGTCGAAGCTGAACTTGGATCGGCTCTCGGTGGTGACAGCGGTGATGACTGCCTTGCCGGCGAGACGGTTACTGAAGACCTTGTACGTCAGTTCCAGTTCGTACCGAGACACGCGGTAACCGCGGTTGCCGTTGTGTGGCAGGTACGGATCGAGCGGCTCTTCGAGCATTCTGTTCGGCTTCACGACGCCACCCACGGTGCAATCGGATTGCCCTGCCAGCGGGTGGAGGGCGGAACGGTGTCACCTCGCATCACCAGAGATGCAGGCCCTACCGTCGCTCCCGCGCCGATGCCGGCTGCGGGTAGCGCGACACAATGCGGTCCCAGCGTTGCTCCTGCTCCCAAGGTGACGGTGTCCATGGACATGATCCGATCATGGAAGAGATGAGTTTGCACGACGCACCCCCGTTCCACTGTCGCTCCGTCGCCCAAAGTCACAAGATCTGCCTCGGGTAGCCAGTACGACTCACACCAAACGCCCTTGCCGATCTTGGCCCCGAGCCCACGCAAGAAGATGTTGAGTACGGCAGTACCAGTCGCTGCGCGAGCGAACCACGGCGCCGCGACGGTTTCGACGAACGCGTCGGCTACCTCGTTGCGCCAGACGAACGAACTCCACAGCGGATGCTCGACCTTGGCGATGCGCCCGACGACGATCCACTTGGCGGCGATGGTGATCGCGCCAGCCACTGCTCCGGCGACGAGCAGAATTACGCCGCTCAACAGAGCCGCGAACCAGAATCCGACGGCGCCGACCAGTGCTTCGAGTGCAAACAGAACACCGAGACCGATGCCGAACGTGACCATCACGGGGATCAGTCGGCAGGTTTCGACCACTCCGCGGGCGATCTTGAGTCTCATCGGCGGATTGAACGTGCGGGCGGCGTCGGTGTCCCCGGCAGCCCTTCTCAGACGTACCGGTGGACTACCCAGCCACGATGATCCGGACTTGGCCTTGGACGGGGTGGCCGACAGAACCGCCACGAGACCGTTCTTGGGGACGCGTCGACCGGGTGCGGTCATACCGGAGTTGCCGAGGAACGCACGCTTGCCGATCTTCGCCTGTTCGATGTGCATCCAGCCGCCGCCGAGGCCGTAGCTCGCAACCATGGTGTCGTCGGCGAGGAATGCGCCGTCGGCGACCGTCGTGAACTTGGGAAGGAGGAGCACGGTGGATGCTTCGACGTTCTTGCCGATCTTGGCGCCGAGGAGGCGGAGCCATCCCGGCGTCAGCAGGCTCGCGTAGAGCGGGAAGAGGAAGGTTCTGGCCGAGTCGAGCAGGCGTTCGGTCGCCCACACCTGCCAGCCGATGCGGCTGCGGACAGGGTGGTAGCCGGGGGTCAGCCCGATCGAGAGAAGACGAACGGCCACCAGTGTGACGACTGCGAAGACGAGCAAACTCAGGATGGTCGCGACGGGAAGCATGATCAGCGATTGGAGCACTGCGCTCGCGAGCGTGTCGGTGTCGCGGATCCACCAACCGATCAAGGCGATTCCGGCCATCAGAGCGAAGATCGGCATACCGGCCAGGAAGACCGAGGTGACGCCGTATACCGGCACCCAGCCGGGTGCGCGCTTCGGATGTTCGGCCGGCCAAGGATGATTCGCTTTCCCGACCTTGGTGGCGGGGGAGCCGGCCCACTGCTGGTTTGCCTTCACTCGGCCGAACACCGCAGATCCGGGTTCGACGACGGCGTCCCGACCGATACGCGCGCCGGGCAGAAGCGTCGAGCGTGAACCGACGGAGGCGCCGTCACCGATCTTGATCTCGCCGATGTGAATGACGTCGCCGTCGATCCAGTGGCCGGAGAGGTCGACTTCGGGTTCGACGGAGCAGCCGTCACCGAGTTCGAGCATGCCGGTGATGGGAGGAAGTGTGTGGAGATCGACGCCGCTGCCGATGTCGGCGCCGAGGGCGCGGGCGTAATAGAGCATCCACGGTGCGCCCGAAAGGTTGGCTGCGCCACTGGCTTCGGTGAGTCGCAGCGCTATCCACAGACGCAGGTGTTCACTACCACCTCGCGGGTACGTTCCTGGTTCCAACTTGCGTAGGAGCAGGCGCGCCCCGACGACGGCGATGGTCATACGGCCGATCGGCGTGATGAACACGATGAACGCCAACAGGATCCACCACCACGAGACCGTGGGTGCCCAGCTGACGTCGACGAACCAGCCGAGGACGTTGTTCGCGATCGCCAGCCACGTCACCCACTGCAGTCCGGTGAGCGTCGTGAGTGGAACGGTGACGGCGATCTGTGCCAGCTGAGTTTTCAAGGGTGTTGGAGCGACGATGCGCGGCTCCACAGTTTCGGTGGGTGCCAATTCGTCGAGATATTCGGCGAGCGATCCCAACCGTGGATGGTCGTAGAGCTGTGCGACGGTCACTTCGGGGAACCGCTCGCGCAGGGCGGTCACCAACTGAGCAGCAGAGAGGGATCCGCCGCCCACTTCGAAGAAG
>NZ_LEKE01000070.1:0-4034 GCF_001029585.1 Rhodococcus sp. ARP2 | reverse complement strand
TCGGCATCGGCCCAGACGGTGACCGTTTCGGATCCGGCTCCCATCGATGTCGAGACGACGACGTCGCTCTCGGTTCCCGCTACGGCAATCACGGGTGCGGCTGTTGATCTGACGGCGACGGTTGCTCCGAACAATGCTGTGGGTACGGTGCAGTTCAAGTCGAATGGCACTGCGATCGGCACTCCGGTGGCAGTCACGTCGGGTGTTGCGACGCTGTCGCATTCGTTCGATGCTGCTGGTGCTCAGAGTGTTACGGCGGACTTCACCGCTGGTTCCGGATTCAAGAACTCGGTTGCGAGTGCGAAGTCAGTTCAGGTGAGTGTTGCCGACCAGGAATCCGTCGTCGAACTGAATATCCCCACCGATGCCAAAACTGGTGTGGCGACCGACTTGTGGGCAACAGTCCGAACGTCGTCGGATGACGCTGTCGGCGTCGGAACCGTGCAGTTCTACGACGGTGGCGTCGCGATCGGCGGTCCTGAAGCGGTTACGGCCGGCGCTGCTGGTCTGTCGCATACGTTTACCTCTGCGGGTGCGCACAGCATCACGGCGGTTTACTCGGGAGGAGCCGGTGTAGTCGGGTCCTCGGCCCAGGCGCGGACGGTGAATGTAACGGACCCTGCGCCTTCGGATGTCACCACGGAGACTGTGGTGACGGTGCCTGCCGATGGTGTGGTGAACAAGTCGGTGACCCTGTCGGCGACTGTCAGTTCGGTGCAGAACGGTGGAACGGTGCAGTTCATGGATGGGGACACCCCGATCGGTGACGCTGCGGCGGTGGTCAACGGGATCGCGGCGCTGAACCACACCTTCACCACAACCGGTGCGCATTCGATTTCGGCAATCTACAGCGGCGCAGCCGGATTCACAGGCTCCACCTCGGCGGCCCACGCAATTCAGATCAAGGCTGCAACCGGCGGTGGCACGGGCAGCCTCGGTTCAGGCAGCGCTGGCTCGAGCGATTTCCTTCCCTTCGGTTCCTGACCGGAACAGTTCAGGTCGCGGCCCCGAGGCAGTATCCCTCGGGGCCGATCGACAGGGTGAACTGCATCGACCGTGAGTTACCGGTTCCGTCGCTGACGGGCAGGGTGACACGGACGTAGTCGCCGCGAACCGGAGTGACTGTTGCAGCGTCGGCGTCGAAAGACTTGATACCGGCCAGCTGATTCGGATCGAGCTTGAGTGGCGGCTGGCCGGTGGCGCCGGTGCCGTCGGGATCCCACGGGCTGTTGCCGGGGCAGATCAGTGGATAGAACCTCTCGACGTCGCGGGTATTGACCGGCCGTCCCGTGGCGCGTGAGAGAAACCGGACGACGGCGTGGGAAGCGTCGGCCGCGGTGTAGAAGTTTGATTGCCCCGCAGGGAAGACGAACGGGCACGCATAGCCGGAAGCGATCTCCGAGCGCTTGGCGGCGACGGAGAGTCCGCCTCCACTCCAGGTGACCGCGTACTGGCCGTCGACGCCTGGTGCGGCGATGGCCGTCAAGATGGCGGGCACATCCGAGTATCGGTCGGCAATTGTTGTGGGCGGCATCGTCCAGCATGCGTTCGTGAGCGCAGCCACGTCCAAGGACACCAGGTCCGTTGCCCAGGCCGCCAAGGCCGGCGCAGCAGCCGGATTACCGGGCACGTCACCAACCGGAGGTGGCGCGGCGGGCGCAGTGGTGGTCGTGGGCGCGAGAGTGGTTGTCGTCGTGGTTTCCGTCGTAGGCGGAGACGGTTCGTCCGTCAGGATTCCTGTCCGTCCGTCGTCCTCACATGCGGTTATCGCCAACGTCATGGCGAGTGCGACTGCCCCCACTGCCGCTCGTCCTGCCGACTTCATTCGTTCTTACGCCCCTTTTGCGACATTCTGACCAACATCCACCCCATAACTGCTGCGGGTCAGATCACGGATTCCCGTCTACGCTAGCGAACTGTGGATCCCGTTTACAGAACAGTCATCGGCATCGCCCGTACCGTCTTCGCTTTCGAGGGCCTGAAGTTCTCCGTCAAGGGAGAGCAGAACATCCCGGCGTCCGGTGGCGCCGTGATCGCGATCAACCACACCGGATACATGGACTTCACGTATGCGGGACTGCCGGCGCGGACCCCCAAGCGCTACATCCGGTTCATGGCGAAGAAGGAGGTCTTCGACAACAAGATCTCCGGACCGATCATGCGGGCCCTCAAGCACATCCCGGTCGACCGCGGCGCGGGCGCCGACTCCTACAAGGCGGCCGTAGATTTCCTGAAGCGCGGCGAATTGGTGGGCGTGTACCCCGAAGCGACGATCAGTCGGAGCTTCGAGATCAAGGAATTCAAGTCCGGAGCCGCCCGGATGGCGATCGAGGCGGGCGTCCCGATCGTTCCCGTCGTCATCTGGGGCGCTCAGCGCGTGTGGACGAAGGGTTATCCGAAGCGTTTGGGCCGCACCAACACTCCCATCTCCATTGCCGTCGGCGAGCCGATTGCACCTTTCGAACCGGCCAGTGAGCTGACGGCGAAGCTACGGTCGACGATGCAGGAGTTGCTGCTCGATCTGCAGAAGGACTACGACCATCCCGCCGGCGAGTACTGGGTACCGGCCCGCCTCGGTGGCAGCGCGCCGACGCTCGAGCAGGCCGACAAGATGGATGCCGACGAGGCCGAGGCGAAAGCCAAAGCACGTGAGGCGCGGAAGTCCGAAGGCTGACCCATGTCCTTCGAACCCGTTTACACCGCAGTCGAGGTAGTCGCGCGTGGTCTGAGCGGTTTCCAGGGCGTGAAAGTCACCCGCACCGGGACGGAACACGTCCCGGTGTCCGGCGGCGCCGTCATCGCGATCAACCACACGAGTTACCTCGATTTCATACCGGCGGCCCTGGCGGTCGGCACCGCGAAACGCAAGCTCAGAGTGATGGCCAAGGCTGAGCTGGCGGACAACAAGGTCCTCGGCTTCCTCATGCGTGGATGCGGCGTCATCGAAGTGGACCGCTCCGCCGGAGCGCAGGCGTATCGAGCCGGAGTCGACGCCCTCGAGCGTGGCGAATTGGTGGGCGTCTACCCGGAAGCGACGATCAGCCGGAGCTTCGAGATCAAGGAAATGAAATCCGGAGCAGCTCGGATGGCCATCGACGCCGGCGTGCCGATAATTCCGCTGATCGTCTGGGGCGCCCAGCGGATCGTCACCAAGGGCGGACCGAAAAATCTGGGCCGCAATCATTTCCCGATCTCGGTGGAGGTGGGTGCACCGATCGATCCGGTCGAGCCCGCCGAAGCGCTGAGCGAGATCCTGCGCATCGAGATGGATGCGATCCTGCGCCACGTTCAGGACGGGTTCGTGCACGAGCCCGGGGCGTACTGGGTGCCTCGCCGACTCGGCGGTGGCGCGCCGACGCCGGCGGAAGCCGCGGCCATGGACGCACAGGAACGCGCGAAGCGGGCGCGCTGAGCGAGACCGTCGTACCGGGCAGGCACAATGGCGGTGTGAGCCCAGACCGTCGTATCAGCCCTGACCGCCCAACCTTGGTTGCGACCGATGTCGACGGCACCCTCATCGATCACGACGAGTTGGTCAGTGCCCGCACCCGCGCCGCCGTGCATGCCGTCGTCGAATCCGGCACGCCGTTCCTGCTGGCAACCGGGCGTCCTCCGCGTTGGATTTCGCCCGTCGTCGAAGGTTTGGGATACGCGCCACTCGCGGTATGCGCAAACGGTGCTGTTGTCTACGACAGTTACGCCGACCGCGTCCTCAGCGCCGCGACCTTGTCGGTCGACGCACTCACCGAACTCTCCGAGTTGGCTCTGGTTGCACTTCCCGGGTCGGGATTGGCCGCGGAACGGGTGGGGGAGAGCGCACACGACGCCGCCACCCCACAGTTCGTCAGCTCACCAGATTACGAACACGCCTGGCTCAACCCGGACAACACCGAGATGTCCGAGGACGAAGTGCTTGCGGCACCTGCCGTCAAACTCCTGATTCGCCGTCCAGGCATGACCAGCACGGCGATGTACGACACGCTCGCCCCGCACGTCGGTGCGCTCGCCGACATGACGTACTCCACCGAGAACGG
>NZ_LEKE01000015.1:0-4058 GCF_001029585.1 Rhodococcus sp. ARP2 | reverse complement strand
CGATGGTGGCGGTGCGGCCGAGTTCGGTGATGGAAAGCCCACCGCCGCGACCACGCCTGGTTGTGACGATGCCAAGCTCACCGAGCCGTGTAACCACCTTGGTGGCATGGGAGTACGACACGTTGAGCTGCTGCGCAACATCCCGGGTACTGGGGGAGGCATCCGCGTCGAGTACGGCCAACCGCATGACGACGCGCAATCCCAGATCGGTGAACTGCGTCAATTGCATGATCTGAACCTACATAATTCGCATCTGAGATGACTATTTATGTGAGGGGGATCTCGAGGGGTCCCAACCAGGGCGAACGGTACGTTCGGAGCCTCCAGTGCGCTGAACGTACCGTTCGCTCAGAGTCGGGCGGCCGAACCCCCGGCAACGACGCCGAGAAAATGGGGTGCTCGCCAACCTCGCGCCGCAAAGTCGCGGCTCACCGACGCGATGACCTCCGCATGACTTCCTTCCGGAACCAATGCGATGGCCGAACCTCCGAATCCGCCGCCGGTCATCCGCGCACCGATCGCGCCGCCGCGTCGTGCTGCGGCAACGGCGACGTCGAGTTCTTCACACGAGACCTCGAAGTCGTCGCGCAACGACGCGTGAGAATTGTCGAACAGCTCCCCGACGTCGCTGAATCTGTTGCTGCGCAGAAGTTCTGCGGTCTTCCGTGTCCGTTCGATCTCGGTCACGACGTGCCGTGCCCGCGCCCGGAGGATCGGGTCTCGCACTGTCTCGGCTTGGTCTGCAGAAGCCTCTCGCAAGCTGCCGACGCCGAGAGCTGCTGCTGCATCGACGCATTGAGAGCGTCGCAACCCGTACTGTCCGTCTGCGAGCGAGTGTTTGACCCGAGTGTCGATGACGATCAGTTCGTACCCCGCACCGTGGAGTTCGAAAGGGATGGGTTCGGTGGATCCGTCCAGGCAGTCCAACAGGAGCGCAGTCGAGGGTCGGGCAAAGAGGGCAATGGTTTGATCCATCCCACCGGTCGGTGCGCCGACGCCGTCGTTCTCCGCCCGGATGCATATCTGTACCAGCTCATCGCGGGTGAATGGTGAATCGTGAAGTTCATTGACGGCCAACGCAACCGAACAGGTGAGGGCAGCGGAACTCGACAGCCCGGCCCCGACCGGTACCGACGAGTCGACTGCCAGATCGATTCCTCCGAGCGGGAGGCCTCGGCGCGCAAGAGACCACAGAACGGCTGTGGGGTAGGCGGCCCATCCTGCTGCGATGTCGCCGAGGGGCCCGGTGTATGTCTCGTCGGATTGCCGACTGTGCACGCGGACGACCCCGTCGGTGCGCAGTGCGACGGCAACCAGCGTTCGCTGCTCGAGAGCGACCGGTAGGCACAATCCACCGTTGTAGTCCGTGTGTTCACCGATCAGGTTGACTCGACCGGGTGCCGCCCAGGCTCCGGTTGCCGGATAGCCATAGGCGTCGCGAAACTGTTGGAGCACAGATTGTTTCGAGACGGTTTCCACTATTTCAACTCCCGTAGGCGGGCCGCGACTGCCTCGGGAATGGTGTCGTTCACCCAGGCGCCCATGGCGGACTCGGACCCGGCGAGGTATTTGAGCTTGCCTGGTGCGCGCAAGATCGAGAACAGCTGAAGATGCAGTCGACCCAGAGGTCGGTCGATGCGGACGGGAGCTTGGTGCCAGGCCGCGATGTACGGTACCCGATCGACGCCCGGATAGAAGCGATCGATACGGCGCAGGAGATCTTGGTAAACGACCGCAAGCTCTTCGCGCTCTTGGTCGTTCAACGAGGGAAGGTCCGGGACGTCTCGGTGCGGTGCCAGGTGAATCTCGATGGGCCATCGTGCGGCGGTCGGGACGTAGGCGCTCCAGTGGTCGCCGTCGTAGATCAACCGGGTCCCGTCCTCGCGCTCGAACGCCAGAACATCGGCGAGCAGTGAGCGACCGGTGCGCTCGAAGTGTTTGTCCGCCTGCGTCAACATCGATCGGGTGCGTGACGTGACATACGGGTATGCGTAGATCTGTCCGTGTGGATGGGTGAGTGTCACCCCGATTTCTTCGCCGCGGTTCTCGAAGCAGAACACCTGTTCCACAACCGGATCCGCCGACAACTCTTCGGTCCGAGAAATCCATGCACCCACAATCGTACGCATGCGTTCGAGTGGAAGCTCGCCGACGGACGCCGTGTGATCGCTCGAGAAACACATCACTTCGCAGTGGCCGACAGCTGGGCGATCGCCCACACCGTCTCCGGGACCGTCAATGGCTTCCTCGGGCGCCGCGGCAAAGCTCGGAAACCGATTCTCGAACACCGCGACGTCGTAGTCTCCGTCGGGTATCTCTGTGGGCGTGCGTGTTTCGTTGGTCGGGCACAACGGGCATTCGGCGGCGGAGGGGAGATGTGTCCGTGTCATGCGATGCGAGGCCATGGTGATCCACTCCCCGGTGAGAACGTCGAACCTCATCCGAGACGAGTGGTCGATTGCCGGCAATTCGCGGGAATCTCGCGCAGAGTGGGCGCGGGTACGGCCGGCATCGTCGAAGTAGAAGATCTGACGCCCGTCGGCGAGGGTACGACGGGTCGGATCCTGCTTGGGTGTCATGCGTCGACTTCCCATTCCAGAACACCCTTGCTGACAACGGGTTTCCACACTCCGATCGTGGATCCTGTTTCCAGCGCTGCGGCATGGGCGCCCAACATGACCGAGATGGACGCCCAGATCGGACCGCCGTTGTCAGTGGCGTCCGACGCATACTCGGTCACACAATGATGGAGTGCGCCGTTGCGTGTGTCCACGAAGTAGTGGTACTCGTCCAGCCCGGCAAAGGGAACGAACGAGGGGATGAACATGGTTGCGGTAGTGCCTGCGTCGCGTTGATCGTGTCGATCCATCTCGTCCTCGGCGTAGAGGTCCGGATTCTCGTAGATCGTCTCGTCCCACGTTTCGAGCAGAGTGAGTCGAACTTCGGTTGCGACGTCGATGGGGTAGAAGAACTTGTCGGGAAGCACGCTGCCGAGAAAGAGCCCGGTCCGGTCGTCGTGGGTCAGGCTGCCGTTGTGCACCCGATACAGCTCGCGAAGTTCGTGGGGCCACGTGACGCCGGTCGACGCTTCGAATTCCTCGATAACGGCGTCACCGAGCCCTGGCTGAAACGCTGCAGCCGTCACCGGTGCGTGTGTACGGCACCACGCTTCGATTCGGCTCCATTCGTTTGCAACGCTCATGGGCTTTACGATACGTCCGAGTCAGGACCCGTGAATCAGGTACTGCAGTGTGTCCACGAGCTTTCGGTCCGAAGCCTCGGACTTTCGGCCGGTGATTCCCGATCGGAGAATTGCGGAACCCTCGAGTAGGCTCACGATGGTCTGCGCTGCCGCGCCCAGGTCCGCCGCATCCAGATCCGGTTGTGCACACGCAACAGCGCGCTCTACGTGTGCGATGTACTGCGCGTAGAAGTCTCGAACCACGACCGCCACTTCTTGGTCCGCCGCCGCAATGGCCCATACTTCGACGTACAGACGCACCGTGGCCTGGTTGTCTTGTTCTCCGAGCAGGACTCCGATGAAGTGTTCGGATTCCTCACGGGAAAGACTCTGATCCGTATCCGTGACGACGGCAAGGCGATCCAGTGAGCGGGTCAATGCCCGTGACATGACTGCGCGGATGAGATCTGCACGGGTGGGATAGTAGTGCTGAAGGTGCCCCACCCGCACTCCGGCTGCGGCTGCGAAATCGCGCATCGCCGAGTTGGCATTGCCCTGTGTGGCGAGGACCTGTTCTGCTGCGTCGAGAAGTGCTTCCGCGCGGGCGGCGCCCTTGGAGGGGGTCATGCCCGCAATACTGCCACCCCGAAGCTCTCCAACTCGGAGACGGTGCGGCGCGGGTTCGGAAGCGACTCGGGGAAAGCGACTCCAGGCTGGGCATCGTCGGCCAAGGCTTGTCTGACGGCAAGCGCGCCGCCCACCGCGGTGAGGTGAGCTTGGCCCTGCGGGTCGACGATTGTTGCGCTTGTCGTGCCGCTCGGGCCGGTGACGTCGATGCGTACTTGCGCGCTCCCGCCCTTGCCAGGCGAGTACAGGA
>NZ_LEKE01000016.1:0-4157 GCF_001029585.1 Rhodococcus sp. ARP2 | reverse complement strand
GGCCACGTCGAGAACAAACGCGACCTGGTACGGAATGTTCAGCGGTGCCGAGAGGCCACGAGCAACCGGACTCGAACCGATTGCGCCGAAATCGATTTCACCGGCGATGAAGGCGGTGTTGATGTCGGCTCCCGAATCGAACTTCGTCCACTTCACGTTGTACTCGGGCAGTGCGTCTTCGAGCCAGCGATTGTTCTTGACTATCAAGTCGCCGCTCGGGAACGACTGGTAAGCGATACGGATCGTTTCCTTGGACGAATCCTGGCCCGAATGATCCACCGAGCACGCACCGAGAACAAGGGCAAGAACGCCGATCAGCACCGTGAACGCCGTCCGGGAAGCCCTTCCCTCGTTGCGGTTCGGATTGCTGTTGCGCTTCAGATTGCCGCTGGGCTCGGAAATGCTGCCATATTTCTTATTGTCGGTCATACTTTTCCCCTCCAGGGAACGGCGCGGCGCTCAGCAGCCCGCAACAGTCCGTCGATGATCAAACCGGAGAATCCGATGGCGAAGATCCCCACCAGCACTACCGGAGTGTTGTTGTAATTGCTTGCATCCTTGACCATTCCGCCGATTCCGGGGATGCCGTTGAACAATTCGGCCGCGACAACTGACGAGTACGCCATACCCACCGACAAGCGAATGCCCGTGAAAGTTTCAGGCAGCGCCGACGGGACAACCACGTCTCGGATCACTTGTGCCCGTGAGGCTCCCAGCGCCCTGGCAGCTTCGACCAGCCCGACGGGTGCCGCGACAACAGCAGCTGTGGTGGCCACTGCTGCCGGCGGTAGCGCAGCCAACGCCAGAAGCGTGATCTTCGGCGCCTCGTCGATTCCCAGCCAGATCACCAGCAGGAAGAAGTACGCCAAGGGCGGCAGTGCCCGCAGGAAGGTCAACCACGGTTCGAGCAGGCTCCGCAGCCATGTCACCGATCCCATTGCCAAACCTAGGATCACGCCCAATCCGACGCCGATGATCACACCGACCAGCACCCGTCGCAGCGTCATGTAGAGGTGCTCCCAGAGCAAATACCCCTGGTAGCCACGCACTCCGTCGTGCGTGGTCATCGTGTTGACGAAGGCATGCCAGACCGTGCTCGGAAAGGGCACGAAGGTCTCACTCCAGGTGCCGCTCGCCGCGGCGACCTGCCACACGGCCAAGAATGCGATCACTGAGAGCACCGGCAGTCCGACAGTGGTCACACTCGAAGTCCACGGCCGACGCGGCTCACGGTTCGGTTCCGCGACTGGTGTTGGTTCTATTGCTTCGACAGGAGTCGACATCGCTGTTCTTCCTCGACGTACGGAAAATTCCGGCACACATGCAGCAACGAGCGCACATGCAGGGGCGAAGGCGCACAGAGCGGCGCCGTTCTCACTCAGGAGAGTCGGAAGGAATCAACAGCAACAGCAGTTGGCACCAAGACGGCACAGGTCGACGGCGATGCGTCGTGTCAGTGGCGTCGTGGGCATGGGGGTAATTACTACCTGTGTCTGCAATTACCCGCAAATGCGGGGGAAATAGGCGTCAGTCGGCCAAGCGAACAGACAGCGAATACATCAGCGGTATCTCTGGTCGTCCGGCCGGGACTCCCCAACGCTTGCCGCCGAGTTCTGCCATCTCCTCGAATCCTTGCCAACCGTTGGCGTACGGGTACTCGTCGAAGGACTCGAGCGTCAATCCGGCACGCCGCAGGGCGCCGAGCACCTCGGCGATGGACCAGTTGAATTCACATGAAGGGAAGGGATTTTCGAAGTTCTCGACTCCGTCTCCCTGAGCGCCCGGCAAGACGAGATCGGCTGAATCTGCCACGTAGTCGCCAACGCCACCGGGTTCGGTCACGGGAGTCCCGCCTCCGTACGGGTATGTCAGCGACCACTTCTCGTCGAAACACATGGCAAACGGATGAAACTCCACCAGAACGAATCGACCGTTCGGCGCCAGAACACCGGCAATCCCCTCGGCCCACTCGTCGAGATCGGGTAACCAGATCACCGTTCCGTACGAAGAGAAGACTCGATCGAACTTCCTCCCGGTAGCGCCGGCATCTCGGAGCCACGCAGATACATCCGCTCGCTCGAAATCAGCGGCAATGCCGGATTCCGCAGACAATGTTCGCGCGAAGTCGATCGCGGAATCCGAGATGTCGACGCCGGTCACCGCGGCACCGAGAGCAGCCAAACTCAACGAATCCTGACCGGAATTGCACTGCAGATGAAGAATCGAGGAGCCGTCGATCTCGCCGAGCAGCGCCACTTCCTCCGGAAACAAGGTCGACCCGCCGTTGCGAAAGAATTGTGCTTGGTCACCTTTGTGACTGTTGTGAGCGACGGTCGCCGCATTCCACGACAACCGATTCATCTCCGCTGCATCCATCTCTACTGCATCCACCTCTCGGCCCACAACAACTCCGCCCGAGTTCACCACGCCCCCGGTCACGTCGGCAATCGATTTACTGGGCTGGAAACCTATCCGAACGAAGATGCAACAGGTTACAGTTTTTCGACGGACCATCGAAGGAGAACCAGTGCGCTACGGACTCAGCCTGTTCACCAGTGATCGCGGCATCCGCCCTGCCGATGCAGCAAAGGCTGCGGAGGCGAATGGATTCGACGCCTTCTACGTTCCGGAGCACACTCACATCCCCGTATCGAGGGATTCCGATCACCCCGGAACCCAGTCGGCAGAATTGCCCGACGACCGTTACATGCGCACACTGGACCCCTGGGTTGCCCTCGGCACCGCCGCGTCGGTCACGAGCACCATCCGATTGGGCACCTCGGTGGCCCTCCCGCTCGAGCACGATCCGATCACTCTCGCGAAAACCATCGCATCGCTGGACCATCTTTCCGGCGGACGCGTGGTTTTCGGCGTCGGATTCGGCTGGAATGCAGAGGAACTCGCCGACCACGGCGTACCGCCCAACAAACGCCGGACCGCACTCCGGGAGTATCTCGAAGCCATGGGTGAACTGTGGTCGAAGGAAGAAGCTTCGTACGACGGCCAATTCGTGAAGTACGGGCCTAGTTGGGCCTGGCCCAAGCCCGTTCAGAAGCCCCGTCCTCCCATCATGTTGGGCGGCGGCGGCAACGAGAAGACTTTCAAGTGGATCGCAAAGTCTGCCGACGGGTGGATCACCACACCGATCGAGCAGGAGATCGACGGAAACGTGGAACTGCTCCGAAAGATCTGGGCCGAAGCAGGTAGAGTCGGCGAGCCTGAAATAACCGTCCTGGCAGGCAAACCCGATCCGGAGAAGCTCGCCCACTGGGCAGATATCGGTGTCACGGAGGCGATGTTCGGCACTCCGGACAAGAGCCCCGAAGAGGTGGTCGGATACATGGAACGTCTGGCAGCCAAGCTCGGACGGTGAGGTCCGCCACAGCACCTTGACCTCAACTGCACTCGAGGTTTTAACGTCGGTATTGCACAAGACAGTGCAACGACAGCAAAACCCGAGTCAGAAGAGGTGCTAAGTGTGACGACAAAATTGGTTGGCACCCAACCTGTTTCGGATGTCGCTGTTGATTCGGCGCCGTCCATCCGAAGCGCATTCGTCGAGGCATTCCGAAATCATCCCGCCGGCGTCTCGATCATCACCGCGACGGGCGATGACGGCCCGGCCGGCATCACGTCGTCTTCGGTGATCTCGATCAGCGCCGATCCGGCAGTTCTGGCGTTCTCACTGCAGTCGTTGCGTGGTTCTGCGAGCGTCATTGCTTCCGCAAGCAGTTTTGTTGTTCACCTGGCAAATTCGGCGAACGAGCGACTGGCGGCCACGTTCGCGACCCGCGGCGCTGTGCGCTTCGGAGACGACATGCGCTGGTCGTTTCTGTCGACGGGTGAACCATTCCTGCACGGCACGGGCCACGCCTTGCGGGCGGTTCCCTTGAATGCCACGACGTGTGGCTCCGCAGTGATTGTCACCGCGCGCGTCGTCGACGTCATCGATCCGCAGCACGTGTCAGCGCCGCTCGTCTATCACGATCGAACCTATCGAAATCTCTCGTCTCACAACATTTCCTCAAAGGAAGGCATGTCACATGACTGAATACGTTCTCCCCGAGCTGGACTACGACTACGCCGCACTCGAACCGCACATCTCCGGCGAGATCATGGAACTGCACCACAGCAAGCACCACGCCACGTACGTGGCG